>JBAVOB010000251.1:0-2234 GCA_049691655.1 Steroidobacteraceae bacterium | reverse complement strand
TGGCAGTCCCGGTGAGGCCGCTGCGCTCCTCGGCCGCAAGCGCCGCGCTCGCTGCCAGCTCGCGTGCCCGCTCGAGATAGTCGCGCTGCGGGTAGGGATCGCGTTCGCGGCCGGTGCGCCCGCGCGCATCGGCTTCGCAGGCGAGCAGGAAATCCACAAAGCGATCGGGCCGGCGGAACGCGTCGACCGCTTCCAGCAGCTCGAGCAGCGTCGCAGGGCGCAGCTCCTCGACGCGGTGCGCGAGCCCGTGATAGCGCGCCACGATGCGCGCGAGTTCGCGGTGCTGGTTCGGAATGCGCAGCCGGTCACAGAGCGCGTCCACGAGGCGCACGCTGGTGCGCTCGTGGCCGGGGTGGCTCGGCCAGTGTTCGCGCGGCGTGGCGGCCTTGCCGAGATCGTGGGTCAGCGCGGCGAATCGCACGACCGCGCTTGGCGACAGCGCCGCGCATTCCGCCAGCACCAGCATCGTGTGCACGCCGGTATCGATTTCCGGATGCCACCGCGGCGGCTGCGGCACGCCCCAGAGCGCATCGATCTCGGGAAATATCACGGCGAGCGCTGCGCAGGAGCGCAAGGTCTCGAAGAACACCTGCGGCGCCGGCTCCGCGAGCGCGCGCTCGGTTTCCTGCCACACCCGCTCCGCGACGAGCGCCGTGGCTTCACCGCAGGCTACCATCGAGCGCATCAGCGCCAGCGTTTCCGCGGCGACGCGGAAGCCGCGGGGCGCAAAACGCGCGGCGAAGCGCGCGACCCGCAGGATGCGCACCGGATCCTCGACGAACGCTGCCGAGACGTGCCGCAGGGAGCGCGCCTCGAGATCGCGACGGCCGCCGTGCGGGTCGACGATCGTCCCGTCCTCCGCCTGCGCGATGGCGTTGATCGTGAGGTCGCGGCGCAGCAGGTCCTCCTCGAGCGTGACGTCGGGCGAGAACTGCGTGGTGAAACCGCGATAGCCCGGCGCGACTTTGCGCTCGCGCCGTGCCAGCGCGTATTCCTCATGCGTCTGCGGGTGCAGAAAGACGGGAAAGTCCCGCCCGACCGCGCGGTAGCCGCGGGCCTCGAGTTCCTCCGGCGTCGCGCCGACCACCACCCAGTCGCGCTCGCGCGCCGCGCGACCGAGCAACTGGTCCCGAACTGCGCCTCCGACCAAGTAAACTCGCATGCGCGCATGTTACCCGAGGCGCCCGATCCGCCGAGCCGCTCGCCGGTTTTCCCCCGCCTCGGCGCCGGGGCCCTGGGCGCTGCAGCGCTGTTGCTCTTTCAGGGCTGCGGCACGCTCTACCTGCTGCAGGCGGCCCGCGGCGAACACGAAGTGCTGGCGAAGCGCCGGCCGATCGCGGCGGTGATCGCTGACCCGCGCACCGCGGAGCCGCTGCGGGCGAAGCTGGAAACCGTGCAGGATTTGCGCGCTTTCGCGGTCGCTGCACTCGGGCTGCCCGATGGCCGCAGCTACCGCAGCTATGCCGACATCGGCCGGCCGTTCGTCGTGTGGAACGTGGTCGCCGCGCCCGAGTTCTCCGTCGAACCGCTGCGCTGGTGCTTTCCGGTCGCGGGCTGCGTCGCCTACCGCGGTTACTTTCGCGAGGCGCAGGCGCGCGCGTTCGCACGCCGCCTGCAGGCTCGCGGGCGCGATGTGTTCGTCGGCGGTGTTCCGGCGTACTCAACGCTCGGGCGGTTCGCGGATCCGGTGCTAAGCACGCTGATCGGTTACAGCGACGTGGAACTGGCGGCGATCGTGTTCCACGAACTCGCGCACCAGGTGGTCTACGTGCAAGGCGCCAGCGAATTCAACGAGGCGTTCGCGATCACGGTGGAGGCTGCCGCCCTCGTGCGCTGGCTCGAGGCCCGCGGCCGACACGGCGAACTCGACGCCTATCGATTGCGGCGCGCGCGCCAGCAGACGTTCATCGAGCGCTTCGCGCAGGCGCGGTTGCAGCTGCGCGCGCTGTACGCGGAGGCCTTGCCGCCTGCCGTGATGCGCACGCGCAAGCAGGCGATGTTCGCCGCGCTCGACGCCGAGCTGCGCACGCTCGAGCAGCAATTCGACGTCCGCAGCGGCTATGACTCCTGGCTCGAGCACGGGCTGAACAACGCGCACGTGGCGGCGGTGGCGACCTACTTCGAGTGCGCGCCGGGATTCGAGCGGCTGCTCGCCGCGCAGGGCGGGGACCTGCCGCGGTTCTACGCCGCGGCGCGCGTGATCGCGCAGCGGCCGCGCGCCGAACGCGATGCCC
>JBAVOB010000250.1:0-3357 GCA_049691655.1 Steroidobacteraceae bacterium | reverse complement strand
CGCAGGAAGCTCCGGGCGCCCCGCGCCCCGCAAGCAGACCAGACTCCTAAGCGGCCGGGCATGCCGCATCGATCGGGCCGCTTCTTGCGGCGCCCTGCGCCTCAATGGCGGGCAACGTGGAAGCTGAGTGCGACCGCAGTGAAGCTGAACGTCCCGGCGACCGGGTACGCGAGCGAGATGTTGCCGGTCTCGGCGGAAACTTGCGCCTCGAAGTGTACGCGGGTGCCGGTCTTCCAGTCGTAGCCGACGCGTGCGATTCCACCGGTACCCTCACCGCTTCGGGCATTGCCTGTCACAGTCTCCAGTGCGTGGTTGTGGTACAGGACGCGCCCGCCGCCCGCGCCGAAGAACCAGCCGTGGTCGCCGAGCGGTTCGAATTGAGTGACCAGAAACAGGTTGGTGACGGCCTGACCGTATATGTTCGAGTAAGAAACATATGGATTGTAGTTGCTGCTGCTCGGTTGACTCCCGACCGCGCCCAGGTTCAGGCCGAGAAGCCATCGTTCGCTGAGACGCCCGCCGACCACCAGATCAAGCCACACTCCGCCGCTACCGTCCCCGCCCGGCGCGGATCCCCCGTTCAGTCGGCCATAGCCCAGGCCGAAGTCGCCCCAGAAACGCCTCAACGGCTCGCGATTTTCAGCAGCGGCGGCGCCTGACGCGCTGACGACCAGCGTCACCAGGAGTGCGTGGACGCTCAGGGTCGTCACCATCCCGTGTCGCATGAGCATTGCCTCTGTTACGCTGGCTCAGGGTAGTGCATCCACTCGCTGCAGAGCTACCCGTTTCTCGAGTTCGATTTGCAATAGCGCCACAGCGCATCGGCTGCCGCCCGACGGCCAGCAACGGCTACGTTGAAATCGTGAGTCACCAATGAGTCATCCCAGCTCTGGTCCCCCCGCTCCGCCGCGCCGCTCCTGGGCTGAACCCTGGAAGATCAAGGTCGTCGAGCCGATCAGGATGACGACCCGCGCCCAACGCGAACGCGCGATCGCCGCGGCCGGATACAACACCTTCCTGCTGCGATCGGAGGGCGTCTACATCGATCTGCTGACGGACAGCGGCACGAGCGCGATGAGCGATTCGCAGTGGGCAGGAATGATGCTCGGCGACGAGGCATACGCCGGTAGCCAGAACTTCTTTCATCTCGAAAAGGCCGTCCAGGACTTTTATGGTTACCGTTACGTCGTGCCGACTCACCAGGGCCGTGGCGCCGAGAACATTCTCTCGAAGATCCTCATCAAGCCAGGTGACTACGTGCCCGGGAACATGTACTTCACCACCACCCGGGCGCATCAGGAAATGGCCGGGGCCACTTTCATCGACGTGATCATCCGCGAGGCCCACGATCCGGCGAACGAATTGCCATTCAAGGGGAATGTCGACCTCGACGCGCTCGAAGCCCTGGTCCAGCGGGTCGGCCCGCAGCGCGTCCCCTACGTCTGCCTTGCAGCTACCGTCAACATGGCCGGCGGCCAGCCGGTGTCGATGGAGAACGCGCGCGCGGTTCGCGCATTCGCCGATCACCATGGCATCAGAATCATGCTCGACGCCACGCGCGCCGTCGAGAACGCCTATTTCATCCAGCAGCGCGAGCCCGGGTACGAGCGAAAACCGGTGGCCGAGATCCTGCGTGAGTTCTGCTCTTACAGTGACGGCTGCACGATGAGCGGCAAGAAGGACTCGCTCGTCAACATCGGCGGGTGGCTCGCCCTTAACGACCCTGCCCTCTACGAGGAAGCCAGCAATCTGGTCGTCCTCTACGAGGGGCTTCATACCTACGGCGGTATGGCGGGCCGCGACATGGAGGCAATGGCACGCGGCATCGTCGAGTCGGTGCAGGACGACCACATCCGGGCGCGCGTGGGTCAGGTGGAGTACCTCGGCGCCAAGCTCATCGAGTCCGGCGTTCCCATCGTGAAGCCGATTGGTGGCCACGCCGTGTATCTGGATGCGTTGGCGTTCTATCCTCATCTCAGGCAGGACGACTTCCCGGCGCAGGCACTGACCGCATATCTGTACGAGGACTCCGGCGTACGCTCCATGGAACGCGGGATAGTTTCGGCGGGCCGCGACAGGATTTCCGGAGAGAATCTTCATCCGGCGCTCGAGCTGGTCCGGCTGGCGATCCCTCGCCGTGTGTATACGCAGGCGCACATGGACCTCACGGCCGAATCGGTCGTCGATGTGTATCGACAGCGGCATGCCGCACGGGGCCTGAAGCTCGTCTACGAGCCGCGTCATCTCAGGTTCTTCCAGGCTCGCTTCGAGCGTCTCTGAATGCAAGCCGGCGTCGCAAGACGCCGATGCTTCAATGCGTGGGTCTACGTAGTTGCGCGAATTGCGATGCCCGGCCGATGCATCGACGATGCTCGGGAGTGTTGGAGATACACGATATGCAACTCCCGCTGCAGATTACCTTCCGTCACATGGAGCCCTCGCCTGCCCTCGAGGCGCGCGTTCGCAAGCTCGCCGGGCGGCTCGAGCGGTTCAGCTCGAGAATCGTGCGTTGTCACGTCATCGTCGAAGCGCCTCCCAGGCACAGCCAACAGGGCGGGCTGTTCGAAGTGCGGGTGGACCTCACCGTGCCTGACAGCCAGATCGCGACTCGCCGGAGTCATCCGATCCGACATTCTCACGAAGACGCCTATGTCGCGCTGCGCGATGCGTTCCGCGCCACCCGGCGCAGGCTCGAGGACTACGAGCGCGAGCGGCGCCCCCCCGCCAAGAGCCGCGTCGCTCCGCCGCATGGTCGTGTCTGCGAGCTTGATCCGACAGAGGATTTCGGGCGCATCGAGACCGACGACGGTCGCCTGATCTACTTCCATCGCAACAGCGTGCTCGATCGCCCCTTCGAGCAACTCGCGATCGGCACCAAAGTGCGCTTCGATGAGGAACGAGGCGACCGCGGGCCGCAAGCCAGCACCGTCCACGTGGTTTCCTGACAGGTTGCAGCGCCCGGACGCGTACTCTTCCGCGGACAGTTGGTCAGGGTAGCGGACCCGAAAAAATGGATGTCGCGACCCCCGCACGCCACCCGATCGTTCCGCTAGATGCAAGCCCGCTGCTCGAACAGACGCTAGCGGTCGTTCGAGAACTCGCCGCCGAGCTGCATCCCGACATGCCTGGCATCGCCAGGCTCGGTACCGATGCATCGATCGAAAGGGACTTCGGACTCGACAGTCTCGCGCGAGTCGAACTCGCGCTGCGCATCGAGCAGGCACTGGCGATGAGCGTTCCCGATGCCACTCTCGCGGAATCCGACACGGTACGGGACCTCGTGCGCGGGCTGCCCGGCATCCGGTCTGCGCCGGCGCCCGGTCCGCGGGTTGAGGCGCGAGCGCCCATCGCCCCCGG
>JBAVOB010000249.1:0-9795 GCA_049691655.1 Steroidobacteraceae bacterium | reverse complement strand
GCCACGGGTGCTGCCTTCGCCGCCGCACGCGCAGCCGTGTCGATCCGGCCTAACAACTCTCCCGGCCCGATCTCGTCCGACTCGCGTTTCAGGATCTCCCGCAAGACGCCCGCCGCGGGCGCCGCGATTTCGATGGTGACCTTGTCGGTCTCGACCTCGATCAGCGGTTCATGCTCGACGACCGGTTCACCGACCGCCTTTAGCCAGCGCAGGATGTGCGAGCGCGTGCCCTCCGACTGCTCGGTGGGAGCGCGCACCTCGATGGATTCGCCGGACGCGCTCATACGCTCGCCAGGCCGCGTATCGCCTGCACGATGCGCGCAACGCTCGGCACGACGGCATCGGTCAGCAGCGGATTGTGCGGACTCGGCACGTCGGGCATCGCGACGCGCTCGATCGGCGCATCCAGGTCGAAAAACGCGGCGTCCGCGAGCGTGGCCGCGATTTCCGCCCCAAAACCCGCCGTAATCAGATCCTCGTGGACGATGAGGCAGCGGCGCGTCTTCGCGACCGAGTCCAGCACGGCCGCGCGATCCCAGGGCGCGAGCGTGCGCAGATCGATCACCTCGGCGGCCACCTCGGATTCATTCGCCGCCTGTTCGCAGCGCTCCACCATGGCGCCCCAGGTCACGACGGTGAGTTCGGTTCCCGCACGGACGAGCTTCGCCTTGCCGAATGGGAGCATGTAGTCATCGCCCGGGTACGGGCGCCGCGCCCAGGCCCCATCCAGCATCGCGCGGTGTTCGAAGAAGATCGTCGGATCGTTGCCGCGCAAGGCCGTGCGTAGCAGGCCGACCGCGTCCTCGGCGTTCGAGGGCACCGCGAGACGCCAGCCGACCGCATGCGCGAACTGAACTTCGTTCGTCTGGCTGTGCCAGGGATCGCCGCACTTGAAGAATCCTCCCGGCATGCGGACTACCATGGGCGCGGCAAAGCGGTTCGCGGTACGCCAGCGGATGGTGCCGCAGTCGTTCAGCTGTTCGGCAGCGGGCTCGGCGTACTTGCGGAACTGGATTTCCGGCACCGGCACCAGGCCCGCGAGCGCCATGCCCACCGCGCGGCCGATGATGCCTTCCTCCGACAGGCTCGTGTCGAACACGCGGGCAACGCCGAACTTCTCCTGCAGCCCGAGCGTCGCCGCGTGCACGCCGCCCTTGCGGCCGACATCCTCGCCGAAAACGACGACGCGCGGATTCACTTCGAGTTCACGATCGAGCGTGCGACGAATTGCCGTCAGCATGTTGATGCGCGCGCCCTCGGGACGCGGCGTTTCCGAACCGAGGAGCGGCTCGAGCCCGTCGGGCCGCATGCCGCCCTGCGCCTGCAGCTCGAGCGTGCCGTCGGCGTGGGCTTCGGAGAACACGAAGCGCGTGACGCGTTCCGGGTCGGGCGTCGACTGCCGTTCCACGCGGGCAAGCGCCTGCTGCACTTCGGTGTGCGCGCGCTCCTCGAGACCCTGCCACGCGGCGTCCGTCAGTACCGCCGGCACCAACTGCTCGCGCAGGTGCCGCAGCGGATCGCGCGCCTGTTCGGTCTGGATCTCCTCGGCGGATTTATAGGCCTGGGTGTCCTGGCCGGAATGACCGCAAAGACGCGGCACCGTCACGCGCAGCAGCGCCGGCCCGCGCCCGCCGCGCACCGTCGCAACGGCCTCGTGGATCAACGGCAACGCCCCCAGCGGATCGCTCCCGTCGGCATCGAACACCCGGAGATTGCCGAACGCGGCCAGGTTCGCCGCGATGTTGCCGCCCGGCGTCTGGAGCTCCGATTTCACCGAAATTCCGTAGCCGTTGTCCTCGATGAAAAACAGCAGCGGCAGCCGCTGCGTCGTGGCGAGGTTGAGCGCCGACCAGAATCCGTTGGTCGCGGTCGAACCATCGCCCCCCAATACGACTGCGATGCTGCCCTCGAAGCGCGCATCGCGCAGCACGCGTGTGTGATAGACGATCGACTGCGCCCAGCCCGCCGTCGGCGTGTATTGCGTGCCGACCCCGCCGCAGGCGGGCAGCACGCAAGGCCCATCGCGCCGCGGCAGGTTGAACACGACGCCGACGTCACGTCCCTCGCTCAGGCTCCCGATACGCATCATGGTCGAGGCGAGGGCTGTCTCGACCGGCAGGCCGAGCGCGAGCATCAACGGCCGCGAGCGGTAGTAAGAACCGATCCCATCCCGCGCGCCCGTCAGGTGCTGCGCGAGCAGGACCTGCGTGACTTCGTGTCCGCGCGCGGTGAACTGGTAGAGCACCCGGCGCTCGGGCAGGAGCCGCGTCTCCTCGACTTCATCGAGCACCCGCGACACGAGCGCCGCGCGCACCGCACGGGACCAGTCGATCGCGGGGGCGGTGGACGTCACGAGGTGGGAGTCTGCGGCAGCGGACATGGGTGTGTTCCTCAGGTGGACGCCGGTACGCTGCCGCGCGCGCGGCACTCCCCCAGCCTAGGCCTGGAGGCCGACCGGGATTCGCTAAAATAGCTCTCTCTTGATCCTGTCGATAGTGATAATCTCCAATTTTCACGGACTTCATGGTGATGTTCGCTATGAAACTCGATCGACTCGATATCCGCATCCTCACCGAGCTGCAGCAGGACGGGCGTAGCCCGGTCGTCGATCTCGCGGCGCGCATCGGCCTCTCGGGCACGCCCTGCGCGCGGCGCGTGCGCCAGCTCGAACGTGGCGGGGTGATCCAGGGCTACACCGCCATCGTCGACCCGGCCCGTCTCGGGCTCAAGGTCCAGGCGTTCGTGCAGGTGAAGCTCGAGCGGCACACCGATGAGAACATCGCGCAGTTCCGCCGCGAGCTCGGCGCCCTCGAGGAGGTCGTGAGTTGTTTCGCAACCACCGGCGAATACGATTTCCTGCTGCATGTGCTCGCCACCGACCTCGATGCGCTCGGCCATATCGTACTGCAGAAGCTGCTGAAGATTCCGAGCGTGCGCGATGTTCATTCGAGCATCGTGCTCGACACGATGAAGCGCTCGGTGCGCGTGCCGCTCGGGCACTTCGCCTGAACCGAGGCCCGCCTACGGGGCCGCCGCGCCGCTGTGGGCGCGGAACGCCGGCATTTCGGCGACCAACACGATCAGCGCGCCAACGAGAACGAGGACCCAGTCGGTGATCGTGGGCGTGCGACCGGGCATGAAGCGTTGGGTCCATTCGGTGACCGCGGTCACGGCGAGCAGGATCAGTACCGCATTGCGCAATCGCGCGGCGTCCGCCGCGGCGAGCCACAGGGCGCCTGTGTACAGGAAGAGCTTGCGCGTCGACTCGATGTAACCGCCCTCGCCGTTCGCCTCGAAGAATCCGCTGAACGGCAGCCACTGGAAGGGCTGTACATGAGGGGCGAGCTCGTAGGGCTGGAGCCCGGCGACCAGGAGCAGGGCCCAGACGAGGTAAAACGCCGGCCTCATCACGACCGTGTACCGGATGGAGCGCGTTACCGCGATCGGCACGAACGCGAGCGCGAGCCCCAGACATTCGTCGAGCTCGAGGCGCTGATTGAGGAAGAACAGGCGCGCGGCGAGCGAGCCGGCCACCAGCGCCACCCAGGCGCGCCAGAAGACGTGGCGGCGGACGAGCGAGCGCAGCGCCAACGACACGATCAGGTAGCCCGCCACCCAGGTCGCGGTTTCCCCAGGCGAGAACTGCAGGGTTCGCACCGGCTCGAAGCGCTGCAGCAGCCTGGACAGCGTCGGGACGAACGGGATCGTGTGCGCCGCGATCCACAGTCCGACCAGCAAGAGCGGCATCGCGTGTGGCCGCCTGCGTCGCAGCAGGTGCGGCCAGCCAGTGGTGTCGAGGCGCAGTGAAAGCCCGAGCGCGATTCCGGCGATCGTGCTCACCACGTTCAGCGCGACATCGAGGATGCTCGCGGTGCGATTGGTCGTCGCCTGCTGCAGGAATTCCACCAAGACCGACAAGAGCGCGCCGAGGAGCAGCGCGAGCACGGCCCGTCGCCAGCGCCCGTAGCGGTCTGGAAGCGCGTGCACCGCCGTGAAGCCGAGGGGAATGTAGAGGAGGAGATTGCCGACGATGTCCGAGTAGTTCAGGCGACGCATCTGCGGCAGGTAGAACAGCACCGACAAGCGCGCATCGACCAGGCGCTGCAGCTCGAAATGAAACGGATAGAACGATCCGTATGCGATCAACCCGATGGTCGCGAACAGCAACCAGCGGGCCGTCCTGAGCTGCTTCTCGCGATCGCGCTCGGCGGTTCCCGTCATGCTTGGGCCCGGATGCGGTGCGGCGCGCCCGCGAGCTCGACGAGCGATGGCGCACCGAAGCTGCGCCGCTCCCGCGCCGAATCTGGAACGCCGTACAGCGTCGTGCGCTGCCGGTCCATGCGGCCGTGACTGCGGATCAGGGAACGCATGCGCTGCGGCGACAGCTCCTGCCCATGCGCCGCGCCGGCGGCTCGGGAAATCGATTCGTTCATCAGCGTGCCGCCCAGATCGTTGACCCCGGCGTGCAGCAGGGCGCCGGCGCCCTCGGGCCCGAGCTTTACCCAGGAGGCCTGGATGTTCGCAATCAGGGGG
Organism: Steroidobacteraceae bacterium; assembly: GCA_049691655.1. Classification (GTDB taxonomy): domain Bacteria; phylum Pseudomonadota; class Gammaproteobacteria; order Steroidobacterales; family Steroidobacteraceae; genus JBAVOB01. The sequence goes on along the minus strand of JBAVOB010000249.1, from coordinate 5,262 downwards.
TGCAGGACGAGGCGCGCGACCGCGTGCATCAACCGCGCCTCGCGCCACGTCGGCCCGGGGCGCGCAGCGCCCTTGAGGTAGATCGGGGCGGCCTCGGCGACGAACGGCAGCGCCACGAACTCGGTAAAGCCGCCGGTGCGCGCCTGCAGGGCGCGGATCGCGAGCAGGTGGCGCGCCCAGCTCAACGGCGCTTCGATATGGCCAAACAGGATCGTGGCGGTCGTCCGCAGACCTACCCGGTGCGCGGCTTCGACCACTGCGAGCCACTCCTGCGTCGAGAGCTTGTCGGGACACAGTTCGCGCCGCACCCCGTCGTCGAGGATTTCCGCAGCCGTGCCGGGGAGCGTGGCGAGGCCCGCGGCCTGCAGGCGCTCGAGGAACCGAGCAACGGGCAACCGCAGCGTCGCGGCGCCGTGTTGAACTTCGAGCGGCGAGAACGCATGCACGTGGATGTCCGGGTCGGCCCCCTTCGCAGCCCGGCAGATATCGAGATAGGTTTGCCCGGTGAACGAGGGGTGAATGCCCCCCTGCAGGCACACCTCGGTGGCGCCGCGGTCGGCGGCCTCGGCGGTACGCCGCGTGATTTCATCGAGCTCAAGTAGATACCCTTTGCCCCGGAGCCCGGCGGACGCGCGCCCCTTGCTGAAGGCGCAAAAGCCGCAGTGATAGGTACAGAGATTCGTGTAATTGATGTTGCGGTTAACCACGTAGCTCACCGTATCCCCGCAACGCTCGCGACGCACGGCGTCGGCGGCCGCGAGCACCTCGTCGAGATCCGCGCCGCGCACGGCAAAGAGCTGCAGGATCTCCTCTTCGGGGAGCGCATCGCCTGCCGCGGCGCGTACGAGCAGCACATCGAGTGTCGAGGGCCGTGATCGGCGCAGCGTCGCGGCGGTCGCGCTCGCTCGCGGCGCGGCCGCGATGCCCGTATCGGGCTCGGTCGGGGGCGTGACCGAGACTCCCGCTCGCCACCGATCCGTGCGCGCGAGGCCGCTCGCGTCGGCGTGGTGCAGCACTGCGCGGTGCAGGCCCCGATCGATCCACCCGGCCCGCTCGGTCACGAACCGCGGATAGACGGTCAGGCGTTCGGTCAGCACCCGGTCAATCCGCTGCATCGCGCCACGGAGCGATTCGAGGTGCGGCCACGGCCGCTCGGGATTCACGTGGTCGGGGGTCACCGGCGAGATGCCGCCCCAGTCATTGATGCCGGCGCCGATGAGCGCCGCAAGACTTTGCGGATTCAGATTCGGCGGCGCCTGAATGCTCATTTCAGGCCCGAGCACGAGCCGCGCCATCGCGACGGTCCAGAGCATCTCCGACTCTGTGGCTGCCGGCGCGGCGCGCATTTTCGTATCGGGCTTCGGCAGAAAGTTCTGGATGATGACTTCCTGGATGTGGCCGTGCTGCTCCTGGAGCCGGCGCAGCGCGACGAGGCTCTCGAGCCGCTCGGCGCGCGTTTCACCGATGCCGACGAGGAGCCCCGACGTGAACGGGATGCGCAGCCGCCCCGCCGTCCCGATCGACTCGAGCCGCACCGCCGGATGCTTGTCCGGCGACCCAAAATGCGGGCCGCCGCGCTCCATTAGCCGCTCGGATGAGGACTCCAGCATCAGCCCCATGGAGGGCGCCACTTCGCGCAGCGTCCGGTACTCCGCTTCCGTGAGCACTCCGGCGTTGATATGTGGCAGGAGCCCCGTGCGCTCGAGCACCCGGGCCGCCATCGCCCGCAGGTAAGCGACCGTCGAGTCATAGCCGAGCGCCACCAGGGCGTCACGCGCTTCCGCGTAGCGGGTCTCCGGACGGTCGCCGAGCGTGAACAGTGCTTCCTGGCACCCCGCCGCGGCGCCACGCTCCGCCAGCGCCAGGATCTCCTCGGGCGACAGGTAGGCCGCAGCGAGATGCCGCGGCGTCTTCGCGAACGTGCAGTAGTGGCACACGTCGCGACACAGGCGCGTCAGCGGGATGAACACCTTGCGCGAGTAGGTCACGAGGCGCGGGTGGCCCACATCGCGCAGCGCCGCGGCTGCAGCCATCAGCTCATCGAGCGGCGTATCCGGATCGGGAAGCCTCATGCGGCGGTCGTCGTGACCTGCGTCGCGGCGCCGACGGCACGCGCCGCGTCGCCGTGCAGCCAGCGTGCGGTTTCGCCGTGCGGGGATTCGAACCGCAGGCGCTCGAGATCCTCCGGCACGTCGATGTCGAGCGCCAGCGCCGGCTCCGCGACGAGCTTCAAGGTGATGCCGCGCGCCGCCGCCGCACGGCGATGCCGGGTGCAGCTGCCCGGCCCGAAGTCGAAATCGATCGGATGGCGCGCGTCGCACAACACGGTATTCGTGCCATCGTCCCGCAGCGCGCGAACGATGCAGCCGCCCGCCCCGCCTGCGGCCAGTACGCGTCCGAGGACGGCCGGATCGACGAGCGGCACATCCCCGGGCAGGTACAGCGCATGCGTCGCGCCGCGCGATCTCGCGGCAGCAATGCCCGCCTGCACGGCCGCCGCCGCCTGCAGACGAGGTTCAAGCCCGGCATCCGTGGGCTCCGCGAAGACCACCGCGCCGCAGCACGCGGCCGCGTCCGCGACCGCGCTGTCGGGCGTGACCACCAGGGTTCCCGCGATCGCCGGTGTGGCGCGCAGCGCATCCAGCACGTCGCTCAGCATGGCCGCCGAAAGTGCCTGCCGCTCAGCGGGCGACAGCACTCCTGACAGCCGGGTCTTCGCCATCGCAAGTCGCTTGACCGGCACGATCGCCCAGCACTCACTCACCCAGCGCGAACTCCTCGGCGTAGCTAGAGCGATTCCCCGCGCCCGATCGCGAAATACCGCAAGCCGAGGCGCTGCATCGCCTGCGGATCGTAGAGATTGCGGCCGTCGAAAATCACGGGGGACTTGAGTGTCTTCTTGATATCGTCGAAATCGGGGCTGCGGAATTCCTGCCACTCGGTCACGATCGCGAGCGCGTCGGCCCCCTGCAAGGCCTCGGTGGCATTGCGACAGAGCACGAGATCCTTGCGCTCGCCGTAGATCCGCCGTGTCTCGTCCGCCGCGATCGGGTCGTAGGCCCGCACCGCCGCTCCCGCGGCCCACAGGCTATCCATCAACACGCGGCTCGGCGCCTCGCGCATGTCATCGGTGTTGGGCTTGAAAGCCAGCCCCCACAGCGCAACGGTGCGGCCGCGCAGTCCGCCGTCGCCCTGGAAGAATTTCGCGATGCGATTGAACAGCACCTGCTTCTGGGCGCGATTGACGGTTTCGACCGCCTGCAGGATGTGCGGCTCGCGGCCCACCGATTTCGCGGTGCGGATGAGCGCGAGCACGTCTTTCGGGAAGCACGAGCCGCCGTAGCCTGCGCCGGGGTAGATGAAACTGTAGCCGATGCGCGGGTCCGAGCCGATGCCGATGCGCACCTTCTCGATGTCCGCCCCGACCTGCTCCGCGATGCCGGCGAGCTCGTTCATGAAGCTGATCTTGGTGGCGAGCATGGCATTTGCCGCGTATTTCGTGAGCTCGGCCGAGTGGATGTCCATGACGACCAGGCGGTCGTGGCTGCGCGTGAAGGGCTCGTAGAGTGCGCGCATCAGCTCGGTCGTGCGCGGATTGTCGGTGCCCACCACGACCCGATCGGGGCGCAGGAAGTCGTTGATCGCCGCGCCTTCCTTGAGAAACTCCGGATTCGCGACCACGTCGAATTCGACTTTCGCGCCGCGCGCGGCGAGCGTGCGGGCGACCTCCGCGCGCACCTTGTCGGCCGTGCCGACCGGCACGGTCGACTTGTCGATGACGATACGGTACTCCTGCAGGTGCGTGCCGATCGTGCGTGCGACTTCGAGCACGTGACGCAGGTCCGCGGACCCGTCCTCATTGGGCGGCGTACCGACCGCGATCAGCTGGAAGAGGCCATGCGCCACGCCCGCAACCGCGTCGGTCGTGAACTTCAGGCGCCCCGCAGCGGCATTGCGCTGGATGAGTGCCTCGAGCCCGGGCTCGTGGATCGGCACCTCGCCGCGCTTCAGGCGCTCGATCTTGGCCGCGTCCACGTCGACGCACAGCACGTCGTTCCCCGCATCCGCGAGGCAGGCGCCGGTGACCAGCCCGACATAGCCCGACCCGAAAATCGTTACATGCATCGAGGCGTTCCGCTCATGACCGGGTGGCGGTCAGGCTTTTTCGATTTCACGCAGCAGCTCGGCGGTCTTCTCCTGCATCAGCGCTTCGCTCCCGCGCGACTCGACGTTCAGCCGCACGAGCGGCTCGGTGTTCGAGGTGCGCAGGTTAAAGCGCCACTGCGGGAATTCGATCGACAGGCCATCCGTGAAATCGATCGCTGTGGCGTCCTTCCCATACTTCGCCTGCACCCGCGTGAGGAGCGCCTGGCTGTTGGCGACCTTGCGGTTGATCTCGCCGCTCGTGGGAAAGAGCTTGATCCGCTCGCTCACCAGCTGCGAGAGCGACTTGCCGCGCGCGCACATCACCTCGAGCACGAGGAGCCAGGGGATCATGCCGCTGTCGCAATAAGCGAAGTTGCGGAAATAATGGTGCGCGCTCATCTCGCCGCCGTACGCGCCGTCCACTTCGCGCATCTTTTGCTTGATGAAGGCGTGCCCCGACTTGCAGAGCACCGGGACGCCCCCGAGCCGTGTGACGATGTCGATCGTGTTCCAGGTGAGCCGCGGGTCGTGCACGATGCGCGCCCCCGGCTCGCGCTCGAGAAATGATGCCGCGAGCAGGCCCACGAGGTAATACCCCTCGACGAACGCGCCCGTCTCATCGAAGAAGAAGCAGCGGTCGAAATCGCCATCCCAGGCGAGTCCCACGTCCGCGCCCGTGCGGCGAATCGCCTCCGTGGTCGGCTTGCGATTCTCCTCGAGCATCGGATTCGGCACGCCGTTCGGAAAGCTTCCGTCCGGGTGGTGGTGCACCTTGACGAACTCGAACGGCAGGTGCGGCTCGAGCCTGTCGACGATGAGGCCCGCCCCGCCATTGCCGGCATTCACGACGACCTTGAGCTTGCGCAGGCGTTTCGGCTCCACGTAACCGAGCAGGTGCGCGATGTATTTTGGCGTCGTGTCGAGCACGCGCCGGGTGCCGGCCTGGGCCGCTTTCGGCGGCAACCTCCCCGAGCGGATCGTGGCCTGCATGTCTTTCAGGCCCGTGTCGGAGCTGATCGGGCGCGAGTCCTCGCGCACGAACTTCATGCCGTTGTAGTCGGGCGGATTGTGGCTCGCCGTGACCATGATGCCGCCGTCGAGCTTCTCGGCAAAGGT
>JBAVOB010000248.1:0-6397 GCA_049691655.1 Steroidobacteraceae bacterium | reverse complement strand
GTGTCCGCAGGATTGCGGGCGGCAACCAGTCGCGGACGCCCGCCGCGCCGAGCTCCCACAGCGCCTGCGTGACGAGCGCGCGCATCCGTCCCTGCGCAATGCCTTCGGTCGTCGGGTAGATAGGGGTAAGCGTATCCTCGAGCGGCTGCGGTGCATCGTCAAGGAGCCGCCGGTATTCGGGGTGGACGATCTCGAGGCCGAGCGGGCCGCGGCGCACTTCGCCGTAGCAGCGCAGGCGCGTGCCGCGGGCGAGCCCGGCCTGCTGGGCCGATGAAAAGTAGAAAAACCGCAGCGTCAGGAATCCCGATCCGTCGGCGATTCGGGAAACCAGTTGCCGGCGCCGGCGGTACGTGACTTCGGTCAGCTGCACCTCGCCTTCCACGGCGGCGCGCGCTCCCGGCACCAGTGCGCCGATCGGCACGATGCGCGTGCGATCCTCGTAGCGCAGCGGCAGGATGAACAGCAGGTCCTGCACGCGCTCGGCGCCGAGGGCCTTCAGCCGCTCGGCGAGCGCAGGCCCGACGCCGCGCAGTGCCGCGACCGGCCGCTCCCCGCCCTCGCTCGCGTGCGGTTCCTGCGTCCCGCCGCCGCGCGGCATCATGTGAGGCTCAGAATGCACTCCACTTCGACGCGCACCCCGCGGGGGAGCTGCGCGACGCCTACCGACACGCGCGCCGGGTACGGTTCGCGGAAATAGTCCTTCATGATCTCGTTCACCCGGGCGAAGTTCGTGAGATCGGTGAGAAACACGGTGACCTTGACCGCGTCCGACAGCGAACCACCGGCCGCCGCGGCCACGGCGGCCAGATTGTCGAACACGCGGCGGATCTCCTTGTCGATGTCTCCGCTCACCAGCTGCATGGTGACCGGGTCGAGCGGAATCTGGCCCGACAGGTAAACGATAGCGCCGACGCGCACGGCCTGCGAATACGGGCCGATCGCCTGCGGCGCGCGGTCGGTATGGATGATTTCACGATTGGCGTGCGTCATCGGGTCTTTTCCTCGCGCCCGGCGGAGCGCGCATGGGCCGCGATTGTACGACTGAGGCGCAGGACGTCGGGCATGTGCTTGATCACGCGCATCACGCGCGCGAGTCGCGCCCGATCCCGCACCTTCAGCTCGAACACGAGCGTCGACGTGGCGGCGTCGTGCTCTTCGACCGAAACACGATCGATATTGGTGTCGTTCGCCGCGATCGCCGCCGCAACCTGCGCGAGGACGCCCATCCTGTTCACCACCTCCACGCGAATCTCCGAGCTGAACTGCCGCTCGATGCCCGCCGCCCAGGTGACCGCGAGCCAGTTCTCGGGATGCTTGCGGTAGTTCTCGACGTTAACGCAGTTCTCGCGATGCAGCACGATGCCGCGGCCGGCCGACAGGTAAGCCATGACCGGATCGCCGGGAACCGGAAAGCAGCAGCGCGCGTAATTCACGAGCAGCCCTTCCGTGCCGGCGACCGTGAGCGGCACGGGCGCGTCGAGCCCGAGGGATTCCGGCCCGGGCGGCAGCAGCCGGCGCGCCACGAGCGGGGCAAGCCGCTCGCCGAGGCCGATCTTCTCGTACAATTCGTCGCGATCCTTCAGGCCGAGTTCGCCGAGCGCCGCGGCGAAGGCTGCGTCGCTTACGTTCTTCAGCCCCAGCTTGAACTCCGAGAGCGCCTGTGCGAGGAGCCGCGCGCCGAGCGCGATCGCGTCGGTGCGGCGCAGGCCCTTCAGGTACTGGCGTATCGAACTCCGGGCCTTCGCCGTCGCGACGAAACTGACCCAGGAGGGATTGGGCTTCGCACCCCTGGCAGTGATGATCTCGACCGTCTGGCCATTGCGCAGCACGGTACGGAGCGGCGCGAGCCGGCGATCGATCTTGGCCGCGACGCACCGATCGCCGATGCCGGTGTGCACCGCGTAGGCGAAATCGACGACCGTGGCGCCGCGCGGCAAGCGCAGGATTTCCCCTTTTGGCGTGAACACGTACACCTTGTCCGGGAACAGGTCGACCTTGACGCTCTCGAGAAATTCCTCCGAGCTGCCGCTTTCCTGCATTTCGACCAGGTTCGTGAGCCACTCGTTGGCGTGCGTATCCGTGCCCTCGTCACCGCTCTCCTTGGTCTTGTACTTCCAGTGCGCGGCAATGCCGGCCTCGGCGACGTGGTGCATATCCTCGGTGCGGAGCTGCACCTCGATCGGCACGCCGTTCGGCCCGAACAGGGTCGTGTGCAGCGACTGGTAGCCATTGGTGCGCGGAATTGCGATGTAGTCCTTGAAGCGGCCGGGCATCGGCTTGTACACGCCGTGCACCACGCCGAGCGCGCGATAACACTCGTCCACCGAGCGGACGACCACGCGCAGCCCGTACACGTCGACGATCTCGGCAAGCGAGGTGCGCTTGCGCTGCATCTTCGAAAAGATGCTGTAGAGATGCTTTTCGCGGGCGATGACCTGAGCGGGCAATGCGGCCTTGCCGAGCGCCTCGCGGAACTGTTCGGCGATCTTCGCGAGAAACTGCTTTTGGTTGCCGCGGGCGCGCCTGAGCGCGCGCTCGAGCACCCGGTAGCGCAACGGATGGAGTGCGCGAAATCCCAGGTCCTCGAGCTCGAGCTTGAGATTGTAGAGTCCGAGTCGTTCGGCGATCGGCGCATAGATGTCGAGCGTCTCGCGGGCGATCATCCGGCGCCGCTCCGGCACCATTGCATCGATGGTGCGCATGTTGTGCGTGCGGTCGGCGAGCTTGACGAGAATCACACGGATGTCCCGCACCATCGCGAGCAGCATCTTGCGAAAGCTCTCGGCCTGCGCCTCCTCGCGACTCTTGAACTTGATCTGGTCGAGTTTGGTGACGCCGTCGACGATCTCGGCCACCTCGGCGCCGAAGCGCTCGGCCAGCACGTCCTTCGGGGTCGGCGTGTCTTCGATGACATCGTGCAGGATCGCCGCGATGATCGTGTCGGGATCGAGGTGCAGGTCGGCGAGGATTTTCGCGGCCGCGACCGGATGCGCGATGAACGGCTCGCCCGAGCGCCGCTTCTGGCCCTTGTGAGCGGCGGCACCGAATTCCGCGGCGTCGCGGATGCGTTCGACTTCGAGCTTGGGTAGGTAGTTCTCGGTCGAGCTCAGCAGGTCGCGCAGTCCCGGAGTGCGCCTGCCACCCGGAAGGAATCCGCGCAGGGACGACGCATAATCCATGGACGCCCGGCGCGGCTCTCCGGGCTAGTCTCCGAGACCGAACTGCGGCGCGCGGAACGCCGCGCTTTCGGGTTCCACGGACGGCGCCGGCGGCGCCGGATCGGGTTCGGTCAGCATCTCCGGCGTGATGTTCCCCGCCGCGATTTCGCGCAGCGCGACGACGGTCGGCTTGTCGTTCTCCCACGGCACCGTGGGCTCGGCGCCGTTCGCCAGCCTGCGCGCGCGCTGCGCTGCCAGCAGCACCAGCTGAAACATGTTTTCGACGTTAGGCAGACAGTCTTCGACAGTGATACGCGCCATGGGCATGAACTCGGGTAATCGTGGGAAGGTGTTGATTCTACGGCAAAACCCGTGCTAGCCGCCAGTTGACCACGGCACGCCTCTTTTAAAGAGGCCCTGATCAGCCGAGCAGGTCGCGGGCCAGGGGTGCGAGATCGGCTCGATCGGCCCGCAGGCGGGCTCCCGTGCCTCGCAGAATCGCGAGCAGGTCCTCGACGGCCTGTTCGAAGCGATCGTTGACGACGACGTAGTCGAATTCCCGATAGTGGGACATGTCGCTGACCGCGTCGCGCAGCCGCCGCGCGATCACGGCGTCGCTGTCGGTTTTCCGGGTGCGCAGCCGCTCCTCGAGCGAGGCGCGCGACGGCGGCAGGATGAAGATGGACTGCACGTCGGGTCGCGCGGCCCGCACCTGGCGCGCTCCCTGCCAGTCGATCTCCAGGATCACGTCGTGACCCCTGGCGAGCGTTGCGTCGAGCTCGTGCCGGCCGGTGCCGTAGTAATAGTCGAAGACCCGGGCGTGTTCCAGAAAGGCGCCCTGCGCCTGCAGCTCATCGAACCGCTCCCTGGTGACGAAGAAATAATCGCGCCCGTCCACCTCGGTCGGTCGCTGCGGGCGTGTGGTGTGCGAGACCGATACGCGCAGGTTGGGATCGCGCTCGACGACAGCGTTGACGAGCGAGGTCTTGCCCGCTCCCGAGGGGGCGGCAATGACAAACAGTCTGCCCTGCTGCTGCATGAATCTGGACGCTCGGGCAACGATCAGCTGGAGGGACGCATGATCGGTAAACGGCCCAGCAGGGGCAAGCGACCCGTGCACGCTTCCCGCCGATCACCAGGCGCCGTGCGTCCGGCCGGTGCGCGGCGCCGAATGGCCGCCGGGGGGCGGCATCTGCGAACATGCGCGGCGGCGGCCGGACCAGGGGCGCCAAGACGACGGGGGTATGGTGGACATCATCATTGCGATCAAGGCGGCCCTGCTCGGCATCGTCGAGGGGCTCACGGAGTTCCTGCCGATCTCGAGCACCGGGCACCTGATCGTCGCGGGCGACCTGCTGCACTGGAACGACAGCGCCGGGAAGCTCTTCGAGATCGTGATCCAGCTCGCCGCCATTCTCGCGGTGTGCTGGGAATATCGGGTCAAGCTCTGGACGGTCGTGGTTGCACTGCCCCGCGAGAGCGGCGCGCGACGTTTTGTCGCGAACCTCCTCATCGCGTTCCTGCCGGCAGCCGTCACGGGCGTCATCTTCTCGTCGGCGATCAAGCAATACCTGTTTGCGCCGATCCCCGTCGCGCTGGCCTTCATCGTCGGGGCGATCATCATCCTGCTGGTCGATCGCGGCGCTCGCACCGTGCGCACGGCGGAGGTGGACGCAATGCGCTGGCCGCAGGCGCTCGGCATCGGCATCGCCCAGGTGGCCGCGCTGGTGCCCGGCACGTCGCGCTCGGGCGCCACCATCATCGGCGGGTTGTTATGCGGCCTGTCGCGGCGGGCCGCCACTGAATTCTCGTTCTTTCTCGCCATCCCCGTGATGTTCGCCGCGACGTTCTACGAGATCGTCAAGGATCGCGCCGTGCTCGATGCGCACTTCGCCGGCGTGCTCGGCATCGGCTGCCTGGCCTCGTTCGTCAGCGCGTTCATCGCGATCCGTGCTCTGCTGCGATTCGTCAGCCACCACAATTTCGCGCCGTTCGCTTACTACCGCATCGTGTTCGGGCTGCTGGTGCTCGTTACGTGGAAGACGGGGCTGGTGGCGTGGACGGAGTAGCGACCGGTATGGTCTGCATGGCGCGCGATTCGTGCCGCAGCAGGATCAGGCCGCTCACGATGACGATGACGCCACCGGCGAGCGTGCGCAGCGCAGGCGGGGCGCCCCAAATGGTCAGGTCGAGGAGCAGGCCCCACGCGAGCGCGGTGTACTCCAGCGGCGCCACCGAGGCTGCGGGCGCGAGCTGAAAGGCCCGGGTGATCAAGTACTGCGCCACCGAGCCGGTGAGCGCGACCATCGCGATCAACCACCAGTCCGTCGCGAGGATCGGAACCCAGCCGGGCAAGGCGATCGCCGTCGCGCCGATCGCGAGCATTGCCGTCACCCAGAATGTCATGGCGAAAACCGAATCGCTCCGGGTCAGCACCTTCATGATCACGATCGACAGCGAGTAGCACACCGCGCAGGCGAGTACTGCGAGGCCGCCAGCGCTCGCGAAGCCCGCGCCCCTGGGATGCAGGGCGACGAGTACACCGACGAATCCTATGGCAATCGCCCACCATTGGGCGCCCAGCACGCGCTCACCGAGCAGCACCAGCGAGAAGATCGTGACTAACAAAGGCGCGATGAAGAAGATCGCGTAGGTTTCCGACAGGGCGAGCGTCTTCACGCCGTAGCTGAAGGTGATCAGCATCACGACCGACAGCACACCGCGCACCAGGTGGAGCAACCAGCGGACGCGAATGAGTGGCCGCACGCCGCCCGCCCACAGGCTCCACACGAGCACGATGGGGAGCGAGGACAAACCGCGCAGCGCCGCGACCTGGGGCGACGGGTAGTGGGCCGCGAGCCCCTTCAGGCACGCGTCCATTGCGGAGAAGATGGCGACCGAAAGCAGCATCGCGCCCATTCCGGCGAGTCGCGCGCTGCGCGCACTGATGTGGGTCATCCTGGACATGCACCGAAGAATCCGCGCGCCGGGCAGGGTGCGCCGTACCCCGAATCACTCGACGTTCTGCACCTGCTCGCGCATCTGCTCGATCGTCACCTTCATGTCGACGGCGAGGCGCGTCGTCTCGAGGTCCTGCGATTTCGAGGACAGCGTGTTGGCTTCGCGGTTCAGTTCCTGCATGAGGAAGTCGAGGCGGCGGCCCGCCGGCTCGGTGCCCGCGGTCACGCGCCGCGTTTCCTCGATGTGACCGACGAGCCGGTCGAGCTCCTCCGATACAT
>JBAVOB010000247.1:0-4292 GCA_049691655.1 Steroidobacteraceae bacterium | reverse complement strand
CCCGGATCCTCTGGCCTGGAGGCGACATGACCTGGCGTACCAAACCGCTCGACCAGATTCTGCAGGCGGCGGAAAAGAAGGGCTTGAAGCGCCAGCTCGGCGCGTTCGATCTGACGATGCTTGGCATCGGCGCGGTGATCGGCACCGGGATCTTCGTGCTCACGGCGGTAGCGGCCAACAAGGCGGGCCCCGGCATGATGTGGTCATTCGTGATCGCCGCCGCGGTGTGCCTGCTCACGGCGCTGATCTACGCGGAAATCGCCTCGATGGTGCCGGTCTCCGGCTCGGCCTATACCTACTCCTATGCCGTTCTTGGCGAGATCATCGCGTGGATGGTCGGCTGGGCGCTGATCCTCGAGTATGCGGTCGCGGCAGGGGCCGTCGCCGTTGGCTGGTCGGGCTACATCAACGGCTTTCTCACGAGCATCGGCCACCCGCTGCCGATCGCGCTGACAGCCGGTCCGGGCGATACCATGACGCTGCCGGACGGCACCAAGGCCGCTGGCGGCTTCAATCTGCTCGCCTGCCTCATTTCGCTGTTCGTGACCTGGCTGCTGGTCGTCGGTACGTCGCACAGCGCCAAGTTCACGACTGTGCTCGTGCTGATCAAGATCATCGCGCTGACGGTGTTCGTGGCACTCGCGTTTCCGGCGGTGAAGGCGGCGAACTTCCTGCCGATGTTGCCGAACGGCTGGGGCACGCCGTTCTCGGGCGCCGGCGTGCTGGGTGCCGCGGCGTCGATCTTTTTTGCCTACGTCGGTTTCGATGCGGTCTCGACCGCCGCCGAGGAGACGAAGAATCCGCAGCGCAACATCCCGATCGGGCTCGTCGGCTCGCTCGTCATCTGCACGATTTTCTACCTGCTCGTCGCCTACGCGGCGGCCGGTGCCGTGGGAGCGCAGCCCGGGGGCGCGCTGTCGCAATCCAAGGAGCCGCTCGCGTTCGTGCTGCGCGAGCTCGGCTGGGCCAGGATCGGGAACTGGGTGGCGGCGGCGGCGATCATCGCGCTGCCCTCGGTCGTGCTGATGATGATCTTCGGCCAGACGCGAATTCTCTTCACCATGTCCCGCGACGGCTTGATGCCCGAGGTGCTCTCGCGCGTGCACCCGCGCTTCCACACGCCGCACGTCGTGACGATCATCACCGGCATTGCGGTGTCCCTGTTTGCGGCCATGTTCCCGGTTGGCGCGCTGGCGGATATCTCGAACTCGGGCACGCTGTTCGCGTTCTTCATCGTTGCGCTCGGCGTCATGATGCTGCGCGTGCAGGCGCCCGGCCGCACGCGGTCGTTCCGCACGCCGTTCATCTGGGTGGTGGGGCCGCTCGCGATGGCGGGTTGCCTGCTGCTGTTCGTGAGCCTCGGCGCCTACACCATCAAGTTGTTCTTCATCTGGGCGACGATTGGGCTCGTGCTGTACTTCGCCTACGCGCGCCGCAACAGCCTGGTCGGACAGGCGGAGGCCGCGGCGGGTCAGCTCTGACGCAGCGCCGCCGGCACGTGCGGCGCGAGCCGCTCGAGCAGTGCCTTGTAGACCCGCGGGTTGCCGGCCACGACGTCGCCGCTGCGCAGGTACGGACCACCATCGATGGCCCCGATGCGCCCCCCGGCTTCCTGGATGAGCAGGGCGCCAGCGGCCGTGTCCCAGGGCTGGAGTCCGATTTCCCAGAATCCGTCCACGCGACCGGCCGCGACATAGGCGAGGTCGAGTGCGGCCGAGCCGGCGCGGCGGATGCCCGCCGTATCCCGCATCACGGCCTTCATCATCGCGAGATATGCGTCGACGTGCTCGGATTCGCCGCGGAACGGAAAGCCGGTGGCGATCAGCGAGCCCTCGAGCTCCCGGCGCTTCGAGACGCGGATGCGCTTGCCATCGAGCTGCGCACCGTCGCCGCGCGAAGCGGTGAACAGTTCCTGCCGCATGGGGTCGTAGATCACCGCGTGCTCGAGACGGCCGCCGCGCTCGCAGGCGATCGACACGCAGTAGGTCGGGAATCCGTGCAGGAAGTTGGTCGTGCCGTCGAGCGGATCGATGATCCAGGTCGTCTCGTGTTCGCCCGTTGCGCCGCTTTCCTCCCCGAGGAAGGCGTGCTCGGGGTAACTGCGGCGGATCGTCGCGATGATCTCGCGCTCGGCGACGCGGTCCACCTCGGTGACGAAGTCGTTGCGTCCTTTAACCGTGACCTCGAGATCCTCGACCCGCGGCACGGCCCGCGCGATGATCTCTCCGGCCCGGCGCGCCGCGCGGACCGCGATGTTGAGCAGTGGCTGCATGGAAAAGAGCAGTGAGAAAAGGCGGCGTAAAATAGCATAATTGCGGCCCGCTTCCGGTGTTCCCATGCGCGAGTCCCAGGTCCCTTGATCCCGCTGCCGATCCGCTTCGTGCTCGTCGAGCCTTCCCACCCCGGCAACATCGGGGCGGTGGCCCGTGCCATGAAGAACATGACGCTGCGCGAGCTGGTGCTGGTGCGGCCGCGCGAGTTCCCGCACCCCGAGGCGACGATGCGCGCATCGGGGGCGGACGACCTGCTCGCCGCGGCGCGGGTGGTCGAGACGGTGGCGGCCGGTCTCGAGGGCTGCGGGTTTGTCGTCGGCACGACGGCGCGCGATCGCGAGAGCCACTTCCGCGGTCTCGACGTGCGTGACGCTGCAGCGCGCATCGCGGCCGAGAGCGCGCGGGGGCCGGTCGCCGTGCTGTTCGGCAGTGAGCGTACCGGCCTCACGAATGACGAGCTGGCGGCGTGTCACGTGCTGCTGCGCATCCCGGCCAACGACGACTATCCCTCGCTCAACCTCGCCATGGCGGCGCAGATCGTCGCCTACGAGGTTCATCGGGCGCGCGGCGCACGCGCGGCGGCGCCAACTCCGGACGCGCCATTGGCCACGACCGACGAAATGCAGCGCCTGTACGCGCACATCGAGGCAGTGCTCGAGGAAATCGATTTTCGCGACCGCACGCAGAGCGGCACGCACCTGATGACGCGCATCCGGCGCTTCGTGCAGCGCGCCGAGCTGGATCAGAATGAACTGAACATCCTGCGCGGCATCCTCACGGCGGTACAGCAGCGCCGCCGCACGGCGGGCTCAGGCGCGGCCACGCCAGCGAAAGGGGCTCCCTGATGGCTGCCGCCGCCGTGTATCTCGACCATGCGGCGACCACGCCGGTCGATCCACGCGTGGCCGAGGCGATGCGCGGGTGCCTGACGGCCGATGGCGTTTTCGGCAACCCGGCATCGGCTACCCACGAGTTCGGACGCGCGGCCGCCGCGCGCGTTGCTCGGGGCCGCGAGCGCGTCGCGCGCCTCATCGGCGGGCACGCCGAGGAGATCGTGTTCACGTCTGGTGCAACCGAGGCGAACAACCTGGCGCTGCTCGGAGTTCTGCGCGCGAATCGCGATCGTGGGCGGCATCTGGTCACCTTCCGCACGGAACACAAGTCGGTGATCGACCCGGCGCACCAGCTCGAGAAGGAAGGCTTTCTCGTGACCTGGCTCACTCCGGATCGCGGTGGGAGCGTGGATCCGGGTGCGATTCGCGCGGCCATTCGCGACGAAACGCTGCTCGTGTCCGTCATGCACGTGAACAACGAGATCGGCGTGATCGCGGACGTGGCGGCTATCGGCGCGATCTGCCGGGAGCGCAACGTGCTCTTCCACACGGATGCGTCGCAAAGCGTCGGGCGCGTGCCGGTGAACGTCCGCGCCATCGGCGCCGACCTGCTGTCGCTGACGGCACACAAGATCTATGGTCCCAAGGGGATCGGCGCGCTGTGGGTCGGCGAGCGCGCGCGGCCGTGGCTCAAGCCGTTACTGTTCGGCGGCGGCCAGGAGCGCGGTCTGCGTCCCGGGACGCTTGCGACCCATCAGATCGAGGGGCTTGGCATGGCGAGCGAGCTCGCCGGCGTCGCGCTTGCCGCCGAGCCGGCGCGGCTGCGCGCGCTGCGCGAGCGTCTGTGGACGTCGCTTGCGGGGCTTGGCGGGGTACATCGCAATGGCGCGGCCGAGGCCGCCGTGGCGAATATCCTGAATCTCTCGTTCGAGGGTGTGGAGGGCGACAGCCTCGTTGCGGCGCTCGGTGGCGTGGCGGTTTCGACCGGCTCGGCCTGCACGTCCGCGCTGCGCGAACCGTCGTTCGTACTGCGCGCCCTCGGGCGCAGCGCCGGCCTCGCACAGAGCTCGTTGCGGTTCAGTCTCGGCCGCCCGACGACCGCCGAGGAGATCGATCGAGCCGCCGCGTCGGTCCGGGCGGCTGTCGAGTGGTTGCGTGCCATCGCGCCGGGCGGCCCCGTGCAGCC
>JBAVOB010000246.1:0-3238 GCA_049691655.1 Steroidobacteraceae bacterium | reverse complement strand
CGGGAGGCCGTGCGTCGCCGCCCGCACCGCGAACTGTCGCGACCAGGTCACCGGCCGACACCTTGCCGCCGCGCGCGACGTGCAGTTTCTCGACCACGCCGGCCGCACTCGAGGGCACATCCATCGTGGCTTTCTCGGTCTCGAGCGTGAGGAGCGGCGTTTCGAGCTCGACCGTGTCGCCGGGCTTCACCAGCACCTCGATGATTTCGACGTCGTGGAAATCTCCCAGGTCGGGCACGCGGACTTCGACGGCAACGCTCACGCCTGCTCCGTTCACACGTTTACGAGAATGCCGGGTCCGGCTTGTCCGGGTCGATGCGTAACGCAGCGATCGCGGCGGCGAGCGTCTTGCGATCGACCTTGCCGTTCTCGGCCAGCGATTTCAGCGTCGCGAGCACGATGAAGTTGCGATCCACCTCGAAGTGGCGGCGCAGCGCGGCGCGCGAGTCGCTGCGCCCGTACCCATCGGTGCCGAGCGTCACGTAGTGCGGGCCGACCCATTGCCGCACCTGGTCCGGCACGAGCCGCACGTAATCGGTCGCGGCAACGACCGGGCCTTCGTAACCCTTGAGACACTGGCTGACGTAGGGAACGCGCGGCGGATCGCGCGGATGCAGCAGGTTCCAGCGCTCGCAGGCGAGTGCCTCGCGCCGCAGCTCGCTGAAGCTGGTCACCGAGAACACATCGGCCGGCACCCCGTAATCGCGCTCGAGCATCTCGGCGGCGGCAATCACCTCGCGCAGGATCGTGCCCGAGCCCAGGAGCGTCGCGCGCACCCTGCCGCGCCCGCCGATCGAGTACAGGTACAGCCCCTTGAGGATTCCCTGCTGCACGCCCGTCGGCATCGCCGGCTGCGCGTAGTTCTCGTTCATCAGCGTGAGGTAATAGAAGACGCTCGCGCCCTCGACATACATGCGACGCAGCCCCTCGTGAATGATGACCGCCAGCTCGTACGCGAACGCCGGATCGTAGGACACGCAGTTCGGCACGGCTGCGGCGAGCAACGGGCTGTGTCCGTCCTGGTGCTGCAGGCCCTCGCCCGCGAGCGTGGTGCGGCCCGCGGTCGCGCCGAGCAGGAAGCCGCGCGCCTGGATGTCGCCCGCGGCCCAGACGAAATCGCCGACGCGCTGGAAGCCGAACATCGAGTAGAAAACGTAGAACGGCACCATGTTGATGCCGTAGTTCGCATAGGCCGTGCCGGCGGCGATCCAGGAGCAGAGCGCTCCGGCCTCGTTGATGCCCTCCTCCAGCATCTGGCCCTTCTGGTCCTCGCGATAGGACATCAGCGTTTCCGCATCCTGCGGCGTGTAGAGCTGCCCGACCGAGGAGTAGATGCCGATCTGGCGGAACAGGCCCTCCATGCCGAAGGTGCGCGCTTCATCCGGAACGATCGGCACGATGTACTTGCCGATGTTCTTGTCCTTGAGCAGCGTCGTGAGCAGGCGCACGAATGCCATCGTCGTCGAGATCTCACGCCCCTCGGTCCCCTCGAGCAGCGCCTCGAAGGTCTCGAGCGCCGGCAGAGCGAGCGACGGCGCGCTGTGGCGGCGCGCCGGCAGGTAGCCGCCGAAGCTTGCCCGCCGCTCGCGCAGGTAGCGCATCTCCTGGGAATCCTCGGCGGGCTTGGTGAACGGCAGGCGCGCGATGTCCTCGTCCGAGATCGGGATGTTGAAGCGGTCGCGGAACGCGCGCAGCGCGTCGTCGTCGAGCTTCTTCTGCTGGTGCGTGACCATCTGGCCTTCGCCCGCCTTGCCGAGCCCGAAGCCCTTGACGGTCTTCGCGAGGATCACGGTGGGCTGCCCCTGGTGCTGCGTCGCCGCCCAGTACGCCGCATACACCTTGGCCGGATCGTGTCCGCCGCGATTCAGGCGCCAGATCTCCTCGTCGGAGAGATTCGCGACCATCGCCTTGAGCTCCGGATACTTGCCGAAGAAATGCTCGCGCGTGTACGCGCCGCCTTTCGCCTTGAAATTCTGGTACTCGCCGTCGACGCACTCTTCCATGACGCGACGCAGCAGGCCCTTGGTGTCGCGGGCGAGCAGCGGATCCCAACGCCCGCCCCACAGCACTTTCAGCACGTTCCAGCCCGCGCCGAGGAACGCGGCCTCGAGTTCCTGGATGATCTTGCCGTTGCCGCGCACCGGCCCGTCGAGGCGCTGCAGGTTGCAGTTGATGACGAAGATCAGGTTGTCGAGCCGCTCGCGCACCGGCATCGTGAGCGCGCCCATCGATTCCGGCTCGTCCATCTCGCCGTCGCCGAGAAAACACCAGATCTTGCGGTCGGAGGGCTTCACCAGACCCCGATGCTCGAGGTAGCGCTGGAAGCGCGCCTGGAAGATCGCCTGCATGGCGCCGAGTCCCATCGACACCGTCGGGAACTGCCAGAAATCCCGCATCAGCCACGGATGCGGATAGGAAGAGAGCCCCTTACCATCCACTTCCTGGCGGAAATGCCGCAGCTGATCCTCGGTCAGGCGCCCTTCGAGATAGGCGCGCGCATAGATGCCGGGCGACGCGTGCCCCTGGATGAAGACCAGGTCCCCGGGATGGCGCTCGGAGGGCGCCCGCCAGAAGTGATTGAAGCCGACCTCGTAGAGCGTCGCGGCGGAGGCATACGTCGAGATGTGGCCGCCGAGCTCCGAGCTCTGGCGATTCGCGGCGACCACCATCGCGAGCGCGTTCCAGCGAATGTAGGCCTCGAGCCGTCGCTCGAGCGCGCGATTCCCGGGATACTCCTTCTCCTGCCCGGTCGGAATCGTGTTGACGTAAGCCGTGTTCGGCTTGAACGGCAGATAGGCGCCCGAGCGGCGCGTGTGGTCGATGAGCCGCTCGAGCAGAAAATGCGCGCGCTCCGCCCCGTGCACTCGCAGCACGGCATCGATCGACTCGAGCCACTCCTGGGTTTCGACGGGATCGGTGTCGTCGGGCTTCGGTAACTCCGTCATGGGCGGCCGCTCGGCGCGCCGGACTCGCCTGCGCGGATCACCGCCCCACGTCCATGAACAAACTTACGCTGTGTTAGCATTCGCACGGCTCTGGAACCGAAAATTCGGGTGTGCCCGGAGGGCCGGTATGATCCGGTCTTCGAGAATCAGGGTCAAGCAAACGCCTTGCTTTATCGGACCTTGCGCTCGATTGCGGTGAGCCCACTTGATACCGATCCTCCCCGACCTGACGCAGCCGCGAATCACCCTGCTCCCCGGCGCGGCCGGCGAGCGCGCGGCGCGCGGCGCCGACG
>JBAVOB010000245.1:0-20596 GCA_049691655.1 Steroidobacteraceae bacterium | reverse complement strand
GCGCCGGCATTACCCGCCCTGCTCCTCCCGCGTAGCGCGGCGGCGGGCGTCCAGCAGCTCTCGCAGCCGGATGTTGACCATCTCGACGCCGACGGAGAACGCCATGGCGAAGTAGAGATAGCCCTTCGGAATCTGGAATTCGAAAGACTCGGCGATCAGCGCCACGCCGACGAGGATCAGGAACGCGAGCGCAAGCACCTTGATCGTCGGGTGACGCTCGATGAACGCGCCGATGACGCCGGAGACCAGCATCATCGCGAGAATCGCGACGACGATGGCGGCAACCATGATCGGCACCTGGTCGGGTTTCGCGAGCCCGACCGCCGTGAAAACCGAATCCAGCGAGAACACGATATCGATGACCGCGATCTGCACGACGATCGTGACGAAGCTCGCGAATACACGCATGCCGCGCGCATCGGCCGCGCCCTCGAGCGTGTGATGAATCTCGAGCACGCTCTTCGCAAGCAGGAACAGGCCGCCGACGAACAGAATCAGGTCGCGCCCGGAGACGCTGACGCCGGCCACGGCAAACCACGGTTGCGTGAGCCGCGTGAGCCAGACGATCGAGATGAGCAACGCGATCCGCGTCAGCATCGCGAGCGCCAGGCCCGTGAGGCGCGCCGAGTTCTGGCGCGCCGGCGGCAACCGCGTGACGAGGATCGAGATGAAGATGATGTTGTCGATGCCGAGGACGATTTCGAGCGCAGCGAGCGTGATGAACGCCACCCACGCGGCCGGATCGCTGAGCATCTCAATCATCGGCGCTGCTCGAGGGCCGTCAATTCAGGGCGCCGTCACGGCATGTCATCGACCGCGGATTTCTTCACCGTCGGGAAGATGTCTTCGGCGGTCAAGCCGAAATCGAGCGCCGAGGCGCTCGCGACATAGATGGACGAATAGGTGCCGACGACGATACCAACGATGAGCGCCGTCGAAAACCCGAGCAGCACCGGTCCTCCGAACAGGAACAGCATGACTACCGTCAGCATCGTCGTGCCGCTCGTGATGATCGTCCGCGACAGGGTCTGGTTGATCGACTGGTCGAGCACGACCTGGGGCGCGAGGCGGCGATTCGCCTCGAATCGCTCGCGGATGCGGTCGAAGACCACGACCGTGTCGTTGAGCGAGTAGCCGATGACCGCGAGCACCGCCGCGACCACGGACAGATCGAAGCTAAGCTGCGTGAGCGCAAAAAATCCCAACACGAGGATCGGATCATGCAGCGCGGCAATGATGGCGCCGAGGGAGAGCTTCCAGGTATGGAACCGCAGAGCGACGTAAATGAAAATCAGCAACATCGTGAAGCCGAGCGCCCAGAGGGCGCTGCGCCGCAGCTCCCCGCCCACCTGCGGGCCCACGACTTCGAAGCTGCGTATCTCGGCGCGGGCATCGACCTCCTTGACGGCGCGATCAACGCGCGCACGAATCGCCGCGCTCGGCTCCTTGTCGTTCGGCGGCATGCGCACCAGTACATCGCGCGATGAGCCGAAGTTCTGCACCTGCAGATCGCCGAAGCCGTTTGCGACGAGTCGCGCCTGCACCGCGACGATCTTCGCGGTGCCCGGAAACGCGACTTCCGCTGTGACGCCGCCGGTGAAATCGATGCCGAGATTCAGACCGCGGACGATGAGCAGCCCGATCGAGCCGACGATCAGCAGTCCCGAGATCGTGTACCACACTCGGCGCGTGGCCAGGAACGGGAACGCTGTGACTTTTCTGAAGAACTCCATGTCGGCGATCCTTGGGCAGCGCGGCTAGATGGAAAGGCCGGCGAGCTTGCGCTTGCCGCCATACATGAGCGTAACGAGGGCGCGGCTGCCCATCAGGGCCGTGAACATCGAGGTGATGATGCCGAGCGTCAATACGACCGCGAAACCGCGGATCGGACCCTTGCCAAAGACAAGCAATACCAGTCCGGCGATGAACGTCGTGATGTTCGAGTCTGCGATCGCCGAAAAAGCCCGCTCGAAACCGCGCACGATCGCGGCCTGCGGCGAGACACCGTTGCGCAGTTCCTCGCGGATACGCTCGTAGATCAGGACGTTCGCGTCCGCGGCCATGCCGACGGTGAGAATGATGCCAGCGATGCCGGGGAGCGAGAGCGCCGCCCGCAGCCCCGACAGCAGCGCGGTGAGCAGCACGACGTTGGCGAGCAGCACTGCATTGGCGACCAGGCCGAAGCGCCGGTAGTACACGGCCATGAAGACGAACACGATCAGCAGGCCGAACAGTAGCGCGCGCACGCCCTGGTCGATATTCTCCTGGCCGAGGCTCGGGCCGACGGCGCGCTCCTCGATCGGATAGATCGGCGCGGCGAGCGACCCGGCGCGCAGGAGCAGTGCGAGCTCGGTCGCTTCGTGCTGGTTGAGCCCGGTGATCTGGAAGTTATTGCTGAAGATGCCGCGGATCGTGGCGAGGCTGATCACCCGCTGGTCGGTGACGTCACGCTCGACCTTCTGGCCGTTCACCGTTTCGGTGCGGCGACTCTTCTCGATGAACACCACCGCCATGCGGCGATCGAGATTGGCCCGCGTGGTCTTCAGCATCTGCTCGCCGCCGCGCGCATCGAGTTTCACCGAAACGCCAGGACCCTCCTGCGTCGCCGCGGTACGCGCGTCGGTCAGCTGGTCACCGGTGACGATGAGCTCGCGCTTGAGGAGCACCGGCTGGCCGTTCGGGCCTGCGTAGAGCTTCGAGCCAAGCGGCGCGCGGCCGCGCTGCTGGGCCTCGAACGCGTTGTTCTGCATGTCCTCGAGCCGGAACTCGAGCGTCGCCACCTTGCCGAGGATGTCCTTGACGTCGGCCGAGTTCTGCACGCCCGGGAGCTGCACGTTGATGCGGTCGAGCCCCTGGCGTTGCACGATCGGCTCGGACACGCCGAGCTCGTTCACGCGGTTACGCAGCGTCACGATGTTCTGCTGGATCGCATAATCCTGGCGGTCGCGGATCTGCTTCGGCGTCAGGACTGAATCCACTGCGCGCCCGCCTGTCGGCAGGTCGCTCGCGACGAAGGTCAGGTCAGGATGCGTCTTGCGCAGCGCGTCGGTCACCGGATCCGGATTGCCGTCCGCCGCGAGCAGCACGCGCACGCCGTTGACGATCCCAGCGGCATCCTTCAGCTGTACGATGTCGGCGAACGGCAGCTTCGCCTCGGCGAGCTGGCGCCGGAAGTCCTGTTCATAACCCTCGAGCAACTGGCCGACGGCGCCGTTGACATCCACCTGGTACAGCAGATAGAGGCCGCCGCGCAGGTCGAGGCCGAGCGGCATCGGCCGCAGGCCGATCCGGCGCAGCAACTCCGGCGCCCGCGGCGCGATGGAGAGCGCGGTCAGGTAATCCGCGCCCAGCCCATCGTTGATCGCGTCGCGCGCCTTCAGCTGCGCGGGCACGTTCGCGAAACGCACCATCAGGCGACCGGTGTCCAGGTAACTCTTCGAGAATGCGACGCTCTTGCCACGCAGGAAATCCTCGACCGACTTCTGCGCAATCACATCGAGCGCCGCGCGGTCCTTGCGGATCACCTGCACCGCGGGGTCCTCGCCGAAGAAATTCGGTAGCGCGAAGACGAACGCGAGCACCAGGACCGTCGCGACCAGTATGTACTTCCAGCGGGCGTATTCGAGCATGGCCGGGGTCTCAGGCGCTCTTCATCGTGCCCCGCGGCACCAGCGAGACCACCTGGAATTTCTGCACCTTGATGCGCACGCCTTCAGACACTTCGAGCGTGACGAACGTCTCGCCGACCTCGATGATCCTGCCAAGCATGCCGCCCGCGGTGACCACTTCGTCTCCGGCGGCAAGCTTCGCGATCATCGCCTGCTGCTCCTTGGCCTTCTTCTGCTGCGGGCGAATCAGCAGGAAATAGAAGATGACCACGAACACGGCCATCATCAGGAGCGGTGCGAGCTGGCCGCCGGAAGCCGCGCCGGTCGCCTGCGCATAGGCCGGTGAAATCAAACCATTCATGGAACCCACCCTGGGCCGCAGCCCGACTGACGGGGGAGCGACGCCCGCGGCGCAACCCCCCGGAAAAAATGGCGCGGAATTATGCCACAGGCGGCGCTGCGGGCTCCCTGAGAGCGAGAAACTGCCGCGCGAAGGCCCGAATCCGGCCCGCGGCGATCGCCTCCCGGAGCCTGCGCATCAGGTCGAGGTAGAAATGCAGGTTGTGCAGCGTATTGAGCCGCGAGCCGAGAATCTCGTTGCAGCGGTCGAGGTGGCGCAGATAGGCACGGGAATAGTTGCTGCACGTATAGCACGCGCATCCGGGGTCGACGGGACCCGTGTCGGCCTGGTACGCGGCATTGCGGATGTTGAGGACACCCGTGGACGTGAACAGGTGGCCGTTGCGCGCGTGTCGCGTGGGCATGACGCAATCGAACAGGTCGATGCCACGCAGCACGGCCGCCACGATATCCTCCGGCCTCCCCACCCCCATGAGGTAGCGCGGCCCCCCGGGCGGCAGATGCGGCAGGATCGCTTCCAGCACCCGCAGGCGCTCCTCTTCGGGCTCACCGACCGCGAGACCGCCGACCGCGAGGCCGGGGAAGGCGAGCCGCACGAGCTGCTCGAGCGAGGCGAGACGCAGCGCCGTATGCATTCCGCCCTGGACGATGCCGAACAGATCGCCGGCAGCCGGCTGTCCGCCGATGTCGCGGTAGTAGTGCTGCCGGCTGCGCGCTGCCCAGCGCATCGATCGCTCCATCGACGCGCGCGCGGCGGATTCAGTGGCCGGGTACGGCGTACAGTCATCGAGCACCATCGCGATGTCGGAGCCTAGCTTGCGCTGCACGTCCATCGAGTCCTCCGGCGTGAGGCGCACCTCCGCACCATCCACGGGCGAGCGGAAGCGCACGCCCTCCTCGGTAATCTCGCGCAGGCTCGCGAGGCTGAAGACCTGGAAGCCACCCGAATCCGTGAGGATCGGGCGCCGCCAGTGCATGAACTCATGCAGCCCGCCATGCGCTGCCACGACGTCGGCGCCCGGCCGCAGCATCAGGTGGAACGTATTTCCCAGGATGATTTCCGCGCCGAGCGACTCGAGTTCCTCCGGCGTCATTGCCTTCACCGTCCCATAGGTGCCGACGGGCATGAATGCAGGCGTCTCGATGTCGCCGCGTGCGGTCTGTACGCGGCCGCGCCGCGCGGCACCGTCGCTCGCGATGAGTTCGAACCGGAGCGTCATCCGCGCGCCTGTTTCGCGATCAGCATCGCGTCCCCGTAACTGAAGAACCGGTAGCGCTCGCGCACCGCGTGCGCATAGGCTGCGAGCGTCTGCTCCCGGCCGGCAAACGCGCTGACCAGCATCATGAGAGTCGAGCCGGGAAGATGAAAGTTCGTGACCAGCGCATCGACCGACCGGAAGCCGTGCCCGGGACGGATGAAGAGCGCCGTGTCGCCGCGATAGGGACGGCAGGTTCCCTCCAGGCTCGCTGTCTCGAGCGCGCGCACGACGGTCGTGCCAACGGCAACCACCCGTCGCCCCGCGCGGCGCGTCGCAGCGATCGCTTCGCAGGCGGCGGCGCTCACGTCGAGCCATTCAGCGTGCATCCGGTGGTCCTCGATCCGAACGCTTCGCACAGGCTGGAAGGTACCCGCCCCGACGTGCAGGGTCACGAAGGTCCGGTTGACCGCCCGCCTGTCGAGCGCCGCGAGCAACGGCTGGTCGAAGTGCAGACTGGCCGTCGGCGCCGCCACCGCGCCAGGCGCACGGGCAAAGACCGCCTGATATCGCTCGCGGTCCGCCGCCTCCGGCGGCCGATGAATGTACGGCGGCAGCGGCACCTCGCCGTAGCGCTCGAAGAATTCCAGGGCGTCGCCGGGCAGCTCGACTACATAGAACACGTCGCGCCGCTCGATCACCCGCACGCGGCCGCCGGCCGTGCCGATCGCCACGCCGCCGCGAATCGGTTTGCTGGCGCTCGCCTGCACCAGAGCGTGGCGCCCCGGGAGCGGCCGCTCGAGCAGCATCTCGACGCGCCCGCCCGATGGCTTAGCCCCGGTGATGCGTGCGGCGACCACCCGCGTGTCGTTGAGTACCAGCAGGTCGCCGGGATCGAGCAGCTGCGGCAGTTCGCGGAATGCCCGGTCTTCGCACTTGCCGCTCACGGCATCTAGCAGCAGCTGGCGGCTCGCCGAGCGCTCGGCGAGGGGCGCCTGCGCGATCAATTCCCCCGGAAGCTCGTACAGGAAGTCGCTGAGCTGCACGTCGCAATGCTAGCAGGCCGCGGCGGCGGCTCCGCGTCGCGCACTCGCGGGAGCGTTGCAGCTCCCGATTGCGCTCCTGCACGGGATGGCGCGATGCCGCGGCTCGGCAGCAGCGGATGGCCTATAATGTCCGCTCCTCGCCGGTGTGGCGGAATTGGTAGACGCAGTAGACTCAAAATCTACCGCCCGCGAGGGCGTGCCCGTTCGATTCGGGCCACCGGCACCATCGAATCGCTATGAAATTCTGCAGCCATTGCGGCGCGCCCGTCGCCAAACGCACGCCACCCGGCGATCACCTGCCGCGCTTCGTCTGCGCAGCCTGCGGGACGATTCACTACCAGAACCCGAAGATCGTGGTGGGATGTGTTCCGGAATTCGGCGGCCAGATACTGATTTGCAGGCGCGCCATCGAGCCGCGGCTCGGTTACTGGACGGTGCCCGCCGGCTTCATGGAAAACGGCGAGACGCTGCAGCAGGCGGCTGCGCGCGAATCGCGGGAGGAAGCCCTGGCCGATGTCGAGATCGGCTCACTCCTCAGCGTGGTTCACGTCACCCATTCGCAGCAGGTACACGTGTTCTTTCGCGCCCGCCTGCGCGCACCGAGCTTCGGCCCGGCGCCGGAGAGCAGCGAGGTGCGGCTCGTCGGTCCCGGTGAGATCCCGTGGGCGGATCTCGCGTTTCCGAGCACCGAGTTCACGCTGCGCCGCTATCTCGAGGATCTCGAGCACGGCCGCGACGGCCATCACTTCGTTGAATTCGACCGCAGCGTGCGGCTCGGCGGTCGCGGACGCTGAACGCGGCGCCGGCGCGCCGTGGACCATGGTCGCTCACCTCGCCCCGCACGTGCGCGGCATGGCACAATGTCGCGACCGAATCGAGCCAGCACGCACCCGTTGCGCCAGGATCGAATCCATGACCTTCGTTGTCACCGAAAACTGCATCAAGTGCAAGTACATGGACTGCGTGGAAGTCTGCCCCGTGGATTGCTTTCA
The DNA here is from genome assembly GCA_049691655.1 of Steroidobacteraceae bacterium. GTDB lineage: Bacteria > Pseudomonadota > Gammaproteobacteria > Steroidobacterales > Steroidobacteraceae > JBAVOB01. Next base: position 13,394 of record JBAVOB010000245.1, on the reverse strand, counting down.
CGAGGGGCCGAACTTCCTGGTCATCGATCCGGACGAGTGCATCGACTGCACGCTGTGCGAGCCGGAATGCCCGGTCGAGGCAATTTTTTCCGAAGAGGAAATACCTGCTGGCCAGGAAGAGTTCACGGCGCTGAATGCGGAGCTCGCCAAGCAATGGCCGGTGATCACCGAGAAGGGCGCCGCCCCGGCGGACGCGAAGAGCTGGGAAGGCCGCCCGGACAAGCGCAAGCTCCTGGAGCGCTGAGCTCGCGCCGCGCGGCCGCGATCGTCAGCGCCCGATGGCCTTCAGCTGCTGCGCCAGCATCGGTGGCGGCATGTAACCCGGCAGCAGATCGCCGTTCGACAGCACGATCGCCGGCGTACCGCGGATAGCGAAGTCCCGGCCGAGCGCGTAGCTGCGCGCCACCGGCGTCGGGCCGCAAGGCTTCGCCTCGACCGCCTCGCCGCGCTTCGCGCGCGTCAGCGCATCGTTCCGGTCCTTCGAGCACCACACTCTGTCGGCTTTGGCCCAGGATTCGGTATCGGGTCCCGTGCGCGGGAAGAACAGGTAGCGGACGCGGATACCGAGGCGGTTGTAGTCGGCAATCTGGCTGTGAAACTTCTGGCAGAACCCGCAATCGACATCGGTGAACACGGTGACGGTGTACTTCGCATCCTTAGCCGGCGGGGCGAACACGATCATGTCACCTTCCGAAAAAGCGTTCAGCAACTGCACGCGAGCGTCGCGCCGCCGCACTTCGGTGAGATTCTCGTGCTTCGCGACGTCGAAGATGTCGCCGTCAATGATGTACTTCGCATCGCCCGACATATAGGCGATGTCGGCGCCGCGGGAAAACTCATACAGACCGGAAATTGGCGATGGACGCAGGTCCTCCGCCTTCGCGCCGGGCACCTCGCGGGCGAGCGCGGCGCGCATCTCCGGCTTGATGGCCGGGGCCTGCGCAACCGATTGCGCGCCGGCGAGCGGCGCCAGAGCGATGCAGAATACGCTGAAGGCAACTAAATGGATCCGCATACAAGTCCTGAAGTGCGCCAGTGCGCCAGTGCGCCAGTGCGCCAGTGCGCCTGATGTGACCCCGGGGTTACGAAAAGGTTTCCGGCGCGCTGGTGAGCAGGGCAACCGGGAGTCTAGCAGATGGCCTGCGGCCCGCCGTGCCGGCGAGCGTGCGCGGGCGAAGCCGGCGCGTCGTCGTTCAGCCTCGCGGATGATGCTGGGAGTGCAGCTCTTTCATGCGCTCCCGGGCCACGTGCGTGTAGATCTGGGTCGTCGAGAGATCGCTGTGGCCGAGCAGCATCTGCACGACGCGCAGGTCGGCGCCGTGGTTCAGCAGGTGGGTCGCGAAGGCATGACGCAGCGTGTGCGGCGACAGCTGCTTGTCGACGCTCGCCTTGCGCGCATAGCGCTTGATGATGTGCCAGAACGCCTGGCGGGTCATGCGATCGCCGCGGCGCGTCGGAAAGAGATAATCGGTCGAGCGGTCGAGCAGGATCTCGTTGCGCGGGCCTTTGACAAAATCCGTGAGCCAGCGCACCGCTTCATCGCCGAGCGGGATCAGGCGCTCGCGGTTGCCCTTGCCGAGCACGCGAATCACGCCTTGATTGAGGTTGACCTGGTTGTGCTTGAGATTGACGAGTTCCGAGACGCGCAGTCCCGTCGCATACAGCACTTCGAGCATGCAGCGGTCGCGGTTGCCGAGCGGATCGGCAACGGCTGGGGCGTTCAGCAGTGCCTCGACCTCTTCCTCGCTGAGGGACCTGGGGAGCGACCTGCCGATTTTCGGCATGGCGATCTGTGTAGTCGGATCCTCGCGCAGCATTCCCTCGCGGACCAGATAACGGAAGAAGCGGCGGAACGAGGACAATTGACGGGCGGTCGACCGGGGGCGCGCCCCCGCCTCCACTCGCCATGCGATGAACCCGAGCAGGTCGGCGCGCGATGTACGTGTGATCTGTACGTTGCGCGTGGCGAGCCACCGCGACAGGGCGGTCAGGTCGGCACGATACGCGGCGAGCGTGTTGGACGAGAGTCCGCGCTCCATCCACACCGCGTCCAGAAAGCGCGATACAGCCGGATCCGTGGCATCGGTCGGACGCTCGACGGCAGTCGCAGCGGATTGCTTGCTCAACCTGGCTCCTCGGGAAGGCGCGGCCAATCCCGTACTTACGCGCAAGTATGGGGATTGCCGTCCAGCCGTCGACGTGATGACCTTCACAACTACGGCGACGCGTTAACATAAAGAGAACTGAGTCACACCGAAGCCACCCGCCGCCGGGCGATACAGCACATCCATGCTCACCCCCCCTCCGCGCACTGCCGGGGCGCCCGGAAGCTTGCTCTTCCTGCCGTTACGCGTGTCTTACGCGATATACGTCTGGACCGTCTTCCTGGTGCTTGCGCTCGGGTCCCTGCCGGCGGTGCTGGTGCTGCCGAGCCTGGAAGGCCGCCGGCGGATCGTGCGCTGGGTGGCGCGCACGTTCCTGCGCCTCGCGGGCATGCCATTCGAAGTGCGCTTCGCCGAGCGCCTGCCGGCCGGCCAGTGCGTTGTGGTCGCGAATCACGCGAGTTATCTGGACGGCGTGGTGTTCAAGGCGGCACTGCCGCCGCGCTTCGGCTTCGTGATCAAGCGCGAGATGGCCTCGGTGCCGCTCGCAGGATTGCTGCTGCGCCGCATTGGATCGGAGTTCGTCGAGCGTTTCAATCCGCAACGCGGCGCGCGCGACGCGCGCCGCATGCTGCGCAATGCGAGCAACGGTCATTCGCTGATGTTCTTTCCTGAAGGGACGTTCACGCACCAGCCCGGGCTGGCGCGGTTCCACACCGGCGCCTTCGTGACCGCGGCGCGGGCCGGCTGTCCGGTGGTGCCGATCGTGGTGCGCGGCACGCGACGTGCCCTCGCTCCCGGGACCCTGCTACCCCTCCCGGCGCACATACAGCTCGAGGTGCTGCCGCCGCTCGCGTCGGTTGCCGGTGCGAACGTTGACGCGCAGCCGCGCGCGGCGGCCATCCGCGACCAGGCGCGCAGCGCGAGTCTCGAGCGGCTGGGCGAACCCGACCTGGCAATTCCGGTCGCCGCTGGCGCGCCTTGAGCCAGGGCCGCGCGTCGTTCAGACGTTGCGCCGGTACTGCCCACCCACCTGGTAGAGCGCACGGGAAACCTGACCCAGCGAGCAGACCTTCACCGCCTCCATCAGCTCGCTGAACAGGTTCGCGCCCGACGCCGCCACGCTCTGCAACCGTGCGAGCGCCGGCGCGGAGCGCGCCGCGTTGCGCGCCTGGAACGCGCGGACGGCCGCTACCTGGTCGTCCTTCTCCTCGTCCGTGGAGCGGATCAGCGCGACGGCGCGGTGTGCCTGCGCAGCATCGCCATCCGAAAGAAACGTGTTCACCCCGATGATGGGCAACGAGCCGTCGTGCTTGCGCGTCTCGTAGTAGAGGCTCTCTTCCTGGATCTTGCCGCGCTGGTACATCGTCTCCATCGCGCCGAGCACGCCGCCGCGCTCCGACAGCGACTCGAATTCCGTGTACACGGCCTCTTCGACGAGATCGGTGAGGTGGTCGATCAGGAACGACCCCTGCCAAGGATTCTGGTTGTTGTTCAGCCCGAGCTCGCGGTTGATGATGAGCTGGATCGCCACCGCGCGCCGTACGCTCTCCTCGGTCGGCGTCGTCAGCGCCTCGTCGTAGGCGTTGGTATGGAGCGAATTGCAGTTATCGAACAATGCGTACAGGGCCTGCAGCGTCGTACGAATGTCGTTGAACTGGATCTCGCGCGCATGCAGGGAGCGGCCCGACGTCTGGATGTGGTACTTGAGCATCTGCGAGCGCGGGTCGCCGCGATACAGGTCGCGCATCGCCCGCGCCCAGATGCGGCGCGCCACGCGCCCGATCACCGCGTATTCCGGGTCCATGCCGTTCGAGAAGAAGAACGAGAGATTCGGCGCGAAGTCGTCCACCCGCATGCCGCGCGCCAGGTAGTACTCGACGATCGTGAAACCGTTCGCAAGCGTGAAAGCCAGCTGGCTGACGGGATTCGCGCCGGCTTCGGCGATGTGGTATCCGGAAATCGAGACCGAATAGAAGTTGCGCACCTTGTGGTCGATGAAGTGCTGCTGGACGTCGCCCATCATCCGCAGCGCAAATTCGGTGGAAAAAATGCAGGTGTTCTGCGCCTGGTCCTCCTTGAGGATGTCCGCCTGAACCGTGCCGCGCACGAGCGCGAGCGCTTCGGCGCGCAAGCGGTCGTGTTCGGCGCGCGTAAGAACGCCAGGCGCGATCAGCTCATCGCCGGTGATCCCGAGCAGCGCCAGCCCGGAGCCATCGTGCCCATCGGGCAGCTCACCCTTGTAGCGCGGCAGCATCACGCCGCCGGCGCGCAGCGCGGACTGCAGCTCGGCGATACGCTGCTCGGCAGCGGGCCAGCGGCCTGCGTCGCGCAGGTAGCGCTCGATGCGCTGATCCACCGCCGTATTCATGAACATCGCCAGGATCATCGGCGCCGGACCGTTGATCGTCATCGACACCGACGTCGTCGGCGCGCACAGATCGAAGCCCGAGTACAGCTTCTTCATGTCGTCGAGCGTCGCAATGGACACGCCCGAATTGCCGGTGCGTCCATAGATGTCGGGCCGCGTGTCGGGGTCCTCGCCATATAGCGTTGTCGAATCGAACGCCGTCGAAAGGCGCGTCGCGTCATGGCCCTGCGCCAGGTAGTGGAAGCGGCGGTTGGTGCGCTCCGGGGGACCTTCGCCTGCGAACATGCGGATCGGATCTTCGGCCTCGCGCCGATAGGGGTAGACGCCGCCCGTATACGGGTACTCGCCCGGCAGGTTCTCGCCGAGCACGAAATTCAGCGTCTCGCCCCAGTCGGCGAACTTCGGCACTGCGATCTTCGGTACGCGGCTGCGGCTAAGGGTCTCGGTGTAGTTGTCGCCGGTGATCACCTTGCCGCGCACCTTGTACGAATACTGCGGATCGCTGACCGTCCGCGCCCGCTCGGGCCAGCGCGCGAGTTCGCCGATGCCGTGCGCGCCGATCTCATCCAGCGCCGCGTTGTAGGCGGCACGCAGCTCGCGCCGCGTGGCGTCGGCGCCGGGTTCGTCGAGCGCCTCCTCGCCGAAGCGTTCGAGCGGCGCCGGCAGGCGCGCGTCACGCAACGCGCGGAGCGACTCATAGAGTCCCTGGGCACGGCGGGCTGCCGCCGCGCGCCGCGTAATCTCGGCTTTCGCGCCGCGCCCGTTGGCGGCAATTTCCGCGAGATACCGGTTGCGCGCAGCCGGAATCAGCGGATCCCTCGACTTGAACTCGGTCGGCCCGACGTCCGCGACCTGCCAGGATGTCCCGGCCCAGCGCGCGCCCTTGGCGCCGCGTTCTTCCAGTTGCGCACACAGCGCCGCGAACAGCCGATTGACACCCGGATCGTTGAAACGGCTGGCAATGGTGGGGAACACCGGCAATTCGGTATCGGGCAACCCGGCGCGATCCGCATGATTGCGCCGCCACTGCTTGCGCACGTCGCGTAGTGCGTCCTCGGCGCCGCGCTTCTCGAACTTGTTGAGCACGACCATGTCGGCGAAGTCGAGCATGTCGATCTTCTCGAGCTGGCTCGGCGCGCCGTACTCGCTGGTCATGACGTACAGCGCAAGATCCACCAGATCCGTGATCTCCGTGTCCGACTGCCCGATGCCAGCCGTCTCGACGATGATGAGATCGAAACTAGCAAGCTCGAGAAGCCCGATCACGTCCTGCAGCACAGCGCTCGTCGCGAGATTCTGCCTGCGCGTCGCGAGCGAACGCATGAACAGGTTGTCGGCCGCGAGCGAATTCATGCGGATGCGGTCGCCGAGCAGCGCGCCTCCGGAGCGCCGGCGCGTCGGGTCCATCGCCACCACGGCAACGTGCCGATCGGGGAAATGGCGCACGAAGCGCTGCAGCAGCTCGTCGTTGAGGCTCGACTTGCCAGCGCCGCCCGTGCCGGTGAGTCCGATGACCGGCGCGCGCTTTTTCGCCTTCGCGATGGCGCGACGAATCGCCTCGCCGGTGGCCTCGCCGGGCTCTGCCGCTTCGAGCGCAGAGATGGTGCGGCCGAGCTGCAGCTGGTCGCGCGGATTGAGTGGTCCAAAAGCGAACGGCGGGCGCTGCGCGCGGCGCACGCGCGCGAGGACGTCCTCGATCATGCCATGCAGGCCGAGCTGCCGGCCGTGCTCCGGAGTATAGATGCGTTCGACACCATGGCGCTCCAGCGCCGCGATCTCGTCGGGCGCGATCGTGCCGCCGCCTCCGACGACGACGCGAATGTGCTGCGCACCTTTCTCGCGCAGCATGTCGACCATGTACCTGAAGTACTCGTTGTGGCCGCCCTGGTAGGAGGAAACCGCGATGCCGTCGGCATCCTCCTGGATGGCCGCGCGCACGATGTCGGCAACACTGCGGTTGTGACCGAGGTGCACGACCTCGGCGCCGTGCGCCTGCAACAAGCGGCGGATCATGTTGATCGCCGCGTCGTGGCCGTCAAAGAGCGAGGCCGCAGATACGAACCGCAGAGGGTGTGGGGCGGCTGTCGCGACCGGAGCCTGTGACCGGTGGGCCGCGCTGCCCTGGGGATTCACGATCATGACGGGGGTGGCGTCTGATGTTACCAGCGGGTAGAATTACTACTGGCGAGTATGCTGGATGAGCGGGGGCCGGTCAACCACGCAGGTCCCGGCGGCGCATTCTGCCGATTGCGTGGCAAGCTTGCTCTCCGGTGGCCGGGTTCCGGCAAACCGCGTTGCAGCCGAGGTTGACGATGTCACGAGTGCGCAAGAACGGTCCCCCGCTAACAGGTGCACGGAGCGAGGCCGGCGTGTCGCCGTGGCGGGCGGGCGGCCCGCGCCGGCGCGAGCGTGCCGTGAAGCGGGAAGCGGTGATCCGGGCTGCGGCCCGGGCATTCAACGCCCGTGGGTATCACAACACCTCGCTCGACGACATCGCCGCCGCGCTCGAGGTCACCAAGCCGACCATCTATTACTACGTCGCAAACAAGGAGCAGTTGCTGTTCCAGTGCTTCCTCGCCGGGCTGGAGCAGATTCGCGCGGCGTTTGCGGATTCGAGCCTCGAGGGCCGACCGGCACGCGAGCGTCTCAATGCGGTGCTGCGCCACTACGCGCGGGCGATCGCTTCCGATTTCGGCTGGTGCATGGTGCGCGCCGAAGAACAGGACCTGAGCCCGGCCATGAGCCGGCACATCAAGCTGCTGAAATCGGAAATCGACCAGGGGATCCGCCGGCTGATTCGCGAGGGTGTCCAGGACGGGTCGATCGAGAAATGCGATCCGAAGATGACCGCCTTCGCCCTCGCCGGCGCGCTCAACTGGATCGCACATTGGTTTCGCGAAGATCGCTCGATGAGCGCCGGCGAGATCGCGGATACTTTCGTCACGGTTTTCGAAACGGGACTCATTCCGCGACACGCGACCGTGCGCGCCGCGCGGTCCCTGGCGCGACGCCCGCTGCGGTCGCGACCCGCCGCGTGAGGACGTTCACTCTCAGGCGCGCTACCTCCCTCCACTGACCGTCCAGAACTGGATCGCATCATGTCGAATCACGAAGTCGTCATCGTCTCCGCGCAGCGCACGCCGATCGGCGGTTTTCAGGGCGCATTGGCCGCGGCGACAGCTCCGCAGCTCGGCGCTGCGGCAATCCACGCCGCGCTCACCGCGACGCGATTGACCGGTGCCGATGTCCAGGAAGTCGTCATGGGCTGCGTGCTGCCGGCCGGGCTCGGGCAGGCGCCGGCCCGCCAGGCCGCGCTCGCCGCCGGTATTCCGGTGAGCACGCCGGCTACCACCCTCAACAAGATGTGCGGATCCGGCATGAAGGCGATCATGGCGGCGGCCGACCAGATCCGCACCGGCGATGTGGACGTCGCGGTAGCAGGCGGATTCGAATCCATGAGCAATGCGCCCTACCTGCTGCCGAAGGCGCGCTCCGGCTATCGCATGGGTCACGGCGAACTGCTCGATCACATGTTCTACGACGGACTGCAGAGCCCCTGGGACGGCAAGCTCATGGGCTGCTTCGCCGACGCCACGGCGGCCAAGTACGGGTTGACGCGCGCGGACCAGGATGCGTTCGCCGCGGAGTCCGTGCGACGTGCGCTGCGTGCGGTCGAGTCCGGCGACTTCGACGCCGAGGTGATTCCCGTGACGGTGAAGGGCCGCAAGGGCGAGCAGGTCATCGCCAGGGACGAGACGCCGTTCAGCTGCGACGTCGGCAAGATCGCGGCGCTGAAGCCGGCGTTCGGCAAGGACGGCACGGTCACGGCCGCAAGCTCCTCGTCGATCTCCGATGGCGCGGCTGCGCTGGTGCTCATGAGCGCAGCGGCGGCGCAGGCGCGCGGCGTTCAGCCGCTGGCGCGCCTGCTGGCGTATGCCAGTTACGCGCAAGAGCCGCAGTGGTTCACGACCGCGCCCAGCGGTGCCATTCGCGCGACGCTCACTAAGCTCGGCTGGCGGGCGGACCGGGCCGACCTTTACGAGGTCAACGAAGCCTTCGCCGCGGTCGCGATGGCCGCGATGCGCGACATCGGCATTGACCACGAGCGCCTGAACGTCAATGGCGGTGCCTGCGCGCTCGGCCACCCGATCGGCGCAAGCGGCGCCCGGATCGTCGTCACGCTCCTGCACGCGCTGCGCAAACGCCGCCTGCAGCGCGGCGTCGCCGCGCTCTGCATCGGTGGCGGAGAGGCCACGGCCGTCGCGCTCGAGCTCATTTGAGCGGACTTTCCCGCCACCCGTCGGTGTGATCTACTTTTCCACGCCGGGCGTCGCCTGTTAGCCGAGGAGATGGCATGAAAATCGAAGCAGCGTGCGCCGTGGTTACCGGCGGTGCCTCCGGTCTCGGCAATGCCGTCGCCGCGCATCTCGCCGGCCGCGGCGGCAAAGTGGTGCTGCTCGACGTACAGGAAGGGCCCGGTGAAGCCGCTGCGCGGGCGATCGGCGCCCGAGCGAGTTTCATCAAGTGCGACGTCACCTCCGAAGCCGAAGTGAACGCAGCCATGGAGGCGGCGCGGCAGCGCATGGGTTCGATCAACGTGCTCGTCAATTGCGCGGGCGTCGTCGGAGCCGGGCGTGTCCTCGGGCGCAATGGGCCGATGGCGGGCGATTTCTTCGCGAAAGTGATCCATATCAATCTCATTGGCACTTTCCTCTGTGACAAGGCCGCTGCGGCGATCATGCAGCAGAACACGCCGAACGAAGAAGGCGAGCGCGGTGTCATCGTCCACACATCCTCGGTCGCTGCATTCGAGGGCCAGGTCGGCCAGGCCGCCTACTCCGCAACCAAGGCCGGTGTAATGGGCATGACGCTGCCGATTGCGCGCGAGTTCGCGCCCTACGGTATCCGTTGCATGTCGATTGCGCCGGGCATATTTCACACCCCGATGGTGGGCAACATGCCGCAGGAGGTCCAGGAGTCGCTCGGCAGGCAAGTTCCCTTCCCGCCGCGTCTCGGCCGGCCCGAGGAGTTCGCGCGCATGGTGCAGAGCATTCTTGAGATCGTGATGCTGAATGGCGAGACGATCCGCCTCGACGGCGCGATCCGCCTGCAGCCGAAGTAGTCACGAGAGCGCCCGCCATGACCGAACGCGACGTGATGGAGTACGAGGTCGTCGTGGTCGGCGCGGGCCCGGCCGGGCTCGCGTGCGCCATTCGCCTGAAGCAGCTGCAGCCCGGCCTCAGCGTCTGTGTGCTCGAGAAGGGCTCCGCGGTGGGCGCGCATGCGCTGTCGGGGGCCGTCATGGAACCGGGCCCGCTGGATGCCCTGCTGCCCGACTGGCGCAAGGCCGACCTGCCGGTGTGTCTGCCCGTCACTGGCGACGAGTTCCGCCTGCTCACGCGCAAGGGCGCGCTGCGCCTGCCGACGCCACCGCAGCAGCACAATGCCGGCAATTTCATTCTGTCTCTCGGCGGGCTGATGCCGTGGATGGCGTCGCAGGCCGAAGCGCTCGGTGTCGATGTGTTCGCGGGCTTCGCCGCGGCCGACGTGTTGTTCGGCGCGGACGGCTCGGTTGCCGGCGTGCGCATCGGCGACATGGGGCTCGACCGCGCTGGCGCCCCCGGACCTAACTACACGCCGGGCGCCGAGGTACGCGCCCGGACCACTGTGCTCGCCGAAGGTTGCCGCGGCAGTCTCAGCAAGCAGCTCATCAGCAGATTCGCGCTCGACCGGGACTGCGATCCGCAGTCCTATGCACTCGGCTTCAAGGAGCTGTGGCAGCTGCCGAAGGGACGTGCGCGGCTGGGACTGGTACAGCACTCGTTTGGCTGGCCTGCCGATACGCGCACCTACGGCGGCAGCTTCGTGTATCACCTCGACCGTGACCGCGTTTACGTCGGCTACGTCGTCGGGCTCGATTACGCCGATCCGCGGCTGGCCCCTTTCGAATTGTTTCAACAGTTCAAGCATCACCCGACGATCAGTCCGCTGCTGGAGGGCGGCGAAATCGTAGCCGCCGGCGCGCGCACCATCTCCGCTGGCGGCTGGCAGTCGACGCCGCAACTCGACATGCCCGGCGCGCTGCTGATCGGTGACGCCGGCGGCACGCTCAACGTGCCCAAGGTCAAGGGCATTCACCAGGCCATCCGCTCAGGAGTACTGGCCGCCGAGCATCTTGCCGACAGCGGATCGCCCGCGGGATTCGACGCGGCCTGGCGCGCCTCGGCGGGCGGGCGCGAGCTCAGAAAGATCCGCAACATCAAGCCCGGGTTCAAGCGCGGCTTGTGGTTCGGGCTCGCCAACGCCGGCCTCGAGACGCTGACCGCCGGTTGCCTGCCGTGGACGCTGAGGAATCACGCGAGCTTTGCGGCGCTGCAGCGGCTCGACCGCTACCAGTCGCCCGATCGCGGCTGGGTCGACCGCTCGTTGCCGCCGCGCGACCGGCTCGCGTCGGTGTTTTTCGCAGCGACCACGCATGCCGAGACCCAGCCCGTGCATCTGCACGTCACGGACACGACGGTGTGCGCGACACGCTGCGCGCGGGAATTCGGCAATCCCTGCACGCGGTTCTGCCCGGCCAGCGTCTACGAGATGGTGGAGGACGGCCAGGGCGGCAGACGCCTGCAGATCAACGCCGCAAATTGCGTGCATTGCAAGGCCTGCGACATCAAGGATCCATACCAGATCATCAACTGGGTGACGCCGGAGGGCGGCTCCGGACCTAACTACCAAACACTCTGAGCCAGCACGATGACCGAGCTCGTCTGGCAACCCTCGAGCGAGCGCATCGCGGCGGCCAACGTCACGCGTTTCATCCAGTGCGTGAACGCACGGCTCGGTCGGCGGCTCGCCGGCCAGGCGCAGCTGTATGACTGGTCGGTCGCGCATCCAGCGGAGTTCTGGAGCGAGCTCGCGCGCTTCGCGGATGTCCGTGCCCGCTGGGGTTCGGCGCCGGTGCTGCAGGATGCCGAGCGCATGCCCGGCGCGCGCTGGTTCGCGGACACGCAGCTCAATTTTGCCGAGAACCTGCTGCGCCGCCGCGACGATGCCCCGGCCCTCGTCTTCGGCAACGAGCGCGATGCGCGACGCACCCTGACGCACGCGGAGCTGTACCGCGAAGTCGCCCGCGTCGCAACCGGCCTCAAGCAGTGCGGTGTCGTGGCAGGCGACCGGGTGGCCGGTTTTCTGCCGAACGTCCCCGAAGCCGTCATCGCAATGCTCGCGGCGGCGAGCCTGGGCGCCGTCTGGTCATCGTGCTCACCCGACTTCGGCCTGCAGGGAATTCTCGACCGCTTCGGCCAGATTGTGCCGAAAGTGCTGTTCACGGCGGACGGATATTTTTATGCGGGCAAGACGCTCGACTCGCTCGCGGCCATCGCGGGCGTGCTGGCGAGGCTCCCATCGGTGGTGCGCACGGTCGTCATCCCTTACGTCGCCGCGCGCCCGCCGTTGGACGGATTGCGCGATGCGGTGCTGTTCGACCAGTTCGGTACCGCGGCGCGAACGATCGAATTCGTGCCACTGCCATTCGATCACCCCCTGTACATTCTCTATTCATCGGGCACGACCGGCGCACCCAAGTGCATCGTGCATGGGAGCGGTGGCACACTCCTGCAGCACCAGAAGGAGCACATCCTGCATGTTGACGTGCAGCGCGGCGACCGGCTGTTCTACTTCACGACCTGCGGCTGGATGATGTGGAATTGGCTCGCGAGCGGCCTGGCGAGCGGCGCCACGCTCGTGCTCTACGACGGCTCGCCGACGCATCCCGATCCCGGCGTTCTATGGCGTCTGGCAGAGAAGGAGCGCATCACTTTCTTCGGTACGAGCGCAAAGTACCTCTCGGCCCTCGAGAAGTCCGCGTTCCACCCGGCCCGCGCGGTGGACCTGTCGTCGGTGCGCGCGATTCTCTCTACCGGGTCACCGCTCGCGCCCGAATCCTTCGATTTCGTGTATCGCGAGGTCAAGCGGGACGTGCACCTCGCCTCGATGTCGGGCGGCACGGACATCATCGCGTGCTTCTGCGGCGGCAGCCCTATCCTGCCGGTCTATCGCGGCGAGATCCAGTGCCGCGCACTCGGCATGCGCACCGAGATCTTCAGCGACGACGGCCGGCCGGTACGGGGCGAGCGCGGCGAGCTCGTCTGCACCGCGCCTTTTCCCTCGATGCCGATCGGTTTCTGGAACGATCCGCAGGGTAACCGGTATCACGCGGCTTATTTCGAGCGTTTTCCGAACGTGTGGCACCACGGTGACTACGCGGTTCTCACCGAGCACGACGGGATGGTAATCCTCGGGCGCTCGGATGCCGTACTGAATCCCGGCGGCGTTCGCATCGGCACCGCGGAAATCTACCGCCAGGTGGAGCAGCTGCCGGAAATCCTCGAATCGCTGGCAATCGGCCAACAGTGGCGGGGCGACGTGCGCATCGTGCTGTTCGTGCGGCTGCGGCCCGGTATTGAACTCGACGAGGCCTTGCGCCAGCGTATCCGCGACACGATTCGCCGCAGCACGACGCCGCGACACGTTCCGGCGCGCATCATCGCGGTCGCCGACATTCCACGCACCCTGAGCGGCAAGATCGTGGAACTCGCCGTGCGCAACGTCGTTCACGGTCTGCCGGTGCGCAATGCCGACGCGCTTGCGAACCCGCAGGCGCTCGAGCTGTTCCGCGACCTGCCGGAACTGCGGGACTGAAGTCCGGATGGCACAGGGAAAGCGCGCGGCACTGCGCGCCCTCTATGACCGCGAACTGAAGGCGCGCGGATTCCAACCGGACCCCGCGCAGCTCGCAGCCGTCGCACGGCTCGATGCGCTACGCGCGCGACTGCTCGAACGCGAGCGCGTACGCCGTTCGCTGCCGCGAAAGCTCCTGCAGCTCGCCGCCGCGCCGCGCGCGGCGCTGCAGACAGGGGTGTACC
>JBAVOB010000244.1:0-4668 GCA_049691655.1 Steroidobacteraceae bacterium | reverse complement strand
ACGCTGCAGGCGGCGAGACCGACTGTGATCAGCACCGCTGCCAGCGCTGCACGCAGATCGCGACGCGGCATCATGATCCGGCCGCCACCCGCGCGGCGATCGCGCTTGCCAGGTCGTGCACGGCCATCGCGTAGCGCACGCTGCGGTTATAACGGGTGATCACCTGAAAATTCCGGAAGCCGACGCGGTACGACGGCCCGTCCGGCTCCTCGGCCGGAATGATCATCGCCGGCTGGTCGCCCGCAAGCGCCACCGCGAACTCGATGCCCCTGGCGCGCAGCCCGTCGACGGTGTCGTTGAGTTCGAGATTGCGCGGGTCGGCGACGAAATTCGCGTCTGGATCGAGGGTCGCCGCGGCGAGTACCGGGGCGCCCGGTTGCCAGCCATGCTCACGAAAATAATTGGCGACGCTGCCGACCACGTCGGCCCAGTCGTTCCACAGGTCGCGCCGGCCGTCGCCGTTCTCATCGATGGCGTAGCGGCGGTAGCTGGACGGCATGAACTGCCCGGCGCCCATGGCGCCCGCGTACGAACCGGTTGTCGTGAGCGGATCCAGGCGATCCTCGCGCGTCAGGAGCAGGAACTGCTCCAGCTCCGCGCGGAAGAAATCGCTGCGGGACGGATAGTCGAAGGCGAGCGTCGCGAGCGCGTCGAGCACGCGAAAGCGGCCCGTGTTCTGTCCGTAGGAAGTCTCGACACCGAGAACCGCGACCAGGTACTCGGGCGCCACGCCGCGCTCGGCCGCGATGCGTTCGAGCTGCTCGCGGTGATCCGCCCAGAACTTCGCGCCATCCCGGATGCGCTGCTCGGTGAGAAAGTGCTCGCGGTACTGCCACCAGGGTGAAATCTTCTCGAGCGGCCGCGACATCAGGTCGATGATCCGCGGCTGCGGCACCGCCTGCGCCAGCAGCTGCACGACTTTCCGGCGTGAAAGCGGTCCGCGTTCGACGAGCCCGTCGATGAACGCGGCGATCTCCGGGCGCTCGAGAGCGAAATGCGCGGCGGGCGGTTCGGGTTCCGCGGCGCGCGCGAGCCCGAGGGCCAGGAACACGGCGAGCGCCAGCCCGGTTTTTCGCATGCAGTGCCCGGTCCCGTTCGCCGGTCTGTCAGGATCCGACGAGTTTGCGGTTCGAATAGAGGGCCATGAGGATACCGAAGCCCGCCAGCAGGGTCACCATCGAGGTGCCGCCGTAGCTGACGAGCGGCAGCGGCACGCCGACTACCGGCAGCAGGCCGCTCACCATCCCCGCGTTGATGAAGACATACACGAAGAAAGTCAGCGCCAGGCTTCCGGAAAGCAGCCGCGCAAAGGTGTCCTGCGTCTGCATCGCCAGATAGAGCGCGCGGCCGACGACGAACGCGTACAGCGCCAGCAGCGCGATCGTGCCGAGCAGGCCGAACTCCTCGCCGACGACGGCGAAGATGAAGTCCGTCGACCGCTCCGGCAGGAACTCGAGCTGCGCCTGGCTGCCGTTCATCCAGCCCTTGCCGAACACCCCGCCCGAGCCGATCGCGATCTGCGACTGGATGATGTGATACCCCGCCCCGAGCGGGTCGGTCTGCGGATCGAGGAAGGTGAGGACGCGCTTCTTCTGGTAATCATGCAGGAAGTTCCAGCCGATCGTCGCCGCAGCCGCGACACTCAGCGCGCCGGCCAGCATCACGCTCACCCGCAGCCCGGCCATCACGATGACGAGCGCGCCGCCGATCGCGATCAGCACGGCGGTGCCGAGGTCCGGCTGCGCGGCCACGAGCGCCGTCGGAACGATGATCAGCGCCGCGAGCGCCGCGAGCGACTTGAAGTCGGGCGGCAGCGGGCGCTCGTGCAGGTACCACGCGCACATCATCGGCATGGCGAGTTTCATGATCTCGGAGGGCTGAAATCTCACGATGCCGAGATCCAGCCAGCGCTGCGCGCCCTTGCCGATGTAACCGATTGCGTCGACCACGATCAGCAGCACGATACCGACCATGAACAACCAGGGTGCAAGCCGGCGCAGGAAAGCCGGCCGCATCTGCGCGAGCGCGAGCATTGCCGCCGCGCCGAGCATGAGCCGGATGAGCGCATTGCGCAGCACGATCACGCTCTGTCCCGACGCGCTGTACAGCACGAACAGGCCGAACAGCGCGACAAGGCCCAGCCCGACGAGCAGCGGGCCGTCGAGCTTGAGCGCCGAGAGCACGCGCGCCGTCGCGCTCAGCGTGCGCCGGGTGCGGGAGCTCGAGAATCCTTCGTAGAGCACCTTACTCATCCCCCGCGGCGCCAGCCGCGGGCTCCGGTTTCAGCTCTGCCTTGCCGGTCAGGTAGGCGTCGAGGACCAGTCGCGCGAGCTTCGCGGCGGCGGTGCCATGCTTGCCATTCTCGATCAGCACGGCCAGCGCGATCTTCGGATTCTCCGCGGGCGCAAACGCAATGAACCAGCCGTGATCGTACAACCGCTCCGACAGGGTCTTCTCGTCGTACTTCTCGTTTTGCGAAATGCTGAACACCTGTGCCGTACCCGTCTTGCCCGCGATCGAATACGGCGCGGTGCCGATGGCGCTACGCGCCGTGCCGCGCGTGGTCACGGCGACCATGCCGTCGATCGCCACCTGCCATTCCTCGGGCTCCGAGACATCGATCTCCTCGAGCAGCTTTGGCGGCAGCGCGGTGATCTTGCCGGTCGCCGGGTTGCGCACCGCGGTCACGAGCCGCGGCTGCCAGCTGCGTCCGCGCGAGGCGATCACCGACGCCAGGTGCGCGAGTTGCATCGGCGTGACGAGCAGATACCCCTGGCCGATGCCGAGAATAAGCGTTTCACCCGGAAACCACGCCTGGTCCTCCGGTCGCTTGTACGCCTGGCGCTTCCACTCGGGCGAGGGTAGCAGGCCGGGTTTCTCGCCGCCGATGTCGACGCCCGTGGGTCGGCCGAGCCCGAAGTGCGCGAGGAATTCCGCCAGCCGCGACGCGCCGATCGCCTCGGCGAGCTGGTAGAAGTAGACGTCGCAGGACTGCGCGATCGCATCGCGCATCGCGACCGTCCCATGGCCTGCGGGCTTCCAGTCGCGGAAGCGGTGGCTGCTGCCCGGCAGCTGGAAAAATCCGCGGCAGTATTTCGTGCTGGCGGCGTCAATTGCGCCGTAACTCAGGCCCGCGAGCGCCACCACCGGCTTGATCGTCGAGCCGGGTGGATAGGTGCCGCGCAGCGCGCGATTGAACAGCGGCTTGTCGATGTCCTCCTGCAGCGCCTGGTACTCGGCGCGCGTCACGCCGCGGCCGAACATCGTCGGGTCGAAACCCGGACGGCTGACCAGCGCGATCACGTTGCCGTTGGCCGGATCGAGCGCGACGATCGCGCCGCGTTTGCCCGCCAGCGCGGCCTCCGCTACGCGCTGCACCTTCAGGTCGATGCTGAGCACCAGGTCGTCGCCCGCGGCCGGGCTGATCGTACGCAGCTTCGGCGTGAACGCGCCTTGCCGCTGCACCGAGCGGCCCTGGGCGTTGACCAGCACTTCGCGGGCGCCGTTATAGCCGTGCAGCTGCTTTTCGTAGGCCGCTTCGACGCCCAGCCTGCCGATGAGCGAGGTGCCCGAATACGCGGCGCGATCGATTTTCGCGAGATCGGATTCGCTGATTGCGGCGACGTAACCGAGTGCGTGGACGGCCAGGTCGCCGTTCGGGTAGGAGCGCGCCAGGCGGGTCCTGATGTCCACGCCGGGGAACTGGAAGCGGCGCACTGCAAAGCGCGCGATCTCGTCCTCGTTCATGCGCAGCTTCACCGGTACGCTGTCGAAGGAGCGCCGCGACAGGATCTGTTTGCGCACGTCCTCCAGGTCATCGGCGGTAATGAATCCGAGCGCGGCGAGGCGCCGCAGCGTGCCGTTGAGGTCCGGCACCTGCTCGCGCACCAGCTCGAGCTGGTATGCGGGCGTGTTCTCCGCGAGCACCGCGCCGGCGCGATCGAAAATGATGCCGCGCGGTGCCGGCAGCGGCTCGGTGCGCACCCGATTGCCCTGCGACAGCTCGGTGTAATAGTTATGCCGTACGATCTGCAGCAGCACCAGCCGCCCGGCGAGCGTCAGCATGAGCGCGGTGACGATCGCGGCGGCAGCCAGGGCGCGCCGCTCGAACTGCCGCTGCTCGAGCCAGTAGTCCTTGACCTTGACGAGGGCCACGGCGGGGAGCCGTCAGCGGAACGACTGGCCGCGCCCGAGCAGCAGCGCGACCACCGGCCAGATGAGCCCACCAGCAACCGGTGGGAGCCAGCGCAGCGCCGATGCGACCGGATGGCCGGTCCAGCCGTCGATGGCCCAGACGACGAATTCGTACAGCGCGAGTGCCACGAACGCAATCAGCGACTGGTCGAGGATCGGCCGGTTGCGGATCTGCAGATGGAAGCGGATCGCCAGGTAGGTGACGAGCGCGACCGCCAGCGCATGCTGTCCCAGCACCACGCCCTGAAACATATCGAGCACCAGGCCTGCGAACCAGCCGAACGTCAGGCCACCCGCGCGCGGCGCGGCAATCGACCAGTAGAGGACGACGACGACGAGAAACGCCGGCCGAATGACGCTGAGCGCCCACGGCAGCGGCAGCACCTGCAGCACCAGGGCGATCAGTGCCGACAGCAGCATCCGGGCGCGCGGTTCGCGGGCGACGGCGCTCATGGCCGTGCGCTCTCTTCCGCA
>JBAVOB010000243.1:0-9275 GCA_049691655.1 Steroidobacteraceae bacterium | reverse complement strand
CGCCCCGGCAGGCGACGTTGACGGCGCCCCTTCACGGGCTCGTGCTGACCGGCGGCCGCAGCGCCCGCATGGGCCGGGACAAGGCCGAGCTGCGTTACGCGGGTGAAGCGCAACTCGACCGGGCAATGGCGCTGGTCGCCGCGCGCACATCGACGAGCTTCATCTCCGTGCGACCGGACCAGGTGACCGATCCGATGCGACTCCGTTATCCGCAGATCGTCGACCGCCACGAGGATCTCGGCCCGATCGCCGGCATCATGGCGGCGCAGGCGCAACACTCCGACGCGGCGTGGCTGGTGGTCGCCTGCGACCTTCCCTTTCTCGATGCCGCGAGTCTCGATAACCTGCTCACGCGGCGCGCGCCGCAGCGCATGGCGACGGCCTACCGCAGCGCGCGTGAGGGGCTCCCGGAACCGCTGTGCGCAATCTTCGAGCCGGCCTGCCGCGAACCGATCGAGCGTTTCGTGGCGTCGGGAAACAACTGCCCGCGCAAGTTCCTGATGATTGCAGACACCGAGCTGCTCGATCTGCCGAATCCCCGCGCCCTCGACAACGTCAACACGCCCGAGGAGTTCGCGGCAGCGAACGGTGCACTGCAGAACGCGCCCGCGGCCCCAGCAGCCACCGCAACCAGGCGCGCGCTGAATGTCCAGTACTTCGCGCTGCTGCGCGAGCAGGCCGGACGCAACGGCGAGACCGTCGAGACGACCGCCGGTACGCCGCGGGAGTTGTACGAGGAACTGCTGCGCCGACATCGCTTCACGCTCGCGCCCGAGATGCTGCGCGTCGCGGTGAACTCGGAATTCGCAGACTGGTCGCAGCGGCTCGCGGCCGGCGACACGATCGTGTTCATTCCGCCGGTCGCCGGCGGCTGAGGCCGACACCCCCATGCCAGGTTTTCAGTTCAGCTCAGCGCCGCTCGAAATCGCAGCCCTCGCCGGCCCGCTCAGGGATCCGGCCTGTGGCGGCTACGCCTCGTTCGAGGGCTGGGTACGTAACCACAATGAAGGCCACGATGTCGTGCGCCTCGAGTACGAGGCCTTCGAAGCGCTCGCCGCCCGGGAAGGCGAGCGCATCATCGAGGAGGCTCGGAATCGCTTCGGCGTGGCGCATGCTGTCTGCGTGCACCGCGTCGGGTCGCTCGCGATCGGTGAAGTCGCGGTCTGGGTGGCGGTCAGCGCACGTCACCGTGACGAGGCGTTTCGGGCTTGCCGTTACATCATCGACGAGGTCAAGCATCGCCTGCCCATCTGGAAGAAAGAGCATTATCGCAGCGGCGATTCCGGCTGGGTGAATTGCGAGCGCTGCGCGGCGCCCGCCGCACACGCCGCCGGCGACCAGCATGCGCACCCCGATCGCCCTCATGCGAGCGGACCGCAGCGTTAGCCGGGCAGCGTGCGTCGCGCTGCTCGCCGCGGCCTGGTCCGGCACGCCCGGGCACGCACAGGCCGGCGAGGCCTCCCCGCTCCTCGACTATGCCGTAGGGCTGAGATTCGACTCGATGCCGGACCCCGAGGAGTACCGTGGACGCGCAGCGGCCGCAGAGCGCGAACTCGAGCGCGGCATGCCGCCCGCTTCGGGCTGCAGCAGTACCCTGGGCGCGGCGCGCTATGCGGCTATCTACGGAAGAATCGGCAGCGCGCATTCGGACCTCGATGATAACGCGGCCGCGGCCGCCGCGTTTCGCGGCGCCGTGGCCTGCAGCCCGCGCGACGCGTCGCTCCACGGTTCGCTCTGTACCGCGCTGCTGAACCTCGGTCGCGATGCCGACGCGCGCGGCGCCGGACTGCGCGGCCTGGTCATCGACGCGCGCAATTACGCATCCAACGCCTGCCTGGCCGAGCTCGATTACTCGCACGAAGACTGGCGGGGCGCAGAGCAGCGCTTCCGCGCGCTCATCGAACTTGCCCGCGACGACGAGTCGGCGGCCTACTGGCAGATCAGGCTGTGGCTCGCCCAGGCGCGCGCCGGCGTGACGCATCCGCAATTGGTGCGTCGCGAGCCCGCGCCCGGCTGGCCGCGGCCGATCCTGGACTTGCTGCGCGGCGGGCGCGAGCAGGACGTGCTGCGCTGGCTGCGCGATCATGACGACGGAGACACGCGCCTGCGCGAGCGGCTGTGCGAGGCGCTGTATTACACCGGGCAGTGGCGACTCGCGCTCGATGATGAGGCCGGCGCGCGGCGGTATTTCGCGGCGGCCATCAACCTGAAAGTGACCTATTTCGTCGAGTACGGGCTCGCTCGCCAGGCGCTGCGCAAGCTCGGCCCGAAGCGCGGCGCCTGAAGGGAGCGGCGCTCCGCATCATGGCCGCAACTGGCCGGTTCCGCGCACCATGTACTTGTAGGTCGTCAGTTGTTCGGCGCCGACCGGTCCGCGGGCATGGAAGCGATCGGTCGCAATACCGATTTCGGCGCCCATGCCGAACTCACCGCCGTCCGCGAATTGCGTCGATGCGTTGTGCAGCACGATGGCGCTGTCGACCCGGGAGAGGAATCGCTCCGCCGCCGCCGCATTGTCCGTGACGATGCATTCGGTGTGTGCCGAGCCGTAGTTCTCGATGTGTTCGATGGCCCCGTCCACCCCGTCGACGACCCGCGCGGCGATGACCGCGTCGAGGTACTCCGTGCGCCAGTCGTCTTCGGTCGCGGGGACCACGCGCGCATCGACGCCCTGCACGGTAGCATCTCCCCGCACTTCGCAGCCGGCGTCGAGCAGCGCGCGCACGACCGGCAACAGTGTCCTGGCGATTGCCGCGCCATCGAACAGCACCGTCTCGGCGGCGCCGCACACTCCCGTGCGTCGCAGCTTGGCGTTCAGCACGATATCGCGCGCCATGCCGGGGTTCGCATCGCCATCCACATAGACGTGACAATTACCCTCGAGGTGCCCGATCACGGGGACGCGCGCTTCCTGCCGCACGCGCGCGACCAGGCCCTTGCCGCCACGCGGCAGCAGCACATCGATGTAGTCCGTCATATTCGCGAGCATGTGGCCGACGGCCGCGCGGTCGGTCGTCGGAACGAGCTGGATGCACGATGGCGGGAGCTGCGCGGTGCGCAGCCCCTCGAGCAGGCAGGCGTGAATCGCGCCGCTCGACCCGGCGCTCTCGGAACCGCCGCGCAGGATGACCGCGTTGCCCGACTTCAGGCACAGCGCGCCGGCGTCCGCCGTCACATTCGGCCGGCTCTCGAAGATGACGCCGATGACGCCGATCGGCACCCGCACGCGCTGGATCCTCAGGCCGTTCGGCCGCGTCCATTCCGCGAGAATGGTGCCCACCGGATCCGGCAGCGCCGCGACGGCTTCGATGCTGCGCGCCATGGCCTCGATTCGCTGGTCATCGAGCGCCAGCCGGTCGATGAGCGCCGGCGGAAGCTGCGCCGCCCGCGCGGCGTCGAGGTCGCGGGCATTCGCCGCAAGGATTTCGGACCGCCGAACGCGCACTGCGGCGGCAGCGGCCGCGAGCGCGCGGTTCTTCGTCGCGGAGTCCGCATGTGCCAACGCCGCGGCCGCAGCGACCGCGGCGCGCCCCAAGTCGTCCAGGAGCCGCGCGACGCCGCGGGCCGCCGCAGTTGCGCCGGAATTCGTCGCCGACTGCGTCACGAGGCGGCTTCCCGCGACCCCGCAACCTCGGCACCCTGCGCTGCGTCGCGCATCAGCACGAGATCGTCGCGGTGCACGAGTTCATCCCGGCCCCGGAAGCCGAGCAACGCCTCGATCTCGCAGGACTGTCTGCCCATGATGCGCGCGAGGTCGCCGTCTGAATAAGCGACGATTCCGCGTGCGATCTCGGAGCCGAGCGGGCCCACGATGCTGACGGTATCGCCCCGGCCGAACCGGCCGAGCGATCCCACTACGCCCGCCGGCAGCAGGCTCTTGCCGGAAAGCAGAGCCCTTTCCGCACCCGCGTCGACGGTCACGGCGCCCGCCGGCCTGAGTGCCCCCGCTATCCAGCGCTTGCGGGCCGCGGCCGGCGATGCGCTCGGCACGAACCAGGTGCAACGCGCGCTGCGCTCGATGCGCCGCAGAGCATGACGGTAACGCCCGGCGGCGATGCACAGGTGACAACCCGCAGCGACGGCGATTTTTGCCGCTGCGATCTTGGTGGCCATGCCGCCCGATCCGACGTCCGAACCGGAACGTCCGCCCATCGCTTCGATCTCGGGCGTAATGCGCAACACCCGCTCGATGAAGGTTGCCGCCGGATCGCGCGCCGGATCCGTGGTGTAGAGCCCATCGACATCGGACAACAGCACCAGACAGTCCGCGCTCGCCATCTGCGCGACGCGCGCGGCCAGCCGGTCGTTGTCTCCGTAGCGGATCTCGGCGGTCGCAACCGTATCGTTCTCGTTGATGACCGGGACCGCGCCGAGCCGCAGGAGCGCCTCGAGCGTCGCGCGCGCATTGAGATAGCGGTTGCGCCGCTCGCTGTCCTCGAGCGTGAGCAGCATCTGCGCAACCGTGATCCCCCGCGCCTCGAGCAATTCCTTGTAGGCGTGCGCGAGCCGGATCTGGCCCACGGCCGCGGCCGCCTGGCTTTCCTCGAGCCGCAGGGTCCCCCGAGGCAGGCCAAGATGGCGCCGCCCGAGCGCGATGGCGCCGGAAGAGACGAGGATGACCTCCTGGCCGCGGCGACACAGCCGCACGAGATCCGCGACGAGCGTCGCGAGCCAGGCACGGTTGAGTCGCCCCGTCGCCTGGTCGACGAGCAACGCGGAGCCCACCTTGACGACGACGCGGCGCGCCTGCCGGAGCGCAGAGCCGGGCGAACTGTCGTGCGGCGATGTCATGGAGGAACTATAAGGGAATGTCCGGATTTCGAGCGAACCGTGTTCGTGGCCGGCCGGACGGCTCGCCGGCACGTCGCAGCCCCTGCATGGCATTGAGGGCCGGGCACAAGCTAGTATTCGCGCTGCCGCGCAGGCGCGTTCCCGAATCGGGTCGCTCGCCTGTGCACACGTCGGGAATCGCACTGTCCAGCGGGGTCTTGACTGCATGAGCGAAGCATCGGTGTCAGCCACCGCGAACCGCGCAGGATTCGCCGCGCCTGGACACGAAAGCTACAACGACAAAGTGGTGCGCCAGTTTGCGATCATGACGATCGTCTGGGGCATCGTCGGCATGACGGTCGGCGCGCTGATCGCGGCCCAGCTCATCTGGCCGGCACTGAATTTCGATATTCCGTGGCTCAGCTACGGCCGCCTGCGTCCTTTGCACACCAATGCCGTGATCTTCGCGTTCGGGGGCTGCGCCCTGTTCGCGACGGCCTACTACGTCGTGCAGCGCACCTGTCACGTGCGGCTGTTCTCGGACAGGCTCGCCGCCTGCACCTTCTGGGGCTGGCAGCTCGTGATCGTGCTCGCCGCGATCACGCTGCCGATGGGTTGGACCACGGCCAAGGAATACGCCGAACTCGAATGGCCGATCGACCTGTTGATCGCCGTGGTCTGGATCGCGTTCGCCGTCGTCTATTTCGCCACGCTTGCCAGGCGGCGCGTGCAGCACATCTACGTCGCGAACTGGTTCTACGCGTCGTTCGTCATCACCGTCCCCGTGCTGCACATCGTCAACAGCGCCGAGATTCCGGTGTCGCTGACCAAGTCGTATTCCGTCTATGCAGGCACGGTCGACGCGATGGTGCAGTGGTGGTACGGGCACAACGCCGTCGGATTTTTCCTTACGGCCGGGTTTCTCGGCATGATGTATTACTTCGTGCCGAAGCAGGCCGGCCGCCCCGTGTACTCGTACCGGCTGTCGATCGTGCACTTCTGGGCACTGATCTCCGTGTACATGTGGGCCGGACCGCATCACCTGCATTACACGACGCTGCCCGACTGGGCGCAGTCCCTCGGCATGATCTTCTCGCTGATCCTGATCGCGCCTTCGTGGGGCGGCATGATCAACGGCATGATGACGCTCTCGGGAGCGTGGCACAAACTGCGCACCGACCCGATCCTCAAGTTCCTCATCGTGTCGCTGTCGTTCTACGGCATGTCGACCTTCGAAGGACCGATGATGTCCATCAAGACGGTGAATGCGCTCTCGCATTACACCGACTGGACCATCGGGCACGTACACTCGGGCGCCCTCGGCTGGGTCGCCATGACCACCATCGGCTCGCTCTACGTGCTCATCCCGCGCCTCTACGGCCAGACCGAGATGTGGAGCACGCGCCTGATCGACTGGCATTTCTGGACGACGACCATCGGCGTGGTGCTCTACGTCACCTCGATGTGGGTCGCGGGTGTCATGCAGGGCCTGATGTGGCGGGCGACCAATCCGGACGGCACCCTGACCTACTCCTTCATCGAGGCGCTCAACGCGACCCACCCGTACTACATCGTGCGTCTCGCGGGTGGACTGCTCGTGCTGGGCGGCCTGTTCATCATGGCCTACAACGTCGTGAAGACGATCGAGCGGCGGCCGGCGGCGCTGTCACAGCCGGTGCTCGCGCCGGCGTGAAAGCTGAGAGGCAGGATGTCGAAGCATGACCTCGTAGAAAAACGTGTCGCCGTCCTGGGCGTGCTGATAGCGCTCGCGATCAGCGCCGGGGGACTGGCGGAGATCATCCCGCTCAGCTTCCAGAGCGACGCCACGAAGCCCGCGCCCGGCGTGCACCCGTACACGGCCCTCGAGCTCGAGGGGCGCGACATCTACATCCGCGAAGGCTGCTACAACTGCCACTCGCAGATGGTGCGACCACTGCGCGCCGAGACCGAGCGCTACGGTCACTATTCCCTCGCCGGTGAATCGGTTTACGACCACCCGTTCCAGTTCGGCTCGAAGCGCACCGGGCCGGATCTCGCACGTGTGGGCGGACGTTACAGCGACGAGTGGCATCGCGTGCACCTGAACAATCCACGGGACGTGGTCCCCGAGTCGAACATGCCCGGATATCCGTGGCTTGCGCGTAACGGTATCGACGCGAACGTCACGTCCAGAAAGATGATTGCGCTGCGTCGCGTCGGCGTTCCCTACACCGATGCCCAGATCGCGGCGGCGCCGGCCGAAGTGGCTGGCAGGACCGAGCAGGATGCGCTGATCGCCTACCTGCAGGAACTCGGGCTGGCATCGAAGTCCTGGTAGCGAGGCGCGGCACGCAATGAACATGGGTGTACTTCGAGGCATCGTGACCGCCGTGCTGCTGATCCTGTTCCTGGCATTGATCGCGTGGGCATGGAGCGACCGGCGGCGCGCCACGTTCGACAGGCTGGCGCGCATGCCGCTCGAGGAAGACGTGCCCGCTCCCGCGACGCGCGCCGCGAACGAGCATGGGAGGCGCAAGTCGTGAGCGGGGGATGGAGTCTGTACGTCGCGGCCATCAGCGTCGCGAACATCGTCGCGGTGCTGTGGCTGCTGTGGTGGATGCGCCGCGGTCGTGACGATCCCAGCCGCGCAGGTCCCCAGACCACGGGCCACACCTGGGATGGCGACTTGCGCGAGTACAACAACCCGTTGCCGCGCTGGTGGCTGTGGCTGTTCATTGTGTCGATCGCGTTCGCTGTCGCTTACCTCGTGGCCTATCCGGGCCTTGGTAACTACGCCGGCACGCTCGGCTGGAGCTCGCAGGCACAGCATGCCGAGCAGGCGGCCGCGAGCGAGGCGCTGATTCAGCAAACTCTCGCCCCGTTCCGCGACCGCACGGTCGAGGCGCTCGCGGCCGACCCGGCGGCGCTGCGCGTCGGGCGCAACCTGTTCGTGAACAACTGCGTTCAGTGCCACGGCTCCGATGGGCGCGGCGCTCCGGGCTTTCCGAACCTGACCGACGGCGACTGGCTGTGGGGCAGCGCGCCTGAGACGGTGGTGACGACCATCACCCAGGGGCGCACGGCCGTGATGGCGCCGTGGAAGGCCGTGCTCGGCGAACGGGGAGTCGAAGATGTCCTCGCCTACGTCCTGTCACTGTCGGGGCGCAGCGCCGCTGCCGGGGATCTGGCCAACGGCAAGCAGAAATTTGGCCAGATCTGCGCGGCGTGTCATGGGGCGGACGGGCGCGGCAACCAGCAGCTCGGCGCGCCGAACCTCGCCGACAACATCTGGCTGTACGGCGGCACGGCGACGGCGATTCGCGAGACCGTGAGCAATGGCCGCCAGGGCATCATGCCGGCGCAGGGTGATCGCCTCGGCCCGGTCCGCATCAAGCTGCTCGCCGCCTACGTCGAGAGCCTAAACCAGTCCAGACACGAGGCGGCGCAAAGTGGGACCGGCGGCTCCTGAGGCCGCGCGGGAGCTCGGGCCCCGCTCACGCACCGTGGGCATCGTCCTCTGGTGCTCGTTCCTGGCGGGCGCGGTCGGCACGATGTTCTGCTTCGCATTCGTCGATCCGCTCGCCCTGCGCGAGGGCAATGCTCCGCAGTGGTGGAGCGGCCGGCTGCGCGTTTACGCCCTCGGGTTCTTTTTCTTCTGGGCCATCGCGGCCATCGCAGCCGCCGCGGCCGTTTTCATGACGCGGACGGAACGCAGATCCGGCTCGCCATGAACGAGTCCGCGCCGGCCGCATCCGCGCCGGAGTCCTACTACGCGCCCCACGAGAAGATCTATCCGCGCGAAATCGCGGGGCGTTTCGCACGCCTGCGCACGCTCGCCGCCTGGGTGCTGCTCGGAATCTTCTATCTTTTGCCGTGGATCCGCTGGGGCGATCGCCAGGCAGTGCTATTCGATCTGCCGGCGCGCAAGTTCTACGTCGGCGGCATCGTGCTGTGGCCGCAGGACTTCATTTTCCTGACCTGGTTGCTGGTGATTGCCGCGCTGTCCCTGTTCTTCTTCACGGCGATCGCGGGCCGTCTGTGGTGCGGCTATGCCTGCCCGCAGACCGTCTGGACCGAGGCTTTCCTCGCGCTGGAGCGTTTCGCGGAAGGCACTCGCGGCGTGCGCATGAAGCTCGACAAGGGACCGTGGACGCCGCGCAAGATCCTCCGCAAGGGTCTCAAGCAATTCCTGTGGATCGTATTCGCGCTCTGGACCGGGTTCACTTTCGTCGGCTACTTCACCCCGGTCGACACGCTCGGCCGCGAGGCGATGACGCTGTCGCTCGGGCCCTGGGAGACGTTCTGGACGCTCTTCTACGGCTTCGCGACCTACGGTAATGCCGGCTACCTGCGGGAGCAGGTATGCAAGTACATGTGCCCCTACGCGCGCTTCCAGAGCGCGATGTTCGACCAGGACACGCTCATCGTCACCTATGACGGCGCGCGCGGCGAGCCCCGCGGCGCGCGCCGGCGTGAGGCACAGCACGGCAGCAGCGGCCTGGGCGACTGCATCGACTGCACCTGGT
>JBAVOB010000242.1:0-4980 GCA_049691655.1 Steroidobacteraceae bacterium | reverse complement strand
GTAGGTGCGGCGGTGGCCGCGGATCTCGGCCTCATCGCGCACGCCGCCGAGGGACATGCGCACGAACTTGCGATTGGTGGCGCGCGCGATCGACTGGCCGAGCGAGGTCTTGCCGACGCCGGGCGGGCCGACGAGGCACAGGATCGGGCCCTTGATCTTGTCGACCCGCTGCTGCACGGCGAGGTACTCGACGATGCGCTCCTTCACCTTCTCGAGGCCGTAGTGGTCCTCTTCCAGCACGCGTTCGGCGCGCGCGATGTCCTTGAGGACCTTCGAGCGCTTCTTCCACGGCACCTTCACCAGCCAGTCGACGTAGTTGCGCACCACCGTCGCTTCGGCCGACATCGGTGACATCATCTTCAGCTTGTTGAGTTCGGAGGTCGCTTTCTCGCGCGCCTCTTTCGGCATGCCGGCCTTGGCAATCTTCTGCTCGAGCTCCTGCAGCTCGTTGCTGCCGTCCTCCATGTCGCCGAGCTCCTTCTGAATGGCCTTCATCTGCTCATTCAGGTAGTACTCGCGCTGGCTCTTTTCCATCTGCGACTTGACGCGCCCGCGGATGCGCTTCTCGATCTGCAGCACGTCCATCTCGCCCTCGATGGCGACCAGCACGTGCTCGAGACGCTTCTTGACGTCGAGGATCTCGAGCACCTTCTGCTTCTCGCCGAGCTTGAGCGACATGTGCGCGGCCACGGTGTCGGCGAGACGCCCGGGCTGTTCGATGCCGGCGAGCGCCGTGAGCACCTCGGGCGGCACCTTCTTGTTGAGCTTCACGTACTGCTCGAACTGCGAAATCACGGAGCGGCTCAGCACGTCCATCTCGCGCTCGTCGTAGATCTCGCCATCCGGCTGCAACGTCACGTCGGCGGTATAGAAGTCGCCCGCGCCGATGCGGTCGACGCGCGCGCGGTCGCCGCCTTCGACGAGCACTTTCACGGTGCCGTCGGGGAGCTTCAGCAGCTGCAGGATGGTCGCGAGCGTGCCGATGCGATACAGGTCGTCAGTCTTCGGATCATCGACGTCGGCCTGCTTCTGGGCGAGCAGCATGATGCGCTTGTCCGCGCGCATGGCCGCATCGAGCGCCAGGATCGACTTCTCGCGGCCGACGAACAACGGAATCACCATGTGCGGGTAAACCACGACATCCCGCAGCGGCAGGACGGGGAGGTTCTCCACACTGGTCACTTTCGGGCTCTGTGAGACTGGTTCGGACACGCGGCAAGCCCTCCGTGCAAAGGATGCTGGACCAATGGGGGAAGTCTACGCCAAGGAAATGGTGACGGTCTGCCCGCGTTTCAAGCGGACCGTGCGCTGGATCACAGGAAGATGCGCTCGCTCAGTGGCTGGAAGTGCCCGCTGCCCTGCGCGGCTCTTCGACCGCGGGTGCGCGGCCGTCGTCCGAGCGGTAGACGACGTACGGCTTTGAGTGGCCGTCGATCACCGTATCGTCCACCACGACCTTGCTCACGCTCTTGAGCGAGGGCAGGTCGTACATGGTGTCGAGCAACACGTTCTCGAGGATGGTTCGCAGGCCGCGCGCGCCGGTCTTGCGCTGCATCGCCTTGTGGGCCACGGCCTTGAGTGCCTCCTCGCGAAACTCGAGCTCGGCGCCTTCCATGTCGAACAGGCGCTTGTACTGCTTGGTGAGCGCGTTCTTCGGCTCCGTGAGGATCGAGACCAGCGCGCCCTCGTCGAGTTCCTCGAGCGTCGCGACCACCGGCAGGCGGCCGACGAATTCGGGGATCAGGCCGTACTTGATGAGATCCTCGGGCTCGACGTCGTGAAAGACATCGCCGCCGTGCTGGCGGACGGTGACGTCGCGCACCTCGGAGGTGAAGCCGATGCCGCCTTTCTGCGTGCGGTTGAGAATGATCTTCTCGAGGCCCGCGAACGCGCCGCCGCAGATGAACAGGATGTTGCCCGTGTCGACCTGCAGGAATTCCTGCTGCGGGTGCTTGCGGCCGCCCTGCGGCGGCACCGAGGCGATCGTGCCCTCGATCAGCTTCAGAAGCGCCTGCTGCACGCCCTCTCCCGAGACGTCGCGGGTGATCGACGGGTTGTCGGACTTGCGCGAGATCTTGTCGATCTCGTCGATGTAGACGATGCCGGTCTGCGCTTTCTCGACATCGTAGTCGCACTTCTGCAGGAGCTTCTGGATGATGTTCTCGACGTCCTCGCCGACGTACCCGGCTTCGGTGAGCGTCGTGGCATCGGCAATCGTGAACGGCACGTTCAGGAGCCGCGCCAGAGTCTCGGCGAGCAGCGTCTTGCCGCAGCCGGTCGGGCCGATCAGCAGGATGTTGCTCTTCGAGATCTCAACCTCTTCGCGCGCCCGCGGGGTCGTGGCGCTGCGGGTCTGCAAGCGCTTGTAGTGGTTGTAGACGGCCACCGAGAGCACTTTCTTGGCGCGCTCCTGGCCGATGACATACTCATCGAGAACCTTCTTGATTTCCTGCGGCTTCGGCAGCTTGTCGCGGGCGCGCTCGGCGCGGTCCTCGAGCTCCTCGCGGATGATGTCGTTGCAGAGCTCGACGCATTCGTCGCAGACGAAAACCGACGGCCCGGCGATCAGCTTCCTGACTTCGTGCTGGCTCTTGCCGCAGAAGGAGCAGTACAGCAGTTTGCCGTCTTCGTGCCGCCCACGGGAGTCGTCGCTCATTCGTCCGCCTTTTGCACGCGAATCGCCTGCCTTATAGCACGGCGCCGCGCGCCGAAGCAAAGTGGGCGCGCTCGTAACGCCTTGTGTGCAATGGATTTCTGCAGAACTCTTGCGCTACTTCACAGACTGCGGCAGAGGCGCCTGCGAGCGGTTGGCCAACACCCGGTCGACGATGCCGTAGGCGACCGCCTGCTCGGCGCTCATGAAGTTGTCGCGGTCGGTGTCCTGCTTGATCTTCTCGACGGTCTGGCCGGTGTGCGCGGCAAGAATGCCGTTGAGGCGATCGCGCGTTTCGAGGATGTCCCGGGCGTGGATTTCGATATCCGTCGCCTGCCCCTGGAAGCCGCCGAGCGGCTGGTGGATCAGTACGCGGGCGTGGGGCAGCACGAAGCGCTTGCCCTTGGCGCCGCCCGCGAGCAGCACCGCGCCCATGCTCGCCGCCTGGCCGGTGCAGATGGTGCTCACGTCCGGCTTGATGAACTGCATGGTGTCGTAGATCGCGAGGCCCGCGGTCACCACGCCGCCCGGGGAGTTGATGTACAGCGCGACATCCTTGTCCGGGTTCTCCGACTCGAGAAACAGCAGCTGCGCGACCACGAGATTCGCCATGTGGTCATCGATCCCACCGACGATGAAGATCACCCGCTCCTTGAGCAGGCGCGAATAGATGTCGTACGCCCGCTCACCGCGAGCGGTCTGCTCGACGACCATCGGGACGAGGTTCAGGTTGCGGGTTTCCATGTTCTCGGTGTGCCTCTGTGGCTAGGGATTGTGCGTGAAGCCGGTAAGTTCCGCGAACGTCGCCGGCCGCTCAACGTTGCGAGCCCGGGCGAGCACCCAGTCGATCGCCTGGTCTTCGAGCACAGCAGACTCGATTTGACGCATGGCATCCGCGCTCTGCAAGTACGCCCGTCTCATTTCCTCGGCATTGGGGTACTGCGACGTGATCTCGGCGAGCCGCGACTGCACCCGCGCGCGGTCGAGCTGCAGGCCCTGGGCGCGGATGAGTTCCCCGATGATCAGGCCGAGCGCGACGCGGCGCCGGGCGGGCTCCTCGAACGGCTCGCGCGGCGGCAGTTCCTTCACCTCGGTGGCGCCGCGGCTGCGCAACAGCTGCACCTGCAACTCCTGGATCTGCTCCTCGACCATCGAGCGCGGCAACTCGAGCGGATTCTCCCGGTACAGCGCGTCGAGCACCTGCGCCCGCACGCGCTTGCGGATCGCTTCCTGCATCTCGCGCTCCATGCTGCCGCGCACGTCCTCGCGCAGCTTCGTGGCATCACCGGATTCGACGCCGAAAGCCTTGCAGAATTCCTCGTCCACCGGCGGCAGACTCTGCTCCTCGACCTTCTTCAGCGTGATCGTGAACTCGGCCGTGCGGCCCGCCAGGTCCTTGCTGGCATAGTCGGGCGGAAACACAACCGGCGCCGAGCGCGTCGCGCCGGCACTCAGGCCGCGAACGGCGGCCTCGAACTGCGGCAGCAATTGCCCGCTGCCGACGATGAACGCTACGTCCTGGCCCGCCCCGCCAGCAAAGGCTGCGCCGTCGATGCGTCCCTCGAAGTCGACCGTTGCGCGATCGGTGTCGCGCGCGGCGCGTTCGACGAGTTCGAAGCGCGGCCGCTGGCGCCGCAGGCTCTCGATCATGGCATCGACGTCCCGCTCGGTGATCTCGGCCACCGGCCGCTCGACGGTGAGCGAGTCGGGCGGCTTCAGGGCGAACTCCGGCAGCACCTCGAAGGTGGCGGCGTAGCGCAGCTCCGCGCCGGGCTCCATCGCGAGCGGCTCGATCCGCGGACCGGCGGCGGGGGTGAGCTTCTCGCGCGTCACTGCCTCCGAGAATGTCGAGCGCAGCAGTTCGCTCACGACTTCGGCGTGGACCTGGCTGCCGAACTGCTGCTTCACCACCGCGAGCGGTGCCTTGCCCGGGCGAAAGCCCTTCAGGCGAACGGTGCGCGAAATCTGTTTGAGCCGCTCATGGACGGCCTGCTGCACGCGCTCCGCCGGGACAGCGACTTCGAGCCGTCGTTCGAGACCGCCGGTCGCGGTCAGGGAAACCTGCATGGTCAGCTACCTCTGGGCGCGCACGCGGGGCCGGCGGCCCAGCCTTTGGCCGGGCGCACGCCACGCCTCGTGCTCGAATCACATCAACGACTTGCGGCCTGCCATTTTCGCACAGAGAAAGCTCAGGTGGTGCGAAAGGAGAGACTCGAACTCTCACGGGTTGCCCCACTGGATTCTAAGCCCAGCGCGTCTGCCAGTTCCGCCACTTTCGCCCGCGAGCCGAATGCGCGAGGAGTCCGGGAAAGCGGCCAGTATAGCGA
>JBAVOB010000241.1:0-4015 GCA_049691655.1 Steroidobacteraceae bacterium | reverse complement strand
CGTGACCTACCGCGCGCGCGTCGGGGTCGGAGCTCAACAGGGTGACGGTACCAACCGGGCCCGCGCTCGCTCGCTCGCCGGCGAGGAATCGAACGAGGGCCGTTACCGTGTGCGCGTCGACGGCGGGGTGTTCACGACCGAGGCGTGCATCATCGGCAAAATATTCGTCGACTGTAACGGCAACCAGGTCC
Organism: Steroidobacteraceae bacterium; assembly: GCA_049691655.1. Lineage (GTDB taxonomy): Bacteria > Pseudomonadota > Gammaproteobacteria > Steroidobacterales > Steroidobacteraceae > JBAVOB01. The sequence goes on along the minus strand of JBAVOB010000241.1, from coordinate 3,824 downwards.
AGGACGCCGAGGAGCTCGGCATCCCCGGCGTGCGGCTCTACTTCTCGAACGGCACGTACCTCGTGAGCGACGTGGAGGGCAAGTACAGCTACTGCGGTCTCGCGCCGCGCACGCATACCTTCAAGGTCGATCGCACAACGCTGCCGCGGGGGTCACGGCTCGTGACCTCGAGCAACCGCAACGCGCTCGATCCGAACAGCCTGTTCCTCGATCCGCGCGACGGCGAACTGCAGCGCGCGGACTTCATCGAGGGCGGCTGCAGCAACGTCGTGCTCGGACAGGTCAAGGCCCGTCGCGCGCACGGCGAGGTGAATGCGCCCGAGACCGAGCAACCCAACGGCCCGCAACTCATCTTCGAACTGAAGCCGACGGGCGCGCCCCGGCAAGCCACGGACTCGGCCGACCAGCCCGTCCCGAAGCCGCGTGTCAGCAGCCCGCCCGGGCCGCTGCCCCCGCCGCTGACCCCGAGGGAGAACCCGCAATGAGGCCAGTGCTCATCCTGCGCGGCATGCTGCTCGCGGGGGGTCTCGCGCTCGCCGCGATGACACCTGCACAGCAGCCCGCGGGCTGCTCATCCGAGAGCGGTTGTCGTTATCAGCCGATACCGGTGAGCGTGCCGCTGACGCCGCAGAACTCGAACCTCGCCGATCGCGCGCCGCGCGTGACGCAGGCGGATCGCGCGCGCGGCGCGAACCTGCGGCTCGAGGCGGATCGCGACGACGTGCCGGCCGACGGGCAGAGCCCGGTCACTTTCACCGTGCGCGTGTTCGATGCGGACGGCAAGCCGCTGGCGGGTTCGAGCTACGTCACCGTCGAAGTCTCCGGTGGACGCATCCAGTTGCCCGGCCGGGACACGGACGAGACCCGTGTCGGCCGCGGCGATCTCGACCGGGTCATCCCCGGCGTGCAGGTTCGCGTCGAGGCGGGCGTCGGGCGCTTCCTGCTGCTTGCGCCGCAGGAGCCGCAGGATGTGACCGTGCGCGTGACGAGCGGCGCGCTCGAGCTGTCCGGCGTCGTCACCTTCCTGCCGGAGTTGCGACCGCTTCTTGCCACGGGGTTCATCGAAGGCGCGGTCGCGCGGCGCAGCGCCGTGCCCGGCACCGGGCAGGAGAGCGAGCTCGAGCGCGAACTGTCGCATACCTCGAGCACGTTCGCCGACGGCAAGGGCATCTTCGGCGCGGCGACCGAACTGTTCGTCAAGGGCGAGGTGCGGCCCGGCTACTTGCTCACCCTCGCGTACGACTCGGAGAAAGCGGCGCTGTCGCCGTTTTTCCGCGACATCCGTCCCGAGGAGTTCTATCCCATCTACGGCGATGCGGCGCAGCGTGGCTTCGAGGCCCAGTCGACCAAGGACCTGTACGTGCGCGTCGATCGCAACAAGAGCTACCTGCTCTACGGGGATTTCCAGACCGGTTCGGCCTACGAGGCCCAGGCGCTCGGCCAGTATGCCCGCTCGCTCACCGGGCTACGACACCATCTCGAGAACCGGCGGGTCGAGCTCGACACCTTCGTCACGCACGATCGGGCCCAGCAGGTGATCGAGGAGCAGCCGGCACGCGGCATCTCGGGACCGTATTTCGTCGGACGCGGCGACGGGCTGCGCAATTCCGAGCGCGTCGAGATTCTCACGCGCGATCGCAACCAGCCGGCCGTGATTCTCACGGTGCAGGCGATGACCCGCTTCGTGGACTACAGCTTCGAGCCGTTCTCGGGACAGATCATCTTCAAGGCGCCGATTCCGACGGTCGATGCGCGGTTCAACCCGTTGACGATCCGCGTGACCTACGAGATCGACCAGGGCGGCCCCGAATTCTGGCTCGCGGGCGCCGACGGCGCGATCTCGCTCACCGATCGGCTCGCGGTCGGCGGGAGCCTCGTCGAGGACCAGAATCCGTCCGCGCGCTACCGGCTGTTCAGCGTCAACTCGACCTACCGCTTCGGCGCCGACACGATGCTGTTCGCCGAGGCGGCGCTCTCGGAGGACGAGCTCGCGCAACGCGGCAGCGGCGGGCGCGTCGAGTTCCGTCACGCCGGCGACCGGCTGCAGCTGCGCGGCCTGTGGGGCCTCACGGGCATCGATTTCCGCAATCCTTCGGCGACCCTCCAGGGCGGTCGGAGCGAGTCGAGCCTGAACGCGACCTACAGCCTCAATGCGGCGACGCGCCTCTACGGCGAAGCGCTGCGCTCCGAGGATCGGGTGATTGGCGCGCGGCGCGAGGGCATGCAAATCGGCGTCGAGCGGCGGCTCACCGAGTGGCTCGCGCTCGATCTCGGCATGCGCCGATCGCGCGATGAGGGCGGTCCGGTGAACGCGGGAGCCGCCGGGATCAGCAACATCGCGAGCGGTCAGGGCTTTACGCCGTACCAGGTGAATGCCCCGACCGTCGCGCCGATCGCGCAGTTTGCGGATTTCTCCGCCTGGCACGCCGGGCTCAAGGCGCAACCGAACAAGCGCTCGAGCCTATTCGCGGAGTTCGAGCGCGACATCGATGCGGCGGACAAGCGCCGTTACGCGCTCGGTGCAGACTACCAGGTCGCGGAGCGTGCGCGGCTGTATGCGCGCCATGAGTGGCTCGCCTCGACCTCTGGCGACTACGGCCTCGTCGGCGATGACCGCACGACCTCGAGCACGATCGTCGGGATTGATTCCAGCTACCGGACCGAAGGCCAACTATTCAGCGAATATCGGCTGCGCGACGCGATCTCCGGTCGCGATGCGCATGCCGCGCTCGGTCTGCGCAATATCTGGAACCTGCGTGAGGGCGTGCGCGTCTCCGGCGGGTTCGAACGCCAGCAGGCCTTCGGGGTGCAGCCCGAGGTGGCGACCGCCCTCACGGGCGGGCTCGAGCTCTCTTACGATCCACTGTGGCGCGGGACGGCGCGGCTCGAGCTGCGGCGCGATCCGAACTACGACGCGGTGCTCTCGACGCTCGGCTACGACATCAAGCTCGCCCGTGACTGGAGCCTGCTCGCACGCAATTACTACGATCGGGCGGATGCCCGTGGCGCGACCGCCGCAGACAGGTTCCAGGACCGCCTGCAGGTGGGCATGGCGTTCGCGCAGACCGATACCAACGTCTGGGCGGTGCTCGGCCGCTACGAGCGCAAGTGGCAATCGGACGCGACGGTCGGCGCGGCGTTCGATCGCGCCGTCGACATCGTCTCGACGCACGCGAGCTACCATCCCAGGCGCCCGCTGTGGCTCTCGGGCCGGCTCGCCGGCAAGTGGGTCGACGAAACGCTCGACGGCGTGAACGACCGGTACACCGCCTACCTGGCCGGCGGCCGGCTGATCTATGACCTCACGAAGCGCATTGACCTCGGCTTTTCCGCGAACGTGCTCTATAGTCCGACCGGGCATGCGCGCCAGTATGCGGCCGGTCCCGAAGCCGGCTACCTGCTTGCGGAGAACCTGTGGCTCTCGCTCGGGTTCAACTGGAGCGGGTTCGAAGATCGCGACCTGAGCGGCGAGGACTACACCAATCGCGGCGTCTTCCTGCGCCTGCGATTCAAGTTCGATGAAGACCTGTTCGGCCGGGGACGCGCGGGCGTCGATCCTGCGGTGGCGGCCACGCCCAAACACTGAGGAAAGCTCTCATGTCCTCCAAGGCTCTCGCACTCCTGGCAACGCTCCTCGCGGGCTGCGCGATGCACGTGCCGTTCGTCGCGCACGATGCGCTGCGCGAGCCGGCGAAGCGCATCAGCGACGAGGCCGTGCACGCGGATTACAAGACGATCGCTGCCGTACAGGAGCGCATCCGCGCGTTGAACGACGCCGGGCGCCCGGTTGCCGGCTATGACCTGGCGAAGGCACAGTGCTGGCT
>JBAVOB010000240.1:0-2419 GCA_049691655.1 Steroidobacteraceae bacterium | reverse complement strand
AGGTAGCCGAGGTTGGCGCCACCCCAGCGCTCGGGCACGGTCAGGCCGAGGAGGCCCTGGGCGCCGAGTTTCGGCCAGAGAGGGCGGGGGAACTCGTTCGAGCGGTCGATCTGGTCCGCGAGCGGCGCGATCTCGGTGCGCGCGAAGCGGCGGACCTGCTGCCGGACCTCGTCGAGCGTCTCGCCGAGACCGAAGTCGAAGTCGCAGGCATCGAGTCCGGGCATGGGTTTGCTCCCGTCGCAAGAAAGGTGGTATTGTCCGACAATCGGACTTTAATGGCAAGTGGATCCCCGGGAGTGCCCCTGGGAAGCTCGCCAGGGCGGGTGGGCATGTCGGTCATTGAAACGAGGCTCGAAGTCCGCGGAGACGAGTTTCGCGTGAACCAGCGCGCCATGCAGGCGCTGGTCGCTGACCTGCGAGCGAAAGTAGCGACCGTGACCCAGGGCGGCGGGGAAGCGGCGCGCGCGCGCCATGTCGGGCGCGGTAAGCTCCTGCCTCGCGACCGCGTCGAGCTGCTGCTCGACCCCGGCGCGCCATTTCTGGAGCTCTCGCAGCTCGCGGCCTGGGGGCTCTACGGGGGGGATTCACCCGGCGCGGGTCTCATCACCGGGATCGGCCGCGTGGCCGGGAGCGAGTGCGTCATCGTCTGCAACGACGCCACCGTAAAGGGCGGCACTTATTATCCGGTCAGCGTGAGGAAGCATCTGCGCGCGCAGGAAATCGCGCGCGAGAACCGGCTTCCCTGCATCTACCTCGTCGACTCGGGCGGCGCGCACCTGCCGAGCCAGGACGAGGTGTTTCCCGACCGCGAGCATTTCGGGCGCATTTTCTACAACCAGGCAACGATGTCGGCCGCGGGCATCCCGCAGATCGCGGTCGTGCTCGGCAGCTGCACGGCGGGCGGCGCTTACGTGCCGGCCATGAGCGATGAATCCATCATCGTGCGTGATCAGGGGACCATTTTTCTCGGCGGACCGCCGCTCGTGAAGGCCGCGACGGGCGAGGAAGTGACTGCGGAGGATCTCGGCGGTGGCGATGTGCACACGCGTCTCTCGGGCGTCGTCGATCACCTCGCCGAGGACGACGCGCATGCACTCGGTATTGCGCGGCGCATCGTCGCGCATCTCAACTGGGCCAAGGAGCCGCGTCCGGAGGTCGCTCAGCCGATCGAACCGAAATATGCCGCCGAAGAACTGCACGGCGTCGTGCCCGGCGATGCGCGCAAGCCCTTCGATGTGCGCGAGATCATCGCGCGTGTCGTCGACGGGAGCGAGTTCGACGAGTGGAAGTCCCGGTTCGGCGCGACACTCATCACCGGATTCGCGCGCATCTGGGGCATGCCGGTCGGCATCGTGGCGAACAACGGCATCCTGTTTTCGGAATCTGCGCTGAAAGGCGCGCATTTCATCGAGTTGTGCTGTCAGCGACGCATGCCGCTCGTCTTTCTGCAGAACATCACCGGTTTCATGGTGGGCCGGAAATACGAGAACGAGGGCATCGCCAAGCATGGCGCGAAGATGGTCACGGCCGTCGCCTGCGCGCAGGTGCCGAAACTCACGGTGATCGTCGGCGGCAGTTTCGGCGCCGGCAACTACGGCATGTGCGGCCGCGCGTACGGCCCGCGATTCCTCTGGATGTGGCCGAATGCCCGCATCAGCGTCATGGGGGGCGAGCAGGCAGCGAGCGTACTCGCCCGCGTGCGGCGGGATGGCATCGAAGCGAAGGGCGGGACCTGGAGCGCTGCGGACGAGGCGGCTTTCAGCGCGCCCATTCGCGCGCAATACGAGACCCAGGGTCACCCCTATTACGCGACCGCGCGTCTGTGGGACGATGGGATCATCGATCCGGCGGACACCCGCCGGGTGCTCGGTCTCGGGCTCGCCGCCGCGCTGAACGCGCCGATCCCCGAGACACGCTTCGGCGTGTTCCGCATGTAACGAGTCGAGGGACGCGATGACCACCGCATCGATACTCGAGGTGACGACGAGCGGCGGCGTGGCGACCTTGTGGCTTAATCGGCCCGAAGTTCGCAATGCTTTCGATGAACGGTTGATCGCGGCACTCGCCGACGCGATGCGCACGCTGGCGAGCGACGAGGCCGTGCGCGTCGTAGCGATCGCGGGGCGGGGCACGGCTTTCTGCGCCGGTGCCGATCTCAACTGGATGGCGCGCATGGCGAGTTTCTCACCTGCGGAGAACTGCGCGGATGCCGAAAAGCTCGCGCGGATGTTGCAGGCGGTCCACGAGTTCCCAAAACCCACGATTGCGCGCGTCCAGGGCGACTGTTTTGCGGGCGGCATCGGTCTCGTCGCCGCGTGCGATCTGGCCGTCGCGGTGACCGGGGCGCGATTTTGCTTCAGCGAGGTGAGGATCGGACTCATTCCCGCGACCATCGCGCCGCATGCCATTCGCGCGATGG
>JBAVOB010000239.1:0-1940 GCA_049691655.1 Steroidobacteraceae bacterium | reverse complement strand
CGTGAAGACCACGCCTCCCTCGCCGACGCGTAGCTTCTCCCGAAGGTCCGCCCGGTCGGCCGCCTGCACCGGCTCCTGGCGGAGCAGCTCGTGGCAGCGGGCGAACGTCCCGAAGAGCTGGTCGTCGAGGTCGTTGCGGTCGGTGAGCATGACGATGGTCGGGTTCTCCATCGCCGGCTCGCGGATGATGCGGCCTGCGTAGAACGCCATCGTCAGGCTCTTGCCCGAACCCTGCGTGTGCCAGACCACGCCCACGCGACGATCGCCGGGCTTGCCGCCCGGCTTCTTGCCGGCCTCATAGCGACCCGCGGCCTCCGCGACCCGATCGCCCGCGCGGTGCAATTCGGCCGCCCGCAGCGTCTCGCGCACCGCCACCTGCACCGCATGGAACTGGTGGTAGCCCGCCATCTTCTTCGCGATGCGGCCGCCGCCGTCGTCCTCGTAGACGATGAAGTCACGCACCAGATCGAGAAAGCGTTGCGGGGCACAAAGCCCCTCGATCACCACCTGCAGCTCCGGCAGGTGCGGATCGGCCAACCCCTCGCCCGCGATGGTGCGCCAGGGCTTGAACCACTCGCGCCCGGCGGTGAGCGTGCCCACCCGCGCCTCCACCCCGTCGGAGATGGCGAGCAGCGCGTTGGTTGCGAACAGCGACGCGATCTCCGCCTTGTAGGTCTGCAACTGCTGCCAGGCGCTCCAGAGGGTCGCGCTCTCGTCCGCCGCGTTCTTCAGCTCGACGACCGCCAGCGGCAGGCCGTTCACGAACAGCACCACGTCGGGCCGACGCGTGTGCTTGTTCTCCGTCACGCTGAACTGGTTCACCGCCAGCCAGTCGTTTGCGGCAGGCGCGTCGAAGTCGATCACGCGCGCCTGTGCGCCGCGGATCTCGCCGTCGGCCGTGCGGTACTCGACCGTCACGCCATCCACGAGAAGCCGATGCAGCGCGCGATTGCGCGCCACGAGCTCCGCGCCTTCAGGCCGCGTCAGTTTGCGGAAGGCGTCTTCGAGCGCCTCCGCAGGAAGCGCGGGATTGAGCCGGGCGAGCGCATCACGCAGCCGCTGTGCGAGCACCACCTGCCCGTAGTCGTCGCGCTCGGCGGCGGGCTCGCCGGGAGCGATCGCCGCGCCGTTCTTGACCGCCCAACCAACGCTTTCGAGCCAGGCGAGAGCGGCCTGCTCGACGACGGATTCGGTGAAGGCGCTCACGTCTGGGGCTCCACGAGCAAATTCATGATCAGGCGGACCATCAAGTCCTTGCTCGACGCTGCGCTTTCGGCAATCAGCAGGGCCAGTGCCGTCAGCGCCAGCGGATTCAGCCGATGCGCCATGCCTTCCTGTTGCAGGTAGAGCATGAACAGGAAGGAGCCGATGCGTTTGTTGCCGTCGGAGAACGGGTGATCCTTGATGACGAAGTACAGCAGATGGGCGGCTTTCTCTTCCCGCGAGTGATACAGCGGCTCGCCGAACATGGTCTGTTCGATGCTGCCGAGAATTCCGTCGAGCGCTTCGCCACGCGGATTGCCGAACAACGTGGTCGCTTCGCTGCGCGCCATCAACTCGCGCTTGAAATCGGCAATCGCCGTGTTGGCCCGCGCGAGATCCAGAATCCCCGAAGAGGGCCGGGCACCGGGCGGCAACGCCAGCCGGTCTTCGTCGTACTCGAGCAGCAGCCGCCAAGTGTCGGCGTAGCCAACGATCAGCTCCAGCACCGCGCGGCCGGTGTCGTCGACGAGCGCCTGGTTTTGCAGCGTGCGGGCCAGCAGGTCGAGCGTCTGCCGCGCTTCCAGCAGGCCGCGTTCGGCCAGACGGGTCCGGTCGAACGTGTAGCCGTGTATCAGATGCTCGCGCAGAACGCGCGTGGCCCACTGGCGAAATTGCACGCCGCGCGTGGACTTCACCCGGTATCCGACGGAAATGATCACGTCGAGGCTGTATAGGGC
>JBAVOB010000238.1:0-3960 GCA_049691655.1 Steroidobacteraceae bacterium | reverse complement strand
TCGGTACCGCGCTCGTGGCGGGCGAGCACGCGCGCCAGGACGAACAGCAGGTCGGACAGACGGTTGAGGTATTTGGCGGCTTCCGGGTTGACGGCGGCGCGCGCCGCCAGCGTCCAGACGCGCCGTTCGGCCCGCCGGCAGATCGTTCGCGCGAGATGACAGGCGGCCGCCGCGGGCCCGCCGCCCGGCAGGATGAAATCCTTCAGCGGCGGCAACGGGTCGTTGAACCGGTCGAGCGCTCGCTCGAGTGCGGTGACACGTTCCGCCGTCATCACGCGGTGCCCTGGGATGCACAGTTCGCCGCCGAGATCGAACAGGTCGTGCTGGATTTCGGTGAGCACCGCGGCAATCGTCGGCGGCACGTGCGCCACGGCGAGCAGCACGCCGAGGCTGCTGTTGAGCTCATCCACCGTCCCGTACGCTTCGACCCGGGCATCATCCTTCACAACGCGCGTGCCGTCGCCGAGCCCGGTCGTGCCGTCGTCGCCCGTCCTCGTATAGATGCGGCTCAGCCGGTTGCCCATAAAGATCGCTCCTCGGTGGCCGCCCGCGACGGACGTTAGCGGAATCGGTAGCGCGTCGCCACGTTGAAGCTGCGTCCAGGCGTGTTATAGCCGCTCGCGAGCTGGTAGCGCTCATCGAGCACGTTGTCGAGCCGCGCCTGCAGCGACCACTGGTCGCTGACGGCGTACCGCGTCGACAGATCGACCAGGACGTAGGGGTCGAGGCGCGTCGGGCCAGGAAAACCGAAGTCGAGCCGCCGGCCGCTCGCCTGCAGGTCGACTCCGAGCTCGAGACGGCCGAGCGTGCGGCCGGCCGACACGGCGAGCGTCTGGCGCGCGCGCCGCAGCAGCTGCTCGCCCGTGGTGCGGTTGCGCGGATCCTGCAGGGCGATCTCGGCGCGCACGCGCCAGAGGTCCGCACGAAACTCGTAACCGGCCTCGAGACCGTCGATGCGGGCGCGCTCGACGTTCTGGTTGCGCCCGTCGAAGGTGGTGAAATCGGTGACTGCGAAGACAATCAGGTCGTCGATATCGTTGCGAAAAGCCGTCAACCAGAGGAGCTGGCGCGGGCCGAGCGGCTGGCGCACGCCGAGCTCGAGCTGCATCGAGGTCTCGGGCGCGAGCGCGGGATTGCCGCCGTAGCCGAAGCGGTCGGTACTGTCGGGCGCGTGGAACGCCGTGCCGGCGGCGGCCGACAGCCGTGTGCCGCGACCGAGCGTTACACCGTACTCGGCGTTCCAGGTGGTCTTGTGCCCGAACGAGTGGTGACTTGCATAGCCGATGGCCGCCAGCGCGCCGTGGCGACCCCGGTTCCAGCGGTCCTGCAGAAAACCCATGTTGACGTCCGTGTCGATGTCGAACCGTGTGCCGAACGACCGGGCCTGGGTGTTCTCTCGCGTGAGCATCGCGCCCGCCGTGATTTCGTGGCCGGCGCCGGCGCGCCAATCCGTCTGCCACTCGAACGCGTCGCGGCGCGTGCGCACGAAGTCCTCGGACTGCTTCTGCCGTACGTCGTCCGCGACGCGGCTCGCCGTGAGGCGGGTGCGCAGCGCCGCGCGCGGCGTCAACTGCGCTTCGAGCGCGTAGGCGCTGTTGGTGTAATCCTCATCGACCGGCGCGAGCATGAAATCCGAATACTGCGTGTTGCCGGCTGCGCGCCAGGCACGCGCCCGCAACAGCAACGAGCCGGCCGCACTGAACTGCCCGTACAGGTTCGCGGTGGTGTTCGAATATCCGCGATCTTCGGCGCTCGCCGCGAGCGCCGGGAAACCGGACGATTCCAGCCGTCCGATGCTGAACCCGAAGGATGCGCGCTCGCCGAGCGGCGACCCGCCCTCGAAGTGCGCCGCATCCGTGCCGTACCGGCCACCGGACAATGCGCCCGAGAAGCCCTGCCGGGCCTGCGCGCGCGTGAACAGGTTGACGACGCCGCCGATCGCGTCGGTCCCGTAGAGCGAGGATCGCGGGCCTTTCACCACCTCGATGTGCTCGATCGTCTCGGGCGCGATGTTCTGGATCGCCGCGCCGCCGATCGTGCCCGGGTTGATGCGTACACCGTCGACCAGCACCACGGCGTGATCGCTGTTCGTGCCGCGGATGAAGAGCGACGCCGTCTGGCCGGGGCCGCCATTGCGCGCGACCTCGAAACCCGCGTGCTGCTTCAGCAGCTCGCCGACATCGGTCGCGAGCGAACGTTCGATTTCCTCGCGCGTGATGATGACGACCGGCACGGCCAGTTGATCGACCGGCGCCGCAGTGCGCGTCGCGGTAACCACGGTCTCCTCGAGGGCGCCGCCGGTCGGCGCCTCCGCGGCGCGCACCAGCGCGGCAACGGCGATGGCGCAGATCGCGCCGGTGACGCTGAGGAAATGAGAACGCATGCGGATCCGCCTCCCCATGCACGCCCGCATGGTCCGAGTGTAGTGAGTCGAGCCTCGAGGCCGGTCTCCGGACTTCCCAGCTAGAGGACGCGGCGCGTGAGCGGCGGGTCCTCCTGCATCGCCTTCCCGCGACCGCCTGGGGCGGAGCGCAGTGGCTTCACGGATGCATTGCTCGCTGAGTTACCGTTGCGGGGGCAGTGCCGGAATTTCACCGGCTTCCCGAGCACCTGTCGGCAGCGCGCGCACTCTGACGCAGCGCCCGCTCGGGTGTCAAGAAAGCGGTGCCCCGCCTGTCCGCCGCGGCGATTGACAGCCGCGTGCGCGGTTCGTCACCCTGAGCCCAGCACTGAAGATGGCGAACAGGGCTTCACGGCATGAACGCAGCGCTCGCGAGGGAACTCGAGGCCGCCCTCGAAGCGGCGCAAGCCGCCGCGCAGGTGACGCGTACGCTCTATCAGCGCAACCTCGCCATCACCATCAAGGCGGATCAGACCCCCGTCACCGAGGCGGACGTGCTCGCCGAGCGGGCGATTCGCGCGGTGCTCGAGCGCCGCTTTCCGACGTACGGGTTCTATGGCGAGGAGACCGGACAGCGCACGCCCGACGCGCCGAACGTCTGGCTTGTCGATCCGATCGATGGCACCAAGTCCTTCGTGCGCGAGTGCCCGTTCTTCTCGACGCAGATTGCGCTCAGGCGGGAAGGGCGGTTCGTGCTGGGCGTGTCGAGCGCACCGGTCTACGGCGAACTCGCCTGGGCGACCGACGGCGGCGGCGCGCGGCTGAACGGCGCGCCCCTGAACGTGAGCGCGGTGAACGGCATCGCGGCGGCGATCGTCTCAACCGGCAATCTCAAGACGCTCGCGGCGTCGGCGGACGACTGGTCGCGCCTCGCGGCGCTCGTGCGCCAGGCGAACCGCATCCGCGGATACGGCGATTTCCTGCACTACCACTTGCTCGCGCGCGGCGCGCTCGATGTCGTGATCGAGTCCGATGTCCACATCCTCGACATTGCAGCGCTCAGCGTGATCGTGCGCGAAGCGGGCGGCGAGTTCACCGATCTGGCGGGCGCGCCGCTAGATCTCGCGACGACCTCCGTGCTCGCGACCAACAGGGTGCTGCACGGCGCAGTTCGCGAGCTGGTCGGCGCAGGACCGTCGCGCGCCTGACGGGCGTGCGCCGGCGCGCTCAGCGTATGAAGAACACCCGGCGGTCGCCAACGCGTGCCTCGCCGATCGGTACACCGTACAGCTCGCTCAGCCGCGTCCCGGTGAGGTGTTCGCTTGCGGCACCGTCGATCCAGCGCCCGTCACCGAACAGCAGCAGCACGCGATCGGCGTAGCGCGCGGCGAGCGTCGGATCGTGCAGTGTCGCGAGCACCGTCCCTCCCGCCCGGCAACGCTCGCGGAACAGGTCGAGCACATCGAGCGCCTGATTGGGATCCAGATGATTGGTGGGCTCATCGAGCAGCACGATGGGAGGGTCCTGCGCGAGCAGCGCGGCGATGGCGATGCGGCGCTGTTCGCCGCCCGAGAAGGTCGGCAGCGGGCGCGCCGCGGCGGCGGCGAGCCCGACGCGCC
>JBAVOB010000237.1:0-2569 GCA_049691655.1 Steroidobacteraceae bacterium | reverse complement strand
CGACACATCTCGGCGGCGTGCTGTCGCAGGAGCCTTATGGATTGTGGGCCGGGCGCGCCCTCGTGCTCGTCGGGCTGCTGTGTCTCGGCGCGGCCTTGGGCGCGATCGCCGGACACTTCGTCCGTCTGTCGATCTTCGGCGGCACGGATCGCCTGCTTGGTTTCATCTTTGGCGTGTTGCGGGGAGCGGTGATCGCGGGCCTGCTCGTGATCCTCTGTCACACGCTGCGGCTCGACCAGGAAGCCTGGTATCGCAACGCGCGCCTGCGCGCGCCGGCCGAACACATCGCCAACACCGTGCGCTCGCTAGTCGGCGAAGCGCGTGTCGAGAAGCTCCTGCACCCTGAGCAGGCGTCCCGCGACGCGGCGCCCGCCAGCTGAACCATGTGCGGCATCGTCGGAATCGTCGGGACGAGCGCCGTCAACCAGCGACTGTACGACGCGCTGACGGTACTGCAGCACCGCGGCCAGGATGCGGCGGGCATTGCGACTGCGAGCGAGGGCGAGCTGTTCGTCCGCAAGGGCGCCGGGCTGGTGCGCGACGTCTTCATGCAGCACCACATGCTCGAGCTGAAGGGCCAGATCGGCATCGGTCACGTGCGCTACCCGACCGCCGGCTGCGATGGCGTCGCCGAGGCGCAGCCGTTCTACGTGAACGCGCCGTACGGCATCTGCCTCGGACACAACGGCAATCTCACGAATGCGCGTGAATTGGCGCAGATCCTGATCCGCGAGGATCGGCGGCACCTCAACACGACGTCCGATTCCGAAGTGCTGCTCAACGTGTTCGCGTCCGAGCTGCAGCGCGTCGGCACGCCGCGCGTCATGCCGGCCGACATCTTTGCCGCGCTCACGGCCGTTTATCGCCGCTGCCGCGGCGGTTACGCGGTCGTCGCGATGATCATCGGCCACGGCATCCTCGGTTTCCGCGATCCGAACGGGATCCGTCCACTCGTGCTCGGCACGCGCGAGACGGCCAAGGGTGCCGAGTACATGCTCGCCTCCGAGAGCGTGGCGCTCGACATGCTCGGTTTTCGCCTGGTGCGTGATGTCGGCCCCGGCGAAGCGGTCTACATCGACGAGCAGGGTCGCCTGCACACGCAGCAACTGGTCGCCACCGTGCGGCACACGCCGTGCATCTTCGAGTACGTCTACCTGGCGCGTCCCGACTCGATCATCGACAACGTCTCGGTGCAGCGCGCCCGCATGCGCATGGGCGACAAGCTGGCCGAACGCATCCGCCGCGAGCGGCCCGACCACGACATCGAGGTCGTGATCCCGATCCCCGATACCAGCCGCACGGCCGCGCTGCAGGTGGCGCAGCTCCTCGGCATCAAGTACCGCGAGGGGTTCATCAAGAACCGCTATATCGGCCGCACGTTCATCATGCCGGGCCAGGAGCAGCGCCAGAAGTCGGTGCGCTCGAAGCTGAACGCGATCGAGCTGGAGTTCCGCGGCAAGAACGTGCTGCTCGTCGACGACTCGATCGTGCGCGGCACCACGTCGGCGCAGATCATCGAACTCGCGCGCGAGGCCGGTGCGCGCAAGGTGTATTTCGCCTCGGCGGCGCCGCCGGTGCGTCACCCGAACGTCTACGGCATCGACATGCCGGCGGCGAGCGAACTGGTCGCAGCCGGCAAGACGGAAGAGGAGATCCGCGCCGCGATCGGCGCCGATTGGCTCGTCTATCAGAATCTGGGCGACCTCGTGCAGGCGTGCCAGCACGACAACGCGCCGATCACCGAGTTCGACACGTCGTGCTTCTCGGGCGAGTACGTCACGGGAGACGTGACGCCCGAGTATCTCGAGCGCCTGCAGACCGAGCGCTCGGACCGCGTCCGTGCCCGGCGGCGCGACGACGCACGGAACCTGCGCGTAGTGCGCAATCTCTGAGCGGCTCCCGCGCTGCCGGCGGGATCGATCCGCGCCGGACAATCCTCCTGACGATGTTCCAGGCCGCGCTGGCGCGAACCGACGGCCGTGCAGCGGTGCGCACGGCGCTCACGGATCCCGGCTTGCACGCTGCACGCCACGCAGTCATCGCGATCGGCAAGGCCGCTCCCGCGATGCTGCTCGGCGCGCGCGATGCGCTCGGCGGCGCGATCGACCGGGCGATCGTCATTACCAAGGCGGGTCATGCGGACGCGCTCGAGCGCTGCACCTGGCTCGAGGTGTGCGAATCCGCGCATCCGCTACCCGATGAGCGCAGCGTCGGCGCCGGATTGCGCCTGTTCGCCTGGATCGACGCTTTGCCGCCCGGGCTGCGTGCGCTCGTGCTCGTCTCCGGCGGGGCCTCGAGCCTCGTCGAGCTGCCGCGCGCCGGCGTCACGCTGCAGGATCTGCGGCGGCTGAACGAGCGCGGACTGCGCGCGGGGCTCGACATCGCGGCGCTGAACGCCGCGCGCGCGCGGCTCTCCCGGATCAAGGCCGGCGGGCTCTCGGCGCGTCTCGCGGGGCGTGCGGGCGTCGCGCTGTTCCTCTCCGACGTGCCCGGAGATGATCCCGCGCTCATCGGTTCCGGGCTCGCCGGACCGGTCGCGCCGGTGCCGGGATCCGCGCCGCAGGCGCCC
>JBAVOB010000236.1:0-3718 GCA_049691655.1 Steroidobacteraceae bacterium | reverse complement strand
GCGGCCGCGGGTCGCGCAGCGGCCTGCGGCCGGGCCACACCGGGCTTCGCTTCCACCGCTGCGGCGCTCGTGCCGGAGGCCAGGTACGGCAATGCGAGCGCCACGGTGCACATCAGCGCCTTACGGGACATCATTCGTTCACTCCTTAATATGCCGCTCGTCATCCGAGGTACCCCCTCGCCGGTGCGGGAAGTCTACCCGCATTTGCCGCGGTCCCCGGCATGCTATCGAGGCCGCACCGCCCCCGCCCGATCCGCATCGTAGACCTGCCGCTGTGCCACCGTGAGTAGCGCGCGGACTTGCTCCGCAACGGGCGCACCGTTACTTCGTCGCCGAATGAGAATCACCCTGATCTGTCTCTTCTGAGCCTCTGACAAGGACAAGCGTTCATCGAGCCTGCGGACCTGCACGTCGACGATCCTGCGCTGGTGCCGGGACTTGGTCTGGTAGCCAGCCCCGCGTCCCGATTGGGCGCAACCCGTGTCCGCGAGATTCACGGCGCAGCAAATCACGAGCGCGACCGCCAGGGCGCGCAGCGGTTGGGGCTGGCCCGTCACGCTCACGGCCCGCGAGCGACGCGCAGCGCAGCTACTTCTGATTGGCGGAGCGCATCCAATCTTCGACACTCGGCGTGGGGGAACTCTCCTCGGCCTTGCGCGGCGGCTTCGCCGCCAGGTAGTTCTTGCGCTGCTGCTCGTTCAACAGGGCGCGGATCTGCTCCGCAGTATGTTCGCCGATCGCGCGCATGGCGCCGACGCGGTAGGCCGCCGGCACCGACGTATCATTCCAGAGCTGCTGTACCTGCGCGCGTTGACCCTCGAGGATTCTGCGCACCGCGTCCTGCTGACTCGCATCGAGATGCAGTTCGGCCGAGAGCAGTCGCACGCGGTCATCGAGTCCGGACGTGCTGCGTTGGGCGGGCGCCCGAGGCGCAGCGACCTGAGCTGCCGGCGCCGGCGCGACGGTGTCGGCGCAGGCCAGGCTGGCACAGAACAGTCCCGCCAGAGACAGCACCAGGTACGCGCGGGATCGGTTCATCGATCCTCCGGGAATCGACTTGAACGACAGGATCGATCGAGTGCGCCAGTCATGACCGCGGGTGCAGACGGGCGCTGGGCAAAGACGGGGCTGGCCCACACGGGCCAGCCCCTGCTGTGCGTTACCCCATGCTACGGCACCGTGCCGCCGGCGAAGTCATCCACCCTGGCACCTGCTGTCATCCGGATGCCGATCTGGCCTCCACCGGTCCACGCCGCATCGCCCGGGAGTCCGACGCCGCCGACGTACGTCGTCGTCGTACCTGCCGTTCTCCAGACGTATACCACTCCCGCCGGGTCAACCAGCGCGGTGAGGATATTGCCCGAAGCGTACGCGGCGGCCGGCGACACCGTCCACTGGGTGGTGAACGACAGTCCGCTGTTCGTCGTCGTCTCCACGACGACCGACGCACCCGTCGTTCTCACGCGGACGTAGGTTCCCGTGAGTCCCGATGTGTTGTTCGCCTTCAGGATCAAGCTGTCGCCGTTCAGCGTGGCGTTGGCGATCGCGAACGCCGCCGCCTGATTGGCGCCGAACGCGCCGTTCCAGACAGCACTTCCGCCGAGCAGAGCACAGCCTGTGAGGCCGGTGACGCAGAACGCCTGGTTGGTGTTCACGGAGAGCAGCGTGCTCCCCCAGCTCGCGCCGAGGCTGTTCGAGCTATTGCCTCGATTGAAGTTGTCGAGCACCGTGAGGCCCGGGAACGCCGGCGGCGCGACCCCCGTACCCGTCACCGTCGCCGACGCCGCAGCCGTGGGCAACGGCGCTGCGCCCGCGTTCACCGTGATGCTGCCGCTGTAGAGCTGCTGCGCAGTCGGCGTGAACCGCAACCGGATCGTGCACGAGGCACCGACGGCCAAGGTGGTCCCGCAGTCGCCGGTGAACCCGGTGACTCGCGCGAACGGCGCTGCGAGCCCCGTCCCCGTGTAGGTGAGCGGGCTCGTCGCACTACCCAGCGCCGAATTGCCGGTGTTGGTGACCGTGAGGTCCCGGGTGGAACTCGTCACGCCGGTCGCCCAGTTCCCGAAGTCGGTCGGGCTCGGGCCGATACTCGCGATGTACGTCGGCGCCGCGGAGCTGCCGCTCAGCGCAACCGGAGAGTTCGTCACCGCCACATTGCCGGCGATCGTCACCTGTCCGCTCGAGACCGTTGCGGCAGGCGTCGGTGACGTGTACTGCACGCGGATCGTGCACGAAGCCCCGACGCCCAGGCTCGCCGGGAACGCTGTCGGGCAGTTCGGAGCCCCTGTCGGGAAGGTCCCGGTGCCCACCCGCGAGAACGCGCCGGTCGGCACCGCGATCGAGCTGATCGTGAACGCGGCGCCGCCATTGTTCGACAGCGTCAGATCCCGGGTCGGAGTCGCGCCCACCAGCACCTGGCCGAACGCGAGCGCTGCAGGGTTCACGACTGGCACAGCGAAGTTCGGCGGCACGTACTCGACGGCCCCGATCTCGACGTTGGCGCCCTGCGGCCGCGAGTTGCCGAAGAAGTCCACGCTGGGTGCGCCGCTGTTGGTGCCGACGTTGATCGCCGCCGAGGTAGCGCCGATCGAGTAGGCCCCGAGCGAGACGGCCGCGCTCTTGTCCGCGATCATCGCCTGGCCGGCCGATGAATAGAGACTCAGTGGACCGTAGGTCAGGTTGATCCAGTTGTGCCCTTCATCGACCGTCGCCGCCGGCGTGATGTTGTTGAACACGAACACCGGGCTGAGCCCCGTCGTCTCCGAGCGGCCCGGAGGCGCCTGGAAGCCCTTGGGCGCAAGCCCCGGGGCCTCGGGCGGCACGCGCGCGCCGTTGCAGTACTGCGCGTTGACCGGCGAGCTCGTAGGCGCCCGGTTGTTACTTCCGAGCACGCCACCCGAAGGCAGGCTGGTCAGGATCGAGTAGTCCAGGCTCAACGTGACACCCGTCACGCCGCCGTGATTCGTCGGTCCCGTGTCACCCCGCACCCCGACATCCCAGTAGTTGGCGCCGCTCGCACAGCCGCCCCACGTCGTCTGGTTCAGGAGCGGCGTGAGCGCGACCAGGTTCTGCTGCGACAGCAGCCCCGTGCCGGTCGGCGTCGCCGGGTTGGTCACCACATTTCCGTTCACGTCGACCAGGTCGACGCGGAACGCCCGGTTCTGCCAGAACATGTCGTTGGTCAGTTTCGGCAACGACACGGTCGTGCAGTTGCCGTTGAGTACACCGACAGCACCCAGGTTGATACCGCCGCTGTATCCGAAGCCCGCCGGGCAAATGACCGGTGGGCTCAGCGAGCGAACCAGGTTCGGCGTGTTCCGCATCGTCACCAGCCCGGCCGGCTGTGGAGCGTGTGCCGCTTCGCCGCCCAAGTTGCAGGGCGTCGCCGATCCGGAGCCGGTAGGCGGAGTCGGATCGCAACCCGGAGGCGGCGCGGTGGAATTGACCGCACCGAGGGTCTTGTACAGCACGCCGGCCGATGCGGTCGTGTCGTTGGACACCACAGTGTTATTGACGAAGGTCACCTTCAGCGCGTCTTCCAGCGATACTCCCGCGCCGTCCCGGCCGGCGACGTTGTTCGCGATGATGTTGTTGGTGATCGTCACCCCGTACCAACCCGGACTCGGCCCGAGATAGAACGGGTTGAACACGATGCACAGCCCTTCGTTGGGACAGAGGGGGTATCTGCTCACCTCGCTCCCGTTGATCTGCTGCAGGC
>JBAVOB010000235.1:0-5453 GCA_049691655.1 Steroidobacteraceae bacterium | reverse complement strand
CCCTGCAGCAGGCGCGCCCCCTGCCGTGCCTCGCCTTCGCCGAGCAGGGCGAGCGCGAGGTGCGCGAGCGGCGCCAGATCGCCCGAAGCGCCCACCGATCCTGACCGCGGAATCACCGGCAGCAGATCGGCATTCAGGAAGGCGAGCAGCGCGTCGATTACCTCGGGCCGCACGCCCGAGTAGCCGCCGGCGAGGGCATTGGCCTTCAGCAGCAGCACGCGCCGCACGAGGTCCGGGTCGAGCGCCGGCCCGACGCCGCTCGCGTGACTGCGGACCAGGTTGAGCTGCAGTTGCGCGAGATCGGCCGCGTCGACCTTGCGCGTGGCGAAGGCGCCAAACCCGGTATTGATCCCGTAGGTCGGCGTTGCCGATCCGGCTGCGCGCTCGACGGCCTGGCGCGCTGTGGCCAGCCGCGCACGTGCAGCCGGCGCGAGCGTGACCGCCGGCCGCGACCGCTCGAATTGCTCGATGGCGGCGAGATCGAGCGTACGGCCGTCGAGAACCAGCGCTGCGGGTTTCATGAGCGGTTCCTCGTCTGGCGCCCGCGCCATCAACGCGTCAGCGGCTTGTAGCGAATACGGTGCGGCCGCGACGCATCCTCGCCGCGGCGCCGCCTGAAGTCCTCGATGTACTCCTGGTAGTTACCCTCGAACCACACGACCTCCGAGTTGCCCTCGAACGCGAGGATGTGCGTCGCGATGCGGTCGAGGAACCAGCGGTCGTGCGAGATCACGACCGCGCATCCGGGAAATGCGAGCAGCGCTTCCTCCAGTGCCCGCAGCGTTTCCACGTCGAGATCGTTGGTCGGCTCATCGAGCAGCAGCACGTTGCCACCCGCGCGCAGCACCTTCGCCAGATGCACGCGATTGCGCTCGCCGCCCGAGAGCTCGCCGATCAGCTGCTGCTGCTGCGTGCCTTTGAAGTTGAAGCGACCGACGTAGCCGCGCGAGGGCGTCGCATAGTTGCCGACACGGATGAGGTCGAGGCCGCCGGAGATCTCCTCCCAGACGCTCTTGCCGTTGTCGAGCGTCTGGCGCGACTGGTCTACATAGGCGAGCTTCACGGTCGGCCCGATGCGGATCTCGCCCGCATCGGGCGTCTCCGCGCCGGTCAGCATGCGGTACAGCGTCGTCTTGCCGGCGCCGTTCGGCCCGATGATGCCGACGATGCCGCCTTGCGGCAGGCTGAAGTCCAGTTTCTCGATCAGCAGGCGCTCTCCGTAACCCTTGCGCAGGCCCCGGGCCTCGATGACCAGTTCGCCGAGGCGTTCCCCGGGCGGGATATAGATTTCGTTGGTTTCGTTGCGCTCCTGGAATTCCCTCGAGGCGAGCTCCTCGTAGCGCTGCATGCGCGCCTTGCTCTTTGCCCGGCGCGCCTTGGGGTTCTGCCGCACCCACTCGAGTTCGTGCTGCAGCGTCTTGCGCAGTGCTTCGCGCTCGCGCTCCTCGAGCTGCAGGCGCTTTTCCTTCTGCTCGAGCCACGACGAGTAGTTACCTTGCCAGGGAATCCCATGGCCGCGGTCCAGCTCGAGAATCCACTGCGCGACATTGTCGAGAAAGTAGCGGTCGTGCGTCACCGCGATCACCGTGCTCGGGTACTGCTCGAGATACTTCTCGAGCCAGCTGATGGATTCCGCATCGAGATGGTTGGTAGGCTCGTCGAGCAGCAGCATGTCGGGGGCGGACAGCAGCAGCCGGCAGAGCGCGACGCGCCGCTTCTCGCCGCCCGAGAGCTTGTCGATCTGCGCCTCCCAGGGCGGCAGCCGCAGCGCGTCGGCGGCGATCTCGAGCGTGCGCTCGAGTTCCCAGCCACCCGCGGAGTCGATCTGGTCCTGGAGCTTCGCCTGCTCCTCGAGGAGCTTCGCCATGCGCGCGTCGTCCATCGGCTCGGCGAACTGCTCGCTGATCGCGTTGAAGCGCTGCACCAGCGCGAAGGCGCCACCGAGCCCCTCCATCACCGTGCTGCGTACGTCCTTCGCGGGATCGAGTTCCGGCTCCTGGGGCAGGTAGCCGACCCGGATGCCGGCCTGCGGCCGCGCCTCGCCTTCGATGTTGGTGTCGAGGCCACCCATGATCTTGAGCAGCGTCGACTTGCCGGAGCCGTTCAACCCGAGCACGCCGATCTTGGCGCCCGGGAAGAAACTGAGCGAAATATCGCGCAGGATCGTGCGCTTCGGGGGCACGACCTTCGATACACGGTTCATCGTGTAGATGTACTGGGCCATGGCTGGCGGCGGCGCGCGCTCGTTCGCAGGGAAAAACGGCGCGCATTATCGTCGAAATCGCGCCTGAAATCAGGGCCGTAAGCCCGGCGCGGCAACGCGGCGGGCGCGCCGTGACCGCTGTGCTAGGCTCGGCAGCCGGTGAGCAGCCAGCCAGAAACGGTCGTCGTCGCGGGCGAGCGCCTCGCGCGCTACGGTTTTGGCGACGGGCACCCTTTCGGCCCCGATCGCCAGGGCGCCTTCTACCGCGAATTCGAGGCGCGCGGGCTCGATCGCAGGACGCGCGTCGTGCCGACGCGTGCGGCGACCCGTGAGGAACTGCTGGCCTTTCACACGAGTGAGTACGTCGATCTGGTGCGCGAGCGTTCCGAGACCGGGCAGGGCTTCCTCGACGGCGGCGATACCCCGGCGTTCCGCGGCATGTACGAAGCGGCCGCGGACGTGGTGGGCGGGACGCTGCTCGCGGCCGAATCCATCCTGTCGGGCAGCGCACGCCGCGGATTCGTGCCGATCGCGGGACTGCATCATGCGATGCGCGGCAGCGCGGGCGGCTTCTGCGTGTTCAACGACTGCGGCGTCGCGATCGAAGTGCTGCGCCAGCGTCACGGTCTCGAGCGCGTGGCCTACGTCGACATCGACGCGCATCACGGGGACGGCGTCTACTACGGCTTCGAGGACGACCCCGCGGTAGTGTTCGCCGATCTGCATGAAGATGGCCGATACCTTTATCCGGGAACCGGCGGCGCGGAGGAGTCCGGGCGGGGCGCGGCCGCCGGCACCAAGCTGAACATCCCGCTGCCACCGGGCGCCGATGACGTGGCGTTTTTCGCGGCCTGGCCGCGGGTGCTGGCTCACCTCGAGGCGCATCGGCCGCAATTCATCATCCTGCAGTGCGGCGCGGACAGCGTTGCGGGCGATCCGATCACACACCTGCGCCTCTCCTGCGAGGCGCACCGCAGGGCCACCCGCGATCTGCGCGCGTTGGCGGAGCGACTCGGGCACGGCCGGCTGCTCGCCACCGGTGGCGGCGGTTACAACCGCACGAACATTGCGCAGGCCTGGACGGCGGTCGTCGAGAGCCTGGTCGAACCCGCCTGAGGCGGCGCCTGCCGCCGCGCGCTCCCCCGACCCCGCCGGCGCCATCGGGTACAATCGCGCCCCTTTAACCGACGCCACCCGCAGAGACGCTCCGGATGTTTCGCACGACGATGCTCATTGAAGGATTCGATCCCGCACTGCATGCCGCGCTCGAGGCCGAGCGCCGCCGGCAGGAAGAACACATCGAACTCATCGCCTCGGAGAATTACGCGAGCCCGCGGGTGCTCGCGGCGCAGGGCTCGGTGCTCACGAACAAATACGCCGAGGGCTATCCGGGCAAGCGCTACTACGGTGGCTGCGAGTTCGTCGACATCGCCGAGTCGCTCGCGATCGAACGTGCGAAACAGCTCTTCGGTGCGGCCTATGCGAACGTGCAACCGCACTCCGGATCGCAGGCCAACGCCGCCGTGTACCTCGCGCTCGCGCAGCCGGGCGACGCGATCCTCGGCATGAGCCTCGACCACGGCGGCCATCTCACCCACGGCGCCAAAGTGAACTTCTCGGGAAAACTCTTCAATGCCACGCAGTACGGCATCCGCGCCGACAACGGCGAGATCGACTACGACCAGGTGGCCGAGCTCGCCGCGGCGCACCGGCCGAAGCTGCTGATCGCCGGCTTCTCGGCGTATTCGCGCGTCATCGACTGGGCGCGGTTCCGCGCCATCGCGGACCAGGTCGGCGCCTACCTGGTCGTCGACATGGCCCACGTGGCCGGCCTGGTCGCAGCCGGCATCTATCCGAATCCCGTGCCGCACGCCGACGTAGTCACGACGACGACGCACAAGACGCTGCGCGGCCCGCGCGGCGGGCTGATCCTCGCGCGTCCGGGCGATGACATCGCCAAGAAACTCAACTCCATGGTGTTCCCCGGCCTGCAGGGCGGTCCGCTGATGCACGTGATCGCAGCGAAGGCCGTTGCGTTCCTCGAAGCCCTGCAGCCCGATTTCAAGCACTATCAGCAGCAGGTCGTCGCGAATGCCCGCGCGATGTGCGCACGTCTCGCGCAGCGCGGGTATCGCATCGTCTCTGGCGGCACCGACAACCATCTCTTTCTGGTCGATCTCAGCGACCGGCCGATTACCGGCAAGGATGCCGGCGCGGCGCTCGGCCTTGCGCACATCACGGTCAACAAGAACGCGGTGCCGAACGATCCGCGTCCGCCCGCGGTTACCAGTGGGTTGCGCCTCGGTACACCCGCGGCGACCACGCGCGGATTCAGGGAGCCGGAGGTAGAGCAGGTGGCCGACTGGATCGCCGCTGTGCTGGATGCGGGCGGCGCCGCCGCGGCGATCGCCGGGGTGCGCGAACAGGTCGTGACGCTGTGCCGCCGCTTTCCGGTCTACGGTCCCTGATCCGGGTAGCCGCGCGAGGCGAACCGTGCATTGCCCGTTCTGCGGCCACGTCGAGACCAAGGTGATCGACTCGCGGCTCGCCGGGGAGGGTAGTCAGATCCGGCGGCGACGGGAATGCCTCGATTGCGCCGAGCGCTTTACGACCTTCGAGACGGCGGAACTCGTCATGCCGCAGGTCGTCAAGAACGATGCGAAGCGCGAGCCCTTCGACGAGCGCAAGCTCCGGGCCGGACTGGCGCGCGCCCTGGAAAAGCGCCCCGTTTCCCAGGAGGCGCTCGAGGAAGCGGTCAGCCGCATCAGCCACAAGCTGCGCAATATCGGGGAGCGCGAGGTGCAGTCGCGCTACATCGGCGAGCTGGTGATGGAGGAGCTGCGCCACCTCGACGAGGTCGCCTACGTGCGATTCGCTTCCGTCTATCGGCATTTCCAGGATGCCGAAGCGTTTCGCGAGGAAGTCGAGCGCCTGCGCCATCGCCGCCGGCGCGACCCGGCCGAGGGCCAGTTGCCGCTGCTGCCCGCGGAACCCGCGCCGAAGGGCGGCAAGTGAGCGCGGTGCGCGCATGAGTGCGCGAACAGCCGCATTCAGCGCCTTCGATGAGCGCGCCATGCGGCGCGCGCTCGAGCTGGCCGAGCGCGGCCTCGCGACGACCGATCCGAATCCCCGCGTCGGCTGCGTCGTCGCGCACGGCGACGAGATCGTCGGCGAGGGCTGGCACGAGCGCGCCGGCGAACCGCACGCCGAAGTTGTCGCGCTGCGGGCGGCGGGTGCGCGGGCAGCCGGA
>JBAVOB010000234.1:0-12767 GCA_049691655.1 Steroidobacteraceae bacterium | reverse complement strand
GAGCGGCAGGGCCGCGATCAACAGTCCAGCCCAGTTTAGAGTGCGCATGAAATATCCCCCCTCCCCGAATACGCTCACTTATATCACGGCGTATTCAGCGTGCAACCTGCGAGGCCAGCTCCTCGAGCGAGCTCGCCACCTTGCCTACGAGCTCGTCGATCTGCGCCCGCGTGATGACCAGCGGCGGCGCAACGATCATTGTATCGCCGACGGCCCGCATGACCAGCCCATTGCGGATGCAAATCTCGCGGCAGGCCAGCCCGGTCGCGCCTTTCGGCGCGAAACGCTCGCGCGGCGCCTTGCGTTTCACCAGCTCAATGGCGCCGAGGAGTCCGACCGAACGCGCTTCCGCGACGAGGTCGTGGTCCGCGAGGCCGCGCCAGCGGGCCGCAAAGTGCGGGGCCAGCTCATCGTGCACGCGCTTCACAATGGCTTCCTTCTGCAGCGCGCGGATCGTCGCAACCGCGACCGCACAGGAAACCGGGTGCCCGGAATAGGTGAAACCGTGGAAGAACTCGCCGCCCTTCTCGATCATCACTTCGGCGACGCGGTCACTCACCATCAGCCCGCCGATCGGCAGATATCCGGAGGACATCGCCTTGGCGATCGGCATGAGATCCGGACGCGTCCCGTAGTGCTCGCAGCCGAACCACCGCCCGGTGCGCCCGAAGCCGCAGATCACCTCGTCCGAGATCAGCAGGATGCCGTAGCGGTCGCAGATGCCCTGAATCTCGGGCCAGTAACTGTCGGGCGGGATGATGACGCCGCCCGCGCCCTGCACGGGCTCGCCGATGAACGCGGCAACGCGTTTTTCACCGAGCTCGAGAATCTTCGCCTCGAGCGCGCGTGCCGCCTTGACACCGTAGTCTGCGGGCGAGAGCCCAGCGCCGTACTCAAACCAGTAAGGCTGCTCGATATGCACGATGCCCGGGATCGGCAGCCCGCCCTGCGCATGCATCGGCGCCATGCCGCCGAGCGAGGCTCCGGCCATAGTGCTGCCATGGTAAGCATTGATGCGGCTGATGATGATGTCGCGCTGCGGTTCGCCGCGCAGCGACCAGTAGCGGCGCACCAACCGCACCACGGTGTCGTTCGCCTCGCTTCCGGAGCCGGTGAAGAACACGTGGTTGAACTGCGGCGGCGTGACCTCGACCAGGAGTCGTGCGAGCTCGATCGCCGGCGGGTGCGCGCACTGGAAGAAACTATTGTAGTAAGGGAGCTCCAGCAGCTGCGCATAGGCGGCGTCCGCGAGATCCCTGCGCCCGTAGCCGAGCGCCACGCACCACAGTCCCGACATGCCGTCGAGGATGCGGTTGCCGTCCGAATCGTGCAGGTAGATGCCATCCGCGCGCGTAATGATGCGCGCGCCCTTGCCCGCAAGCTGCTTGAAATCCGTGAACGGATGCAGGTAGTGCGCAGTGTCGAGCTGCTGCCATTCGAGGGTGCTGGGAACCACGGTGCCTCGCGAGCGCCCGCGATCAGACGTTCAGCAGCAGGTGCTCGCGCTCCCAGGAGCTGATCACCTGCAGAAAGACTTCGTACTCCGCCTCCTTCACGATGGTGAAAGCGGCGACGAATCGCTCGTCGAGGATGTCGACCAGCGGCTTGCAGTCGCGCAGCCGCCGCAGCGCCTCGTCGAGCGAGCGCGGCAGCGCGAACGGCAGCTCGTGCGCGCTGCCGGTGACCGGCTCCGTGGGCTGCAGGCCCTCGACCATGCCGAGGTAGCCGCAGGCGAGCGAGGCGGCGATGGCGATGTACGGGTTCGCATCGGCGCCGCCGACGCGATTCTCGACCCGGCGGTTCTCGGCATTCGACACCGGCACCCGCAACCCCGCCGTGCGGTTGTCGTAGCCCCACTGCACGTTGATCGGCGCGAGCTGGTAGCGCGTGATGCGGCGATAGGAATTGACGTTCGGCGCGAACAGCGACATTGCCGCCGGCAGGTACTGCTGCAGGCCGGCGATGTGCGAGAAGAACAGCGGCGATGGCGTGCCGTCGGCGTTGGCGAACACGTTCTTCTTGGTCTTCTTGTCGAGAATGCTCTGGTGAATGTGCATCGCGCTGCCCGGCTCCTTGGCATGCGGCTTCGCCATGAACGTCGCGTACATCTTGTGGCGCAGCGCCGCCTCGCGCGCGGTGCGCTTGAACAGAAACGCCTGGTCCGCCAGGTCGAGCGGGTTGCCGTGCAGCAGGTTGATCTCCATCTGCGCCGGGCCGTCCTCGTGGATCAGCGTGTCGATCTCGATATCCTGCGCCTCGCAGAACGCGTACATGTCGTCGAACAGCGGATCGAATTCGTTCACCGCCGCGATGCTGTAGGACTGCCGCCCCGGCTCGGAGCGGCCCGAGCGGCCGACCGGCGGCTTCAGCGGGTAGTCGGCGTCGGCGTTGGGCTCGACCAGGTAGAACTCGAGCTCCGGCGCGATGATCGGCTCCCAGCCCCGCTCCGTATACAACTCGAGAATATTGCGCAGCAGCGAGCGCGGAGCCATGTTGACCCGCTTGCCGTCCGAATAGAAGCAGTCGTGGATCACCTGCGCCGTGGGTTCCGCGGCCCAGGGTACCGTGCGTACGGTCCGCGGATCGGCCTTCATGACGACGTCGATCTCCGCCGGGCTCATCGCCGCCCGCGTATCCGCCGGATAGTCGCCGGTCACGGTCTGCAGGAAGATGCTCTCGGGCAGCCGCATGCCCTCGTCCTCGGCGAACTTTTCCGCCGGCATGATCTTGCCGCGCGCGATGCCGGCCATGTCGGGCATGATCGCCTCGACTTCCGAGATGCCATGATCCCGGAAGAACTGCTGGATTTCACTGGCCATGAGAATTACCCTAGTAGTTAGTCTTGCGCGCGCTCATGGCAATGACGCCGCGCTGCGCATGCGCGGCTCGCCGCGCCGAACGCTGCGAAAATGGCGCGCGACAGCGAATTGCCCATGAATTTCCATTCCGGATGCCATTGCACCGCGAGCGCGAACCGCGCAGCGCCGGCAACGCGAAACGCCTCGATCAGGCCGTCCGGCGCGCGCGCCTCGACGGCGAGCCCGCGCCCCAGGCGATTCACTCCCTGCGAATGCAGCGAATTGACGCGCGGGCGATCGCCCGCCGGCATCAGGCCATCCAGCAATCCGCCGGGCTCGAGCGCGAGGTCGTGGGCGGGGCCGTACTGGATCTCGAGCGGCTGCGACTTGTCCTCCCGGTGATCGAGATGCCCGGGCACCTCCTGCACCTTCTGGTGCAGCGTGCCGCCGAACGCGACATTCATTTCCTGGAAACCGCGGCAGATGCCGAGCACCGGCACCCCGGCGCTGACCGCGCGCGGGATTAGCGGCAGCGTCGTCGCATCGCGCTCAGGATCGTGCAGAGTGCCCGGCTCGCTGGGCGCGCCTTCATAGTGGTGCGGTTCGACGTTCGACGGGCTGCCCGTGAACAGCACGCCGTCGATCCGCGTCAGCAATTCCTCGAGATCAATCGACTCGCCGAGCGCCGGCACGAGCAGCGGCAACGCACCCGCACCCTGCAGCACGGCGTGCACGTATTTCTCCCCGACCGCATGGAAAGGGTGTGCGCCGATCATGCGGCGATCGGCCGGAATGGCAATGATCGGGCGGACAGATGCCATGGTTCGTCTGTGACGGCGGCTGGGTGCCGATGTTTAATATCTTCAACGAATCGCTGCGAACGAGCGCCGCAGCCGGGCCATTAGACCATACCTCCTGCGGCCTGGGATGCCCGGCCGCCGACCGGGCTGGAAAGCACGATTCCGGCCCTGTAACCTCCCGGCAAGAAAGGAGAAATTGCACATCCCAGCGTCGCGGCCCGGGCCGGGATGACTCCCGCCCGCCCCCCCGTGTCGGGAAATGCTAAACACATGAATCGACTGCCCTCGCCTCGCGCTGAGCTCGACGCCTTTCTGGCCACACGGCCCGACCTGCGTTTTGTCGACGTGCTGCTGTCCGACATCAACGCCATCGATCGCGGCAAGCGCATTGACCGGGAGGGCCTCGCGAGGCTGTGGGAAAGCGGGATGCCGCTCCCGGGGTCGATGTACGCGCTCGACCCGCTGGGCCATACGGTCGAGGCCACCGGCCTCGGCTTCGACGATGGCGATGCCGACCGCCCCTGCCTGCCGATTCCCGGCACGCTGGTAGAAGTGCCCTGGAATGCGCCCGACGTCGCGCAGGTCCAGGTGTCCATGCGCACGCCTGCGGGCGCGGCGTTTTTCGCCGAACCGCGCCACGTGCTGGCGACCGTCCTCGAGCGCTTCGCGCCGCTCGGCCTGACACCGGTGGTCGCGCTCGAATTCGAGTTCTATTTCATCGCGCCGCAGCGCGGTGCGGATGGGCTGCCGCAGGTGCCGGCGTCGCCGCTCACCGGCCGCAGCGACTTCCGCACGCAGATCAATTCGATGACCGATCTGAACGAATACTCGCGCGTGCTGATCGATATCGACGGGTACTGCCGCGCCCAGCGCGTGCCGGCCACGAGCGCGCTCGCGGAGTACGGTCCGGGCCAGTACGAGGTCAACCTCGCGCATGCGCCGGACGCGCTGCGCGCCTGCGACGAGGCCATCCGCTTCCGGCGCATCGTGAAATCCGCCGCGCGGCGCCACCACATGGAGGCGACGTTCATGGCAAAGCCCTACCGGGAGATGGCCGGCAGCGGGCTGCACCTGCACGTGAGCCTGCTCGATCGGGACGGCCGCAATGTGTTCGCGTGCGAGTCGGTCGAACAGAACGCGACGCTGCGGCATGCAATCGCGGGACTGGTCGATACGCTCGCGGACGGCGTCGCGGTCTGCGCGCCGAATGCCAATTCCTACCGGCGCTTCCGCCGCGAGGCCTACGTGCCGCTGTGCGCCTCCTGGTCGATCAACAATCGCGGATCCGCCGTCCGTATTCCGATGAGCGATGCCGCCAATCGCCGCATCGAGCACCGTCTGGCGGGCGCCGACGCAAATCCCTATCTCGCCCTGGCCTGGGTGCTCGCCGGCATCCTGCACGGCTTCGCGCAGCGCCAGGAGCCGCCGCCCGCCGTCAGCGGCAACGCTTATCGCCACAACGATCGGCCACTGCCCGTGCACTGGGCGAACGCCATCGAAAAATTCGCCGCGAGCGCGGTCGCACCGGAGTTCCTCGGCCTGGAGTTCGTGCGTCTCTATTCGACGGTGAAGCGCGCCGAGCTCGAAGATTTCAATGCGCACGTTACCCCCCTCGAGTGCAGCTGGTACCTGTCGGCACTCTGATGCTTGACCCCCGACCCAACGACTCCGGCCATATCGACTCCTGGTATACGGTCTCCGCGGCGCTGCCACCGGCGCACGCGCCGCTGGCAGGCGATACGGATTGCGATGTGTGCGTCGTGGGTGCCGGCATCACCGGCTGCTCCACGGCGCTGCATCTCGCCGAGCGCGGCTACCGGATCGTGGTGCTCGAGGCGCAGCGCATTGGCTGGGGCGCGTCGGGGCGCAGCGGTGGCCAGGCGATATTCGGCATTGCGGCGGGCCAGGCCAAGCTTGAGCGACTCATGGGTGCCGGCGACGCGCGGCTCGCCTGGGATACGACCGTCGAAGGCCTCGCGCTGATCAAGTCGCTCATCGCGAAGCACAGGATCGATTGCGATTGGGTCGACGGGCAGATGCAGGTTGCGATCAAGGCCCGGCACGAGGCGGTGTTGCGGGCCGAGGTCGAGGAGCTGCACGACCAGTACGGTTATCGCTCGGTGCGGTTCATGCCTCGCGATGCAGTGCGCGCGACGATCGCGAGCGAACGGTACGTCGCCGCGCTGTACGATTCGAACAGCGGGCATCTGCATCCGCTGCGCTATACGCTCGGGCTCGCGGCAGCGGCCGAGCGCGCCGGCGCGCGCATATTCGAGCGCACACGCGTCCTTGGTCACACCGACGGGTCCAAAGTGAGGGTCCGCACCTCGCAGGGCGTGGTGACCTGTTCGCATCTCGTCTACGCCGGCAATGCGCTGCTCGGCGGCGCGGCACCGCGCCTCGGTTCGAGAATCATGGCGGTCGGCACTTACGTCGTGGCGACCGAGCCGCTCGGCGCAGAGCGCGCTGCGGCGCTGATTCGCAACAATGCCGCGGTGGCCGACATGAACTGGGTGCTCGATTATTTCCGGCGCACCGCGGATCACCGCTTGCTGTTCGGCGGCCGGGTGAGCTACTCAGGCCTCGATCCCTTCAGTACCGGGCGGGCGACGCGCGCGCGCATGATCCAGGTGTTTCCGCAACTCGCGACCGCGCGCATCGACCATGCGTGGGGCGGACTGGTCGACATCACATTCAACCGGGCACCCGATTTCGGCCGCCTCGCGCCGAACGTGTGGTACCTGCAGGGCTTCTCCGGGCACGGCATGGTGCTTACCGGGATCGCGGGCAAGATCACGGCCGATGCGATCGCCGGGACAACGGAACGCTTCGACGTGTTCGCGCGCATTCGCCATCACTCCTTCTATGGCGGTGCGCTGATCCGGCGCCCGGCGCTCGTGCTCGCGATGCTCTGGTACCGGCTGCGCGACCTGCTCTGAGCGCGGCGCAGGCCAGGCAGCCGGTATCGGGTTGAACTAACGGCCGGCGGCCCGGTCGGAAATCGCATGCAGACCCGCGGCGCCAGGAAACGCTCGCCCAGGGCGGGCACCGGGCGCATGTCCCATGTCAACAGACGGAGCAATATCCCGATGAAACGAAAACTGGTCTTAACTGCCGCCCTGGCGACGATCGCTGTGGCAGTGATCGCTTATGCGGCAAGCCCTGCCGGGGGCCCGGGCAAGGAATTCCATCGCGGCCAGCCGGGCGACAGCTTCGGCATGATGATGCCGGGAATGATGGGCCCTGGCAGGCTCGACCACATGACCGCAGAGCTCGGCTTGTCCGCCGATCAGCAGGCGAAAGTCAAGTCGATCATGGAGAACGCCCGCCCAAAGATGGAATCCATCCATGCAGACATGAAAGCGAACGTGGAGCTGCTCGCCAATACCGAACCCGGCGATGCAACCTACTCCAATGTGGTCGCGAAAGTCAGGACCGCCGCCGCGGACATCGCGACCCGCATGGTCACCGAGGGCAGCCAGGTGCGGGCAGACGTCTGGAACGTACTCACCCCGGAGCAGCGTGCCAAGGCTAAGATGCTGCGCGCCCAGTTTCGCGAGCGCATGCAGCAGCACATGGAAGAGCATCACCGGATGATGCAGGAGCATGCAGACGCCTCCGCTCCGCCGCCGCCCCCACCACCACCGCCGCCGCCGCCCGGCAACTGATCGACTGCAACGCGACGGCTGCGCATCGGACCCCGGTCGCGTGCGCTTTACTCCCCGGCGCCCGACCGAGGCCTGATTTCAAAGACACGGTGGATGCGCGGATTGCGTTCGAAGTCAAACGGGAGCGTCGCGCGCGAGATGTCCTCGACCGTGTAGCGCACGGCGAGCGCCGGGTCCAGCTGGAAGCGCTGCGCGTTCGTCGAGAACACCAGTAAGCCGCCCGCGGTGACGAGGCGCATGCAGGCATCGATGAGCGCAGCATGATCGCGCGCGATGTCGAGCACGCCGTCCATGCGTTTGGAATTCGAGAACGTCGGCGGATCGAGAAACACGAGGTCGAACGATGCCTGGCGCCGCTCAGCCTCGCCGAGCCATGCCCGGCAATCCGCCTGGATCAGATCGTGCTCGGTGCCGCGGAATCCATTGAGCGCGAGATTGCGTTGCGCCCAATCGAGATAGGTACGTGACAAGTCGACCGTGGTCGTCGCGCGGGCGCCGCCCGCCGCGGCGTAAATGGTCGCACTGCCGGTATACCCGAACAGATTGAGGAACCTCGCGCCTTGCGCCGCGGCACGCAGTCGCGCGCGCGTCAGGCGGTGATCAAGGAACAGGCCGGTGTCCAGGTAGTCCTTGAAGTTGACGAGGAACCGCAGCCCACCTTCGGCCACCGCGTGAAATTCGCCCGCATCGCCCTGCTTGCGATACTGGGTATCGCGCGTCGTGCGCCGGCGGGTTCTGAGGTGAATCCGTTCCGCCGGCACGTCCGTACTTTGCGGCAACGCCGCCAGCGCTTCGTCGCGCCGCCGTCGCGCCGATTGCTCGTCGATTGCTTGCGGCGCCGCGTACTCCTGCACGTAGAGCCACGCCAGATCGGCATCGGCACTGCCATAGCGGTCGATCGCGAACGAATACTCCGGCATATCGGCGTCGTACAGGCGGTAGCAGCTGACCTGCTCGCGCCTTGCCCACCGCTCGAGGCGCTGGCGGTTCTTGCGCAGCCGATTCGCGAACATCCGCGAGCCCGCCGAGTCCGCGAGCGACGCATCGATCTTCGTGCCGGTGCGGGCGGCCGGCCGCAGATCCCGATGGGTCGCGGCGGACACGGCGAACCGCAGCAGCCGGCATTCCAGCGGACCGTTCCACAGCGCATGCGTGCGGTATGCGCGCAGCCCGATCTCAAGACCGAGATCCGGCGCGCCGGTGAGCACCGCCGCCCGCCAGCCGTCAAAATGCTCGCGCAGCAGCCGGCCAAGTTCGCGGTGCACCTCGCGCGCGGCGCCGCGATCCTCGAGCCGCACGCCATAAGGCGGATTGGTGACGAGCAGACCGGGCTTTTGTGTCGCGGGGCGTACGTCGGCCAGCGACTGCCGTTCGAAACTTACCCGGTCGGCAAGCCCCGCTAATCGCGCGTTGGCGCGCGCCACTTCGAGCACGCGCCCATCGCGATCGCTGCCGCGGAGCAGGCAGGCGTTGGTGGCGCCTGTCTGCGCCCGCTCTTCTGCGACCCCGCGCACGCGCTCCCAGGCGCCGGCATCGTGGCCCGCCCAGCCGAGAAACCCGAAGTAGTCACGGGTGAGGCCCGGGGCGCGGTCGAGCGCGATCAGCGCGGCCTCGATGACGATCGTGCCGGACCCGCACAGAGGGTCGAGGAACTCCGCGCCCTCGCGCGCGAGCTCCGGCCAGCCGGCGCGCAGCAGAATGCCTGCCGCGAGGTTTTCCCGCAGCGGCGCTTCGCCCGCCTCGCGACGGTAACCGCGCCGATGGAGCCCCTCGCCGGCCAGATCGAGTGACAACGTGACCCGCGTGCCGCTTGCGTGGGCGTGCAGACGCACCGAAGGCCGATCCGGTCGCACGTCGGGCCGCTCGCCAGTGGCCGCGCGCAGGCGGTCGCATACGGCGTCCTTGATCCGCAGCGCCCCATACTGGGTATTCGTGATGGCCGGATGCCGGCCGCTCCACTCGCAGGCGAGCGTGGCGCCGCGTGCCAGGTGCCGGGTCCAGTCGATGTCGCGAATCGCGGCGTAGATCTCATCGGCGGCGGCGGCGTCGAAGTGCGCGAGTTCCACATACACGCGGCTCGCGAGGCGCGAATTCAGGCAAACCCGATAAGCGGTTTCGAGATCGCCGCCAAACGTAACGCCGGCGCCCCGCTCGCGCGCATCGGCCACCCCCAGCGCCTCGAGCTCGCGCAGCAGCAGATCCGCGAGGCCGCGCGGCGCGCTGGCGAGAAAATTGAAGCTCACGCGACGTCTGCGGTGTCGGCAGCGCCGCGCAGTCTGAGGGCGCCGGGGAGTTGCGCCAGGCGCGGCCGCGGCGTCGTGGCGAACCAGCGCTGCAGGATCCGATAGGTATCGTAGTCGAAAGGCGGCGGCGCACGGCACTCCGATTCGCCGCTGCGGGCGTCGATCGTCTCGAGATAGTGCCAGTTGTCGATCACATGCACGTGCTCGAGGCCATTGACGCTCGCCTCGCGGATGCCGATGCGCCCGTTGAACGGCCACGGCTGCAATCGCTCGCGCGCCAGCGCCAGTTTCAGTCGCGCCGCGTGCAGCGCGGCCGGCTCGCGGCCGACGCAGACGCCCGCACAACGACCAACCTGGTAACCAAAGCACGATCTCGGGCCCGATTCCAGCGCGAGGGCCTTCAGGCACAGCCGCTGCCCGCGCGCGATACCCTCGAGCGCGCGCTTCGCGTCGCGTGCGCTGCGGTACAAGCCGAACAGGTCAGCTGTGCCGAGCGTCGTCCAGTCGAGCGGCACCAGCACCGGCGGCGCGCCACCGTCGGGCACGAGCCAGCTGAGCGTAACGCCGCCGCGCAGCCTGCGGTTGTAGAGCGGTTTTCCGGTGCGCACCGTGCGTGCCTCGAGCAGCAGCGCACCGAGTTCACCCGCGGTGAGCGTCCAGTCGACGCGCCGCGTCTCGCTGAAGAGCCGCTGGGACTTGCCGTCGACCGTCGCGCTTTGCCAGTGCTGCAGGACCCGCTCGCGGATGTTGTTCGCCTTGCCGACGTAGAGCAGCGCGCCCTCGTCGCCGAGGAAACGATAAACGCCATGGGATTCGGGCAGCTCGTCGATGATTCCCGGCGGGAGTTGCGGCGGCGCCGCCGGCCGCCGTGTGATCTGCGCGAGCGCCGCTTCGAGCGTTGCGAGCGGACGGGTATCGCGGAGCCTGCGCCAGTATTGCCACAACGCCGCGGCATCCGGTAATGCGCGATGACGCGCGGCACAGGCGAGCCCGTGATGCTCGATCAGGGCATCGAGGTTGTGTCGCGGCATTTCGGGATCGAGCAGGCGCGATAGCTTTACGGTGCACGCTACGCGGCTGCTGAACTCCCGCCCCGCGCGGCGGAACTCGCCGCGGATGAAACCGTAATCGAAGCGGGCGTTGTGGGCGACGAACAGGCGCCCGTCGAGGCGCGCTACCAGCTCGTTCACGATGTCCTCGAAGGCCGGCGCCTCGCGCACCATCTCGTTGGTGATGCCGGTGAATTGTTCGATGCAGACCGGAATCGCGACGCCCGGGTTGACGAGCGTGTTCCACTGGTACTCGAGTTCCTCGCCGCGGGCCGCGACCAGCCCAATCTCGATGACGCGGTGAAATGCCGGATGCCCGCCCGTCGTCTCGACGTCGACGAAGGCCACTGGCGCATCGAACAGGGCCGCGTCCATGGCGCGCTCAGCCGGCCCCGAACCACAGGGTCGGAACTGCGGCGCGCGGCACGACGCCGGGACGATCACACAGGAAGGTTTCCGATCGAGCGGGCATGCTGGATCCCCCGGTTGAACTGGCGGTGCCGCACGGCGCTGCGGACGCCGCGACTCGCGCACACCCTCAGAAGCTCGGCGGCGTGCTCGCGCTCACCAGCTCGCAGATCTCGCGCCCCGGATTGCGGAACCGGTGCGGCAGGGTGCTCGAGAAATAATACGCCTCGCCGGGCCCGAGCACGCGCGTCGACCCGCCGACCGTCAGCTCGAGGCGGCCGCGCACGATGACGCCGCTCTCCTCGCCCCGGTGCACCAGCATCTCGTCTCCGGTGGCAGCGCCCGGCGCATACTTTTCGTGCAGAACGGTCAGCCCGCGGCCGGCGCGCTGTGCCGCCACGAGCTTCAGCGACACCTCGGCGTTGCCGAGCTCGACGAGGTCCGCCGCGGTGTAGAAAACCTGGGGCGCCGCGCCGACATCGAATGTGCAGAACTCCGATAGCGACATCGGCACGCCGTCGAGCACCTTCTTGAGCGAACTGACCGACGGGCTCACGCGGTTCTGCTCGATGAGCGAGATCGTCCCGTTGGTCACGCCGGCGCGGCGGGCGAGCTCGCGCTGCGAGAGGCCGTAAAGCGTGCGGACGCTGCGCAGGCGCGCGCCCACATCGATGCTCGGGGTGTTCAGCGGCACTTTGGGCAGGACCAGAAGTTGTCTAGAATAATCGACGGCGAGCGCCAAAATTTGCTTCCGCGGCCAGCCAGTGTCAAGTTTATTCACCACCCTGCGAGGTTGAACGGGCTGCTCATGAACGCGATCCCCGGCACGCATCTCACCCGCCCCGATCTCGACGCCTGGTGGCTGCCGTTCACGCCGAACCGGCAATTCAAGGATCGGCCGCGGCTGCTCGCGACGGCCTCGGGCATGCACTACACGACGCCGGACGGACGCAGGATTCTCGACGGTGTTGCCGGGCTTTGGTGCGTGAACGCGGGACACGGACGCCGGGAAATCACCGAAGCGGTGACGCGCCAGCTCGAGACTATGGACTACGCGCCGCCCTTTCAGATGGCGCATACGCGTGCGTTCGAGGTCGCCAACCGCCTGGCGAAAATCGCTCCCGCGGGCTTGAATCGCGTGTTCTTCACCAACTCCGGGTCCGAATCCGTCGATACCGCGCTGAAGATCGCGCTGGGATACCACCGCGTGCGCGGCGACGCGGCGCGTACCCGACTTATCGGCCGTGAGCGCGGCTATCACGGCGTCGGCTTCGGCGGGATCTCCGTCGGCGGCATCGTGGCCAACCGCAGGATGTGGTCATCGAGCCTGATTCCCGGCGTCGATCACCTGGCGAGCACGCACAATCTGCGACGCAACGCGTTCTCCCGGGGCGCACCGCTCCACGGCGCAGAACTCGCGGACGAACTCGAACGCATCGTCGCCCTGCACGATCCATCGACGGTCGCGGCGGTCATCGTCGAGCCGATCGCGGGATCGGCCGGCGTCCTGATCCCGCCGCTGGGCTACCTGAAGCGCCTGCGGGAAATCACCGCGAAACACGGCATCCTGCTCATCTTCGACGAGGTGATCACGGGTTTCGGCCGCACGGGTGCGCCGTTCGCGGCACAGGAGTTTGGCGTTACGCCCGACCTGATGACCTGCGCGAAGGGGTTGACGAACGGCGCTCTGCCGATGGGCGCCGTGCTGGTGCGGCAGGAGATTTACGACGCGTTCATGCAGGGCCCGCCGGGAACCGCCGAGATTTTCCACGGCTATACCTACTCGGCACACCCCGTGGCC
>JBAVOB010000233.1:0-3561 GCA_049691655.1 Steroidobacteraceae bacterium | reverse complement strand
CGATCGGGGCGAAAGTTGAGCCGGCGCGCTTCGTGGGCCGAGCCGATCCGTCGCTCCCGGCGCAGATCCGCGGGCAGGTCTTCGACTCGCCCCGACCAGCCCCGGGCAAGCCGGTCAGTTTTTCATTGACGCTCGAGTCCGGCGGGGCGGCCATCGTCGCGGTGACCGCTGTGCGCACCGACGACCCGCAGCAGAACCTGGCGCTGCGCGCCAAGCGGCTGCAGGACATGACGATGCGCGGCGGCGATAACGATGCCGCGGCTTATGTGGCGGAGCTGCGGCGCCGCGCCAAAGTCGAGAAGAATCCCAAAGCCTTCGAATA
This sequence comes from Steroidobacteraceae bacterium, assembly GCA_049691655.1. Lineage (GTDB taxonomy): Bacteria > Pseudomonadota > Gammaproteobacteria > Steroidobacterales > Steroidobacteraceae > JBAVOB01. Next base: position 3,239 of record JBAVOB010000233.1, on the reverse strand, counting down.
GGCGCGGAACGCGGCGCGAGGACGGCGATGCGGGGAGATCCGAGTGGCCGAGACTGACAACACGCTCGCCAACCGCATTCTGATCGGGCTCGGTGTCGGTGCCGCGGCCGGCGCGCTCACGCTGGTCCTCGGCCGACCTTACCCGGCGCTGCTCGCCGGCGCCCGGCAGCTCGCGACCGCCCTGTTCGACCCGCTCGGACAGGTCTTCCTGCGGATGCTGTTCTTCGTCGTCATCCCGCTGGTGTTCGCCTCGCTCGCGAACGGCATCCTGCAGCTCGGCGAACTGTCGCGCCTCGGGCCGCTCGCGCTGCGCACCTTCGCGCTGTTCTTTGCGAACATGGCTATCGCGGTGGCGCTCGGCCTGTTGATGATGAACGTCGTCAATCCCGGCGCGGCGATCGACGCGCCTACCAAGTCGCGGCTGGTCGCCGAATACGGCGGCGCGGCGCAAAAGCACATCGAGCGGCAGGCGGCGCAGCCGCAGATGTCGCCGGCGACGCTGGTCGACATGTTCATGCCGCGCAACCTCTTCGGCGCGTTCGTCGGGAGCGACCGCAATGCGCTCGGCGAAGTGCTGCCGCTCATTCTCTTCGCGATCCTGCTCGGCGCCGCCGGCACGCGGCTCGGCGCAGAGCGGCGGCTGAAACTGCATGCAGCGCTCGAGACGCTCGTCGAACTCATGACCGGCATCGTGCATTTCGCGCTGCAACTCGCCCCCTATGCCGTGCCGGCGCTCATCTACAGCGTCGTCGTGAAAGTCGGCTGGGACATCCTGGTGGCGCTCGGAGTGTTCGTGATCGGCTGCCTCGTCGTCATGATGCTGCACCTGTTCGGCACGATGTCGCTGTGGCTGAGACTGTTCTCGCGCTACCGGCCACTCGAGTTCTGGAAGCTGGTGCGGCCGGTGCTCGTCACCGCGTTCTCGACGAGCTCGAGCAACGCGACGCTCCCGGCGGCGCTCGCCGTCGCGCGCGAGGATCTGCACATCCGCCCGACCACGGCCGGATTCGTGCTGCCGCTCGGCACGACCATGAATATGGCGGGCACGGCGCTCTATGAAGGCTGCGTCGTGCTGTTCGTCGCGCAGGTGTTCGGCATTGGGCTCACGTTCGCGCACCAGGTGACGCTGCTCCTGCTCGCGGTGTTGAGCGCGGTCGCTGTCGCCGGGATTCCGGGCGGTTCGCTCCCCTTGATCGCGGGCCTGCTCATCACGTTCGGCATTCCGCCGGAGGGCATCGGCATCGTGCTCGGCGTCGATCGCATCCTCGACATGACGCGCACGATGGTCAACGTCGGCGCCGACCTCGTCACCACCGCCGTCGTCGACACCCGGGAGTCGCGCGCCTGAACCACGCCTGCGGCGTGCTGCAGGCGCGCGCCGCGCGGCCGCGAAACCCGAGCAAAATCGCGGCAATTCGCGTAAAGTAGCGTGTGGCGCGCGGCATATTCCTCGCTCCCGTCCAACCCGAGGTCACCGACCGATCATGCCCAAGCCGTTCGCCGGCAATTACCGTCAAGCGAAGCGACAGAAAGAGCTCGCCCGCAAGACACGACAGAATGCCAAGCAGGAACGCCGGTCGCAGCGACCGGACGAGCCCGCGCGGGACACAGGCAATGCGACCGACCCAACGCAATCCTGAGCATCTGCGGCGCGACCGGCGCGAGAAGATCCACCGGCAGAGGCTTGCCGCGCCGGTGCTGCGGCGGGCGTATCCGGGTCTTGCCGTGCTCGAGCTGCGGTTCGTATTCAGCGACGGTTCGCCGATGGCGCCGGCCGACCAGACGCATTTCCTGCATCCGCCGGCGGCCGCGTTCTTTCGCTTCCCCTGCACGTTCGCGGACTGCGACGGTGAATTCGACCTCACCGCGGCGATCGAGGGAATGGCCGCATCCTCGGCGCGTCAGCAGGTGATGCATCTCGACTGCCAGGGAGTGCGGGCGCGGGATCGCGCGACGGACCGGCGTTGTGGGCTGCACCTCGCCTGCACTATCCGCATGAGCTACCTGGGCGACCTCGCCGCCTGAGAAGACGCCGGGCGGCGCGTCAGCCGCCTGCGGATTCCTGCGCGAAGCTCATGCCGACGGTGCTGAAGCCGCTGTCGACGTAGAGAATCTCCCCCGTGATGCCGAGTGCGAGATCCGAGCACAGGAACGCGGCGGCATTGCCCACATCCTCGAGCGAAACGTTGCGCCGGAGCGGCGCGACTTCCGCGACGCGCGCCAGCATCTTGCGAAATCCCGGAATGCCGGCCGCGGCGAGCGTCTTGACCGGCCCGGCGGAAATCGCATTCACGCGGATCCCTTCGGGGCCGAGATCCGCCGCCAGGAACCGCACGCTCGCCTCGAGGCTCGCCTTCGCGACGCCCATGACGTTGTAGCTCGGGATCGAGCGCACCGCGCCGAGATACGACAGCGTGACGATCGAGCCCTTGCGGCCGGCCATCAGCGGCTTTGCGCCATGGGCGAGCGCGGTGAGACTGTAGCTCGACACGTCGTGCGCGATGCGAAAGGACTCGCGCGAGGTGTTGTCGACGAAATTCCCGGTGAGCGCTTCGCGCGGCGCATAGGCGACCGCGTGCACCAGCACATCGAGCGCGCCCCAGTCGCGCCGCAGCTGCGCGAATACCGCGTCGATCTGCTCATCGGAAGTGACATCGAGGGGCAGCCGCAGCTTCGCGCCCAGCGATGCGGCGAGCGGCTCGACGCGCTCCTTGAGCTTCTCGTTCGCGTAGGTGAAGGCGAGCTCGGCGCCCTCGCGGTGCAACGCCTGCGCGATGCCCCAGGCGATCGAGCGGTCCGTCGCGACGCCGACGATGAGCGCGCGTTTGCCCTTCATGAAGCCCATCTCATCCCCCGATCGCCTGATCCCGCGCCCGCGTGGAGCGCGCGGCCGTCAACCCTTTATTTTGCTCCGCACGTTGATCGTGAGGCGCTGGCCGGGACGCAGGGCGACCTCGTCCGCGATGCCATTCCAGCTCATGATCTCGTCGATTGTCACCTGAAACAGCCGTGCGATGCGCGACAGGGTATCGCCGCGGCGCACGGTGTACTGCACGCGGCGCATCGCCCCCGTGCCCGAGGGTACCGCCTTCGCCGTCGTACGCTTTAGGACGAGCCGCTGCCCGGTGCGCAGCGTGTCTCCGGGCTGCAGGCCGTTCAGCGCGGCTAGCGTGTGCACGTTCAGGCCGTGGCGTTTCGCGATGCGCCACAACGAGTCTCCGGCCCGCACGACTTGAATG
>JBAVOB010000232.1:0-11654 GCA_049691655.1 Steroidobacteraceae bacterium | reverse complement strand
TCATCGCAGTGCAACTTTCTGCGGTGGACCGCGGGTAGTGGCGGGCGGGTGGGGGCTGCCCGGGTCATCGATGACGGCGTCGGGTGCCACCGCCAGCAGGCGCAACGCGCCGCCGACGACGCCGGAGAACACTGGAGCCGCCACGTCGCCACCGTAATAGAGACCCGCGCCGGGCTCGTCGATCACCACGACCGCGGCCAGCCTGGGATTGGAGGCCGGCGCCACGCCCCCGAATACCGCCATGTACTTGTCCGTCGAATAGCCGCCGGCGCTCGATTTCCATGCGGTGCCGGTCTTGCCCGCGACGCGGTATCCGGGAATCGCCGCGCGTATGCCGGTGCCATCCGGTGCGACGACCCGCTCCAGCATGCCGATCAGCGTGCGGCTGACACGCGCGTCGAGCGCGCGCTCGGTCGCCGGCGGCGCATCGACGCGCAGGAACGAGATCGGCCGCGCCGCACCGAGCGCGCCGATCGTCGCGTAGCCGTGTGCCAGCTGGAGCGGCGTGACCGACAGGCCGTAGCCGTAAGCGAGCGTCGCGATGCCGATCGGGCGCCAGTGCGTGTAGTTGGACAGCAGACCCGCCGACTCGCCCGGAAAACCACTGGTCGTCACCTGGCCGAAGCCGAGCTGCGCGAGGGTGCTCCAGATGCGCTCGGGCTCGAGTGTCAGCGCGATGCGCGCCATACCGGTGTTCGAGCTCTTGGCGAGCACCGTTGCGATATCGCTGGGCGGCAACGGGTGCGCCGTCTCGATGAACTTCACTCCCACCTGGAACGGCGAGTTGTCGATGATGCTGTGGTCGTCGTACCTGCCGGAGGCAAGCGCCGCCGCGACGACGAACGGCTTGATCGACGAACCGGGCTCGAAGATGTCGGTCGCGGCGCGATTGCGATAGGTATGCAGCTCGAACTGGTCACGCGCGTTGGGATTGAACGCGGGCTGGTTCACCATCGCGAGCACTTCGCCGGTCGACACGTCGAGTACGACGACCGAACCGCCACGCGCACGCTGTTCGAGGATCGCGCGCTTCAGCTCGCGATAGGCGAGGTACTGGATACGCAGGTCAATGGAAAGCACCAGGTCGCGCCCGGGACGCGCGGCGCGGATGCCGTCCACGTCCTGCACGATGCGTCCGTAGCGATCCTGCACCACGCGCTTGGCGCCGTCTTCCCCGGCCAGCCAGTGATCGAATGCAAGCTCGAGTCCTTCCTGTCCCTCGTCGTCGACATTGGTGAAGCCGAGCACGTGCCCGGTGACTTCGCTCGCCGGGTAGTAGCGCCGGTACTCGCGCCGCAGGTACACGCCGGGCACGTCGAGGGCCTTGACCGCCTGTGCGTCCGCCGGCTGCATGTGCCGCGCCAGATAGAGAAACTCGTGATCGAGATTCGCGGTGACGCGGCGCGCGAGCTCCTGCCGGTCCTGCTTGAGCGCTTTGGCGAGCCGCGGCAACTGATCGACCGCGCGCGCGAGCTCGCGCGGATTCGCCCACACCGAATCGACCGGGGTACTCACGGCGAGCGGCTCGCCATAACGATCCGTGATCGTGCCGCGATGCGCCGCGATCTCGGCGACGCGCGTGAAACGCGCATCGCCCTGGCTGGCGAGAAACCCGTGATCCACCAGCTGCAGGTCCACGGCCCGGGATGCGAGCCCGGCTGCGGCGAGCGCCAGCAGGCCGAGCACCACGCCCGAGCGGATCGCAAACGAACGGGAACCGTCGAGGGGCCGGCGCGCGCGCTTCATGGACGGCCCGCCAGTGGCTGCGAGACGACCTGGATTTCCTGCGGCGGCGGTGTCTGCATGCGCAGCCGTGCGCCCGCGATTCGCTCGACGAACGCGTGCGTGGACCACGCGCTCTGCTCGAGCTGCAGCTGGCTCCACTCGATCTCGAGATTGTCGCGGCGGGCGTTGGCACGCTCGAGCTCGACGAAAAGTTCCCGCGAACGGTGCTTGAGGTAGATGGCACCCGCCGCCGAGAGCAGCGCCATGCACCAGAGCGTGCCGATCAGCAGTGCCAGCACTTGCGGCCGGAGTGCCAGCAAGCGCTTCATGTGAGTTTCTCCGCCGCGCGCAGTACGGCGCTGCGCGCGCGCGGATTGCGCACTATTTCGGCCGCATCCGGGCGGCGTTTGCGGCCGAGAAGGCGTAGTGTCGGACGCGCCTCGGGCGGAACGACCGGTAGCGCGGCGAGCGCCGGGTCGACGGTCGCATGCCGGCGCATGAATTCCTTTACGCGGCGATCTTCGAGCGAATGAAAACTGATGACCACGAGGCGCCCGCCCCGCGCCAGCACCGCGTGGGCGGCTTCCAGGCCGCAGTCGAGCTGCGCGAGTTCATCGTTCACGTGCATGCGCAGCGCCTGAAATGTGCGTGTCGCCGGATGCTTGCCGTATTCACGCGTTGGCACGGCACCCGCGACAATCGCGGCGAGATCGGTCGTCGTGGTGATCGGCAGGCGGCCCCGGCGCTCGACGATTGCCCGGGCGATGCGCCGCGCGAAGCGCTCTTCGCCCAGCGCGGCGATCACGGTGCGGATCTCGTCGATGCCCGCCCGAGAAAGCCAGGCCGAGACCGGCTTCCCGTGTGACGGATCCATGCGCATGTCGAGCGGGCCTTCGAGGCGGAAGCTGAAACCGCGTTCCGGGCGGTCGAACTGCGGCGAGGAAACACCGAGGTCGAGGAGCACGCCGCTGACCGCGCGGCGCGGCGCTTCTCGTGACACGACCGCCGCGAGATCCGCGAAAGGCGACTGCACGAGGGTGATGCGGCTTTCGCCGGCGAAGCGTGCGCGCCCCGCGGCGATCGCCTGCGGATCGCGGTCGAGCGCGAGCACTCGGCCGTCGGGCCCGAGCGCCTCGAGAATCCGTGCCGTGTGGCCACCGCGGCCGAACGTCGCATCGACATAGAATCCGTCCGCCGTAATCGCCAGAGCGTCGAGCACTTGGTCGATAAGCACCGCACTGTGCTCATCCAACTTTGCGCTCCCCGAAGCGGCAGTCCGCCCCCTGCTGATCAATGACTCCTGCGCATGTGCTGTCCGCCTGTGCTTGCGGCGGGCACCGCCATCCTGCGATCCGAATCGCTGCTGTCAGAGCGAGAGCGAGTCAAGCTCCGCCGCGAGGTCGGTCGCAGCTTCCTCGCTCTTCAGCCAGCCCTCGCGACGCTTGCTCCAGCGGGCGTCGTCCCATAGTTCGAAGCGGTTGCCCTGGCCAATCAGCATCGCGTGCCGCTCGAGACCGGCGAATTCGCGCAGCTCCGGCGGCAGCAGCACCCGCCCGTGTCCGTCGAGTTCGAGATCGGTGGCGTGTCCCACCATCAGGCGCTGCAGCCGGCGCGCCTGCGCGTGCAAGGTAGGTAGACTCATGAGCTTGCGCTCGATCTGCTCCCAGTCGGGCAGCGGATAGAGCAGCAGGCACTGGTCGCGGTCGACCGTGACGACCAGCTTTCCCAAGGCGCGCTCGCGCAGGCGTTCGCGGTAGCGGGTCGGCATGACCATCCGCCCCTTGTCATCGAGGGTGACCTTGGTTGCACCGCGAAACATCTGGTTGATGGACGCAAGCTCGCCCATTCCTCCCCACTTTTTCCCACTCGCGGCCACTATAATTCCGTGCGCGTTGATGTCAACGACAAAAAGCGGGAAATCCATCGCGATGACAAGAACTTACAGCACGTTGCAGCTGTATGAAAATCCAGTCTTTGGGGCGCGCAGTCAGGCGTCTTCAGAGCATTGACTCGCCCGGCTCAGAAGCTGCGCCAAGCATTCGGCCCGATCGCAGGAGAAGGAGTCGGCCTGTAAGCCGGGTTCTGTCGAGGGTAGCCATTCCTCTAGGACCTGCGTCACCGCAGGCCTCCAGCGGCCTACCCGGAAGCGCGTGTGGACGCCGCTGCCGCCCCCTTGCGAGGGCGGCTGCTTCCCTATTTGGCCTTGCTCCAGGTGGGGTTTTCCGTGCCGCCGCGTGTTGCCACCGGCGCGGTGCGCTCTTACCGCACCATTTCACCCTTACCGTCGTTTCGTCAGTGAGACAAAACGCTTAGGCGGTGTACTTTCTGTTGCACTTTCCGTGGGCTCGCGCCCCCCAGGCGTTACCTGGCACCTTGTCCACCAGAGCCCGGACTTTCCTCCACATCTCGTGAGAAATGCAGCGGCTACCCGGCCGACTCCGGGGGCGACGATACGGGCATGGAACGGCGATCTCAACCTTTCTCTTCGTCCGCCTGCCCGAGCGTCAGGGCGAGTGCATACGCCGCGCTGCGGGGTACGCCGCACAGCCGCGCCGCAATTGCGGCGGCACGCGCCGGTGGTAACTCCTTCAGGAGCAACTCGAGCGCCCGGCCGAGGAGCGCCGTGTCGTACGCGGCGGCATCGCCGCCCGGCAGTCCTGCGACCACGAGCGTGATTTCCCCGCGCTCGAGATTCGGCTCGTTGTCCGCAACGACGAGGAGCTCGGCGAACGTGCCCCGGTACACGGTTTCGAAGGCCTTCGTGAGTTCGCGCGCGATGGCGGCCCGGCGCTGCGTCCCGAAAACCGTGGCAAAATCCTTGAGCGATTCACGCAGGCGATGCGGAGCCTCGAAGAAGACCAGCGTGCGCCGTTCGCTGGCGAGCGACCGCAGCAGCTCGCGCCGTTCGCCCGCATGGGCGGGAAGAAAGCCCTCGAAAGCGAACCGATCGGTCGCGAGACCGGCCACCGATAGGGCGGCGATCACCGCTGAAGGGCCCGGGATCGACCGCACCTCGAATCCGGCCGCGACCGCGCGCTCGACGAGCCGCAAACCCGGGTCGGACACGAGCGGCGTTCCTGCGTCGCTCGTCAGTGCAATGACATCGCCGGCCTCGAGCCGCGCGAGCAGCGTGTCCACGCGCTCCGTTTCGTTGTGTTCATGCAGCGAAACCATGGGCTTGTGCAGGCCGAGTGTCGCCAGCAAGTGGCCCGTGCGCCGCGTGTCTTCGGCGGCGACCAGGTCCGCGCCCGCCAGCGATTCGCGTCCGCGCACGGAAAGATCCGACAGGTTGCCGATCGGAGTCGCGACGACCTCGAGCCGTCCACGCTGGCGAACCAATATAATGACTCCCGATGCTGCGGTGGCCGCTGATGTTTCGAGGCCTACGTGCATGCTGCCCCGCATTGAAAGGCGATTCAACCGATGCACCTGATCAGATCGTTCGCACGCATCCTGGTGGTTGCGACGCTGATGTCGACGCTGGCCGGCTGCCCCTCGCTGGTACGCCCGCCACCGCCGACGCCCGATAACGCCGCAGCACTGTCACGCGCTGGAGATCACGCGGCGGCGGCCCGTATGTACGAGGCGCTGGCAGACGAAAACCCGGGCCCGCAGCGCACGGACTTCCTGCTGCGCGCAGCGGGCGCATGGCTGCGCGCGCAATCGCCGGAATCGGCAGACCGCGCGCTCGCGGGGCTCGATGCCGCCCTGGCACCGGCGCAGAGCTTCGAACGCAGCCTCCTGCAGGCGCAGAGCGCCCTCGATCGTCACCAGCCGAGCGCGGCCTGGGCCGCACTCGCGGCCGCGCGCGAACCGACAGCAGCGCCCGACGCCGATCGCTATCTCGCGCTGCGCGAACGCGCGGCGTTCGCGACCGGACGCGCGGTCGAGGGCGTCCGCGCGCAGATCAGCCGCGAACGTTGGATGTCGAATCCCGCGATGCGGGCGCAGAGCCGCGCGACATTGCTTCGGGAGTTGCGCGATGCGAGCGAGCACGGCGCCAAGCCCGAGCCGCAGGCGACCCAGGACACGGTCGTACGGGGCTGGCTCGAGATCGGTGACATCGCGGCCGCCATGGCGCGCAGCCCGGTAGCAGCGACGCCGCTGGTCGATGCATGGCGACAGCGCTATCCGGGACATCCGGCGAACGGCCCCGTCCGCACTGAACTGCTGGGTGAACCCGCGCCGGTGGGCCCCGCAGGCACGATCGCCCACGTCGCGTTGCTGCTGCCAATAACGGGCAAACAAGCGGGTGCAGCCGCCGCCGTGCAGAACGGGTTTTTCGCCGCCGCGAACCGGGTTCCCGAGGCCGTGCGCCCGGCGATCCGCGTGTACGACACGACAGTGATGAGCGTCGCCGATGCGATCAGCCAGGCGAATGCCGAAGGCGCAGAATTCATCGTGGGTCCGCTCGCGCGCGATGAACTCGTGGCCGCGGCGGACTACGCGTCGGCGCATCCACCGATCCTCGCGCTGAACTTTCTGCCCGCCGATCACGCGCCGCCGGGAAACTTCTATCAGTTCGCCCTCTCGCCCGAGGACGAGGCTCGCCAGGTTGCGCAGCGCATCCTGGCGCACGGCATGCGGCGCGGAGTCGCGCTCGCGCCGGCGGGCGACTGGGGCGACCGGGTGGTCACCGCCTTCAACCAGGAGCTGACGGCTGGCGGCGGCGAGCTGCTGGCGAGCGCCGGTATCACGAGCAGGGCCGACTTTTCGACGCCCATCACTGGCGTGCTCCGCATCAACGAAAGCCGCGCGCGTGCGCGCCGCCTCGAGGCGCTGCTCGGCACTTCACTGGCGTTCGAGCCGCGGCGACGTCCCGACGTGCAGTTCATTTTCGCTCCGGCTCCGGCGCCGATCGCACGCTTGCTGCGGCCGCAATTCAGGTTCCACTACGCGGGAGAGACCCCGCCGATGTTCGCCACCTCCGATGCCTACGACCCGCACCCCACCGCCAACGCAGATCTCGAGGGGTTGATGTTCCCCGACATGCCGTGGATGCTCGGCACCGGACCCCTGGTCCGCGAAGTGCGCGATTCGACTCGCGCGGAAGCGCGCGACGCATCACAGGACGTCACGCCCGCGGACGCTGGTGCGGGGACCACCGCCGGCGCGCCCCTGAACTCGAACGTGGACGGCACCGGCACCGCGCCGGATGCGAGTGCGGCCAGCGCAGCAGCCGCACCACCCGCACTGTCGCGCCGCGGCCGGCTGTTCGCGTTCGGCTTCGACGCGTATAACCTGTGCGCCGCGATCCGCAATGGCGGCACGCCGCGCATCGACGGGCTGACCGGACATCTCACGCTGGGGGCCGACGGCCGTGTGCGACGCGAACTCGACTGGGCAAGGATGAGAGGCGGCCAGCCCGAGCTGATCGATCATTCGGGCGATTGAGGCTGCGGCCGGGACACGGCGGTGCCTCGGGTCGACACGGATCGGCGACTCGCCGGCGAGCGCGCGGAGCAGCTCGCGGTCGAATACCTCGAGGCCCGCGGTGTGTCCGTGGTGTTGCGCAATTTCCGCCGCCGCGCCGGGGAGCTCGACATCGTCGCACGCGATGGCGAGGTGCTGAGCATCGTCGAAGTGCGCATGCGTACGAGTGCCGCCTTCGGCGGGGCCGCAGCCAGTGTCGACGGCATCAAGCGCGCAAAGATCGTGCGGACGGCCCGACAGCTGCTGCAGCGTCACCGTGAACTCGCACGCCTGCCAGTCCGCTTCGATGTCGTGCTGGTCGGCGCACTCGACGAGCAGCCCGTGCGCATCGAGTGGATCCGGCACGCCTTCGAAGCCTGATCGGCGACCGCCGCCGCCGGTTACACGCTGTAGTTATTTAACTACTTTCAGCTGCGGCCACCGGCTGGCTCCTGCAATCGCCGGCGGCGGCTTGCTGGGCGGTTCGGGCTCGATATCCTGGTCGGAGAACACCATGCCCTCGCCGGTCTCGCGCGCGTAGATGCCGAGCACAGCCCCAACCGGCACCCGGACGTGCTGCACCATGCCGGAGAAACGTGCGTTGAATTCCACCGCGTCCGTGCCGATCACCAGGCCCTGCGTCGCGCTCGCGCTCAGGTTGAGCACGATCTTGCCGTCCTTGACATGCGCGCGTGGCACCTGGACGCCCGCCCGCCCGGCGTCCACGATAACGTGCGGCGTGTGTCCGCTGTCGGTCATCCAGCCGTGCATCGCGCGCAGCAGGTACGGGCGCTTGGGCAGTTTTTGCGGCGTCGGCGACCGGGTCATGGCGTCACGCGAGCCGCGGTTCCTGCTCCTGCTCCTGCTCGGACAGGCTCAGCTTGAATGCCGGCCGCGAGAACACCACGCTCGCGTAGCGCTGAATGGCCTGCGCCTGCGGTGCCGGAAAATCGATCTCGTAACGCGGCAACCGCCACAACACCGGAGCGATCGTCGCATCGACCAGCGAAAACTCGTCGGAGAGAAAGAATTGCCTCACCTTGAAAAGATCCGCGCTCTGCAGAATCGTATCGCGCAAAACCTTCTTCAACCGCGCGGCGGCTTTCCTGTCCGGCTCCCGCTCGATCTGCTGCAGCGCGCCGTACCAGTCGCGCTCGATGCGGTACAGCGCAATGCGAAAGTGTGCGCGCGTCACCGGGTCGACCGGCATCAGGGGCGGATGCGGAAAGCGCTCGTCGAGGTACTCGATGATGACACGGGAGTCGTACAGGACCAGATCGCGATCGACGAGAGTCGGCACGCTGTGATACGGATTGAGATCGAGCAGGTCCTCGGGAAAGCGGCCGGGCTCGACGCTCACGATCTCGATGGCCAGCCCCTTTTCCGCAAGCACGATACGGGTGCGATGGCTCCAGACGTCGTTGGGCGCCGAAAACAGCGTCATCACCGATCTACGGCTCGACACGGATCAGAGCCTCCCGGCATTGCGTCCGCGATCTGCCGTCGCGGGAATCAGGCACATTCCCTGGCACGCGGTCAGTGGACGTCTTTCCAATACTCGTTCTTAAGCAGCCACGCGATCCAGGTGAAAGCCAGCAGGAACAGCACCACCCAGATTCCGAGCCGGCGCCGGTCGACCTGCGCCGGTTCGCCCACGTAGTCGAGGAAGTTGACCGTATCGCGCACGAATTCGTCGTATCGCGCGGCATCCAGGCGTCCCGGCGCAACCAGCTCGAAGCCCGCGAATACGCGCCGCGGCGTCACCTTGCCGTTCTCGTCCGTCTGTTCCGCGTTGCGAAACGTCGCCCGCTGGACACCCTGCAACTCGGAGATGACGGGCGGCATCGCGGTGTTCTCAAGCTGCAGATTGTTCGCACCGGTCGGTCGCGTCGGGTCGGCGTAGAAGGTCTTGAGGAATCGGTAAGTCCAGTCGCTGCCGCGCGAGCGCGCAACCAATGACAGATCGTTGGCGGGCTTGCCAAACCAGTCCTCCGCATCGCTCGCGGACATCGGCGTCGTCATGTAGTCGGTAGACTGGTAGCCTGGGACGATCAGATATTCCTTCAGCTGCCGCTCGCTGATGCGCAGGTCCTGCGCCATGCGCTGGTAACGCAGGTACTTGAGCGAGTGACAACCCACGCAGTAGTTCATGAAGTTGCGCGCGCCGCGCTGGAGTGAGGCGAGGTTCTCCACCCGGTTGTTCGCGCTCCAATGCTGCCAGTCCGTGCCGGCCGCGGCGCCCGTGTGCTCCTGCTCGGCGAACGCAGCGGGAACCAGCGTGCAGCTCGCAATGGCGGCGAATATTCGTGCCCTCCGGCATCCTTCAGCCGTGCGCATGGTAGGTCACTCTTTCGGGCACGCTCTTCACCCGATCGATGCGCGTGTACCACGGCATCAGCAGGAAGAACGCGAAGTAGCCGGCCGTGAAGATGCGCGCGAGCAGCACATACAGACCTTGTGCCGGCTGCAGGCCGAGATACATGAGCACGAGGAACGAGACCGCGAACAACGCGAGAAACAGCCTGAATATCCAGCCGCGGTAGCGGACGGACTTGACCGGCGAGCGGTCGAGCCACGGCAGGAAGAAGAAGGCCACGATCGCGAGCAGCATGAGCAGCGCGCCGAGCCGCTGGTCCGGCACGGCGCGCAGCATCGCGTAATACGGCGTGAAGTACCACACCGGCGCAATGTGCTCGGGCGTCGACAGGGGGTTCGCGGGCTCGAAGTTCGGTTTCTCGAGGAAGATGCCGCCGAGCGTCGGCGCAAAGAACAGCACGATCGCAAGCAGTGTGAGGAACACACCGACCCCGACGACGTCCTTCAGCGTGTAGTAGGGATGAAACGGAATGCCGTCGAGCGGCTTGCCGTCCGGGCCGAGCTTCGCCTTGATCTCGATGCCATCCGGGTTGTTCGAGCCCGTCTGCCGCAGTGCCACCAGGTGCAGCAGCACGACGAACAGCAGAGCGAGCGGCACCGCAACCACGTGCAGCGCGAAGAAACGGTTCAGCGTCGCGTCGGCGATGCCGTAATCACCGCGGATCCACTCGACGAGGCCCGGCCCGATCACCGGAATCGTCCCGAACAGATTGACGATCACCTGTGCGCCCCAGAACGACATGTTGCCCCAGGGCAGCACATAGCCGAAGAACGCTTCGGCCATGAGCGCGAGATACACAATCATGCCGATGATCCACAGGAGCTCCCGCGGCGCCTTGTACGAGCCATACATCAGGGCGCGGAACATGTGCAGGTAGACGAAGATGAAGAAGAATGACGCGCCGGTCGAGTGCAGATAACGGATCAGCCAACCCCAGTCGACCTCGCGCATGATGTATTCGACCGAATCGAACGCGGTGAGCTCACCCGGCTTGTAGTACATCGTGAGGAAGATGCCCGTGAGCAGCTGCATCACGAGCACGAGCAGCGCCAGGGAACCGAAGTAGTACCAGATGTTGAAGTTCTTCGGCGCGAAGTAACCGACGAGCTGCGTGTCGATGAATTCCTGGATCGGCAGGCGCTGGTTGAGCCAGCCGTAGAAACCGCCCTTCGCCGGCGCTCCGGCACCGCCGCTCGAGTTGCCCATCAGGCGGCGCCTTTCTCAGGGCTGTCTTCGCCGATGATCAGCGCGTGGTCGTCGACGAAACGGTAAGGCGGGATCTTCAGGTTCGTCGAGGCGGGCGACCCGTTGAACACCCGGCCGGCGAGGTCGAACTTGGAGCCATGGCACGGGCAGAAAAAGCCACCGGGCCAATCCACGCCGACGATCGGATCGCCAGGGGCGAAGTGCTGCTTCGGCAGGCATCCGAGGTGGGTGCACGTGCCGATGAGCACCAGCAGCTCAGGCTTGAGCGCCCGCATCTCGTTCCTGGTGTACTCGGGCTGGTCTGATTTTGCGGAGTGCGGGTCTTTCAGATACTGGTCGTTCCTCGCCAGCTCGGCGACCATCTGCGGCGTGCGATGCACGATGTAGATCTGCTGCTTGCGCCAGGTCGTGGTCATCATCTGGCCCAGTTCGATCTTGCTGTAGTCGACGATGGCCGGCGCGCCGGCCGCGCGCGCGCGTTCGGAGGGCTTCCAGGAGGCGATGAATGGCACGGCCGCGAATACGGCACCCACGGCACCGGTCGCCGCCGTCGCCACCGTAAGGAATTTCCTGCGGCTCTCGTCCACGCCCTCATCCGGGGTGCTGGCACCGGTCGCGTCGATCCTGTGTTCGCTCATCGACAACACTCTCCACCGCGCGTGCGGCGCCTGCAGCTCAGCGTGCCCCCGGCCGTCCCGGTTCCCGGACGCCACGCGCGCGCCTGAGCGCTGTTCCGACATCCGGGAAGCGGCGCATTATACACAAACGGATGGCGGCTCCGGCGCGGTGCACGGGCCGCGCGCGGCGGCGCACGGGGCATCTGAAATCAGGTGAGAATCGCATGAATCGCAGTTTCGTTTTCCTCGCCGGATCCGTCGTGGGCGGGCTCGCGCTCGCGTTTGTCGTGGTCGCATTGCGGCCGGATCTGCTGCGC
>JBAVOB010000231.1:0-12092 GCA_049691655.1 Steroidobacteraceae bacterium | reverse complement strand
GCTCGACCCCGACGCGCTCTCGCCGCGCGAGGCACTCGAAGCGCTCTACCAACTGCGGAAACTCCTCGACCCGCGCGGGCAACGCTAGCGCGGTGTGCGCCTGCCCGCCAGCGCGAACCTGCCTTGTTTGAGAAAGTGTCCGGCGGCCCGGGCCACACGCGCCGAGAGCAGCATGCCGGAGTGCGTGACCGGCAGAGTCAGATGATCGGTGGCGCCGGGCAGCTGCGTTTCGGCGACCGCGATCGTGCCGTCGTTCGGCTCACTAAAGCGGGTGAACAGGCGCCCGAGACCCACGGGACGCGTGCCGGCGATGATGCCGAGTTCCCGGTCCAACACCCAGCGACGCGCATGCTCGTGCAACAGTTCCTCGGCGACCGCGCGCCCGAGCAGCACTCTCGCCCAGCGCAGGCGGCTCGCGCGCTGCGCCGCGTGGCTCGCCACGGTCGGCGCTCCGAGGAAGACTACGCGGCCGGGCGGCTGCGCAGGAAAGCGCTCGAGGAACCGGTAAATCACGAGTCCCCCGAGGCTGTGCCCGACGAGATGCAGGCGGCGCGGTGCGAGCTCGTGGACGAATCGCTGCAGCTGGTCGGCGATCTCGCGGGTCGACGCCGTCACGCTCGGATAATGGAACGCTCGCACATCGAAGCCGAATTCGCGCTCGAGACGCCGGCGCAGCACCAGCGACTCACGGCCCGTGAGCCACAGGCCATGAACATAGACGAGCGTCGCGGGCGCTTGGGTCACGCACCCGGCGTGGGCGGCAACCGCACGCGGATATGCAGCTCCTTCAGTTGCGCCTCGCTCACTGTCGTCGGCGCATCCGTCAGCGGACAGGCAGCAGTCTGCGTTTTCGGGAAAGCGATCACCTCGCGGATGCTGTCCGCGCCCGCCATGAGCATCGCGAGACGATCGAGGCCGAAGGCGATGCCACCGTGCGGCGGGCAGCCGAACTTGAGCGCATCGAGCAGGAAGCCGAACTTCTGCCGTGCCTCCTCGGGCCCGATGCCGAGCAGTTCGAACACCGTCGCCTGCATCTCCTGGCGGTGAATGCGCACCGACCCGCCGCCGATCTCGGAACCATTCAGCACCATGTCGTAGGCCTTGGCGAGCGCCGCGCCCGCAGCGGCGCGCAACACCGCCGGATCATCGTTTGCCGGCGCGGTGAACGGGTGATGCATCGCCGCCCAGCGCTTTGCGTCCGCGTCCCACTCGAACATCGGAAAATCGAACACCCACAGCGGCCGCCAGCCTTCCTGCACGAGCTTCAGGTCCTGTCCGACCTTCAGGCGCAGCGCGCCGAGCGCGTCGCTGACTACTTTGAAGGTATCCGCGCCGAAGAAGACGAGATCGCCGTCGGCCGCTCCGGTGCGCTCGAGGATTCCCTGCAGCGCCGCATCGTCGAGAAACTTGACGACGGGCGATTGCATCCCTTCGCGTCCCCGGGCGCGCTCGTTGACCTTGACGTAGGCGAGGCCTTTCGCGCCGTAGCGCGCAACGAACGCGGTGTACTCGTCGATCTGCGAGCGCGGCATCGAGGCACCGCCTGGCACGCGTAATGCGGCGACGCGACCGTTTGGATCCTTCGCCGGGCCCGCGAACACCTTGAATTCGCAGTCCCGGACCAGGTCCGCGACGTCGGCAAGCTCGAGTGGGTTGCGCAGATCCGGTTTGTCGGAGCCGTACCGGCGCATCGCTTCGGCAAAACCCATGCGCGGAAACGGCGCCGGCAGGGCCGCGCCCAGCACTTCCTTGAAGAGGTGACGGACCAGGCCTTCCATCAGGTGCATGATCTCGTCGCGCCCGAGGAACGAGGTCTCGACGTCGAGCTGCGTGAACTCGGGCTGTCGGTCCGCGCGCAGGTCCTCGTCGCGAAAGCAGCGCGCAATCTGGTAGTAGCGGTCGAAGCCCGCCATCATGAGCAGCTGCTTGAAGATCTGGGGCGACTGCGGCAGCGCGAAGAACGCGCCGGGGTGCGTGCGGCTCGGGACGAGGTAGTCACGCGCCCCCTCCGGCGTCGCCTTCGTGAGCATCGGCGTCTCGACGTCGATGAAGCCGCTCGCATCGAGATACGAGCGCATCGCGCGGGTGATCCGGTGCCGCTGGCGCAGTCGCTGGTTCATCACCTCGCGCCGCAGGTCGAGGTAACGGTACTTCAGCCGCACCTCCTCGCTCACTGCCTCGTCGAGCTGGAACGGCAGCGGCTCGGAGCGGTTGAGGATCTCGATTTCCTGCGCGAGCACTTCGACCCTGCCCGAAGCGAGATTCGGGTTCGCGGTGCCGCCGGGGCGCTCGCGCACCCGGCCGCGCACGCGCACGACGAATTCGTTGCGCAACCGTTCGGCGTCCCGAAAGACGGCCGCGTTGTCCGGATCGAACACGATCTGCAGCAGGCCCTCGCGATCGCGCAGATCGACGAAAATCACGCCGCCGTGATCGCGACGCCGGTGAACCCAGCCCGCGACGCTGACTTCCTGGCCGATGAGCGGCTCACCGACCTGACCGCAATAATGGGAACGCATGGAGCGCGCGATGTTACGTGAGACGCCGCGCGGATACCACGCGGGTCCCGGGGCCGACTCGCGGATCCGGGGCTGCGGAGCAGGGGCTGCGGAGCAGGGGCTAGGCGGCCCGCGCTCGAGCGCGGCCGCGGTCCGACCCCTCTGCGGCCTCTTCGTGGTAATCCTCTTCGGTATTGACGGCCCAGATCGCCGCCTTGTCGGCGCGGCTGTGCCGCACGCAGTCGACCGCCGCCCGGGCAGCCAGCATCGAGTGATCCTGGTTGTTGTAGCGATGCATGCCGTTGCGCCCGATGGGAAACAGGTTCGTGAACCGGTCGAGCCATGCGCGCACGCGCCCGATCTGCCGATAAGCGCCGAAGTAAGCGGGATAGGCCTTCGGCACGCGCACCACGCAGCCATCGAGCACGTCGCGCGGATCGACGAGGCCGATGTGCGCAAGCTCGCGCGCGGCGAAGTCGAGGAATCCGGCATCATCCCGGGACCAGAGACCATCGCCCTCGCGACAGAAATACTCGAGGCCCAGCCACACGCTGTTCGGGTCGGCGACCAGGTGCGGACTCCAGTTGTTGAAGATCTGGATGCGCCCGAGCTGCACGTCCGGCTCCTGCACGTAGATCCAGTTGTCGGGGGGCAATGCCGCGGCGGGCGCGACCGCGGCGCCGCCCGGCACCTGCATGCGCCGCACGAGGAGCCCCGCGGTCATGAAATCGCGGTACGGCAGTGCGGCCGCCGTCGCACGGATCCCATCATCCTCGGACTGCAACTGCGCGATGAGTTCCGCGAGCGGCATCGTCGAGAAGAAATAATCGCACGGGACATGCCGGACGCTGCCATCGCGCAGGTCCTGCACCTGCACGCCGGTGACCCGCAGGCCCTCGCGGCGCACGCCGACGATGCGCTGCCGGTAGTGCACCTCGCCGCCGCCCGTGCTGACACGCGCGGCGACCTCTTCCCACATCTGCCCGGGGCCGAATTTCGGGTACAGGAATCTCTCGATGAGGCTCGTCTCGACGCCGCGCTGCACGATCGCGCGCGGGCGGGGGCCGAGCGAGCGCAGCGCGTGCAGCATCGCCCGCGTGATCGACAGGCCCTTGATGCGTTGCGCGCCCCACTCCGCGGAAATTTCCTCGCAGGGCACGCCCCAGACCTTCTCGGTATAGGACTTGAAAAATGTGCGATACAGGCGATCGCCGAAGCGATTGATGAGGAAGTCCTCGAGGGACCGTTCCGGCTCGCGCTTGCGCAGACAGGCAAGCGCATAACTACTGCCGATGCGCACGGTTTCCGGCAACCCCAGGTTCGCGAGCGTCGCCGGACTCAGCTTGAGCGGGTAGTCGAAGAAGCGCCGGCGGTAGAAGATCCGCGACAGGCGCGATCGCACCAGCATCACCGCGTCGGCCGATGCCGCCGCGACCGAGTGCGGCGTGAAGTGGCGCTCCGCGCCCTGGTAGGCGAGGCGGCAGGATTCGGCTTCCTCGAGCTGATCCGCGGCCACCGGCAGGATGCCCTGCCACCAGTGCATCACCCAGTCGGACTTGGAAAAAAACCGGTGACCGCCGAGGTCCATGCGGTTCCCCCGGTAGCTGATCGTTTGCGAGATTCCCCCCGGCTGGGAATCGACCTCCAGCACGACCGGGCGAGCATCGCTACGACGCAACAGCTCGAGTGCCGCAGTGAGGCCCGCGGGGCCCGCGCCGGCGATGACAGCTACTGTTATCATTCGAACGACGCCGCGGGCGCCGGGAGCGCCGGGAGCGCGGATCGCGAGTCAAGCAGGGCGCGGCGAACTCCGAAATTGAATGCGAAGGTCGCGGCGGCGGCGCATGCCTTGCCGACAAGATAGTGCAGCTGCAGGGACTCCACGACCAGCGCGACCACGAAATCATTCAGCAACAACCCGACGACGCCGATCACTGCGAACAGGGTGAGTTCCAAAGCCGGCGACCGGTAGCGCCGCTCGGTGAATACGTAGCGGACCGACAGGATCCAGGACACCAGCACGCCGGCCGCGAAACCCGCGGTCGCCGCAGCCAGGTAGTGCCAGCCGCCGACGCCGGCGAGCAACTGCAGCGCGGACGCATCCACGCACAACGCGCAAACGGCGGTCGGCAACGCCGCCCGGAGCTGGCGCAACGTGCTCACCGCTCACCCGCCGGAGGCGCAGCGGAACACGCGTAGAGATTGAGTCCGTCGAACGGATCCGGGGCATAAGTCGTCAGGTGCGGAACCGGCAACCGCTCCGGCGCCACGACAAAATCGATCTCCGGCGTGCGGCACAGTCGCCGCAGCATCGGCAGCGTCAGGACGGGTTTCGCGCCGTACTCGCCGCCGAGCACCCACCCCTCGAAGTCCGCAGGATAGATCTTCAGGCGCTCGCCGCGGGCCTGCGAGGCGAGCGCGGTATCGCGCGAGAACACCCCCTCCGAGACCGCCTTGTAGTTGCGCCGGTGCAGCGTCAGCGCGGCCATCTGCCAGGCGCGCGGGAAAAACACCGTCTGGTCGGGGCGGATGCGTGCGCGCCACGGCGCGAACGCGCGCTCGGTCTCGCCCGCGAACTTCCACGGCGGCGTGCGAGCCGCGGTCGCCTCGACCTGCACTGCAAAAGCGAGACCGGCCGCCAGGATCGCCAGCGAGCGGGGCAGGAAATGCCGGGCGCGGAACGCCGCCCACCATCCCAGCGCGATCGCCGCCGCGGGAATCACGAGGTACGCCAGACTGATCACCTGCAGCATGCCGAGCGCGAGCGGCAGCGCCGGAACCCAGGCGACCCAGACCGCTGCCCGCGGTGCGTTCTTCGGGTGCGCATCGAGCAGCAGCGCGAGCAGCGCGAGCAGGGCCGCCGGCAATCCCAGCACGTCCTCGCTCCCGATCCACGCGAGCATCAGCAGCACGAGCACGCCGCGGCTCGCGGCGTTGCGCCGCCAGAGAGCCAAGGCGAGCGGGGCGAACAGAAGTACCGCCACGGCCCGGGTCACCCAGAGCCAGCGCCACGGCTGACCCTGCAGGAACAGCGCCACCGGCACGACGCTGCTCGCGAAGATCGCGAGCGCCATGCCCGTGCAGCCAAGCAGCAGCGCTGCCGCGGTGCAGCGGCGCTGCACGCCGGCGGGCAGCACGAGCATGGCGCACGCCGGTGTCACGAGCGTCACGGCGCAGCGCTGCCAGTCGACGAAAAACCACTGGTCGGTCAGCACATAGGGAACACCGTCTTCGAGCGCGGCCCGCCAGGCAGGATCCACGAACCGCAGGTGCTCGGTCGGTGCGATCGCTGCAATCCCCACGGCAAGCGCAGCGAGCAGCACGCCGCTCCCGGCGAGCAGCCACCGTGCTCGCGGAGACGCCTCAAGCCAGATCCCGCACAGCAGTCCCGGCAATGCCACGAGCGGATGCAGCAGGAAGCCGAGACCCACCGCAGCGCAGGCGGCCACGCGCCGTCCGTCCAGCAGCAACGCGAGCGCCAGCAGCACCAGCGCTTCCGCGAATGGGCGCGGCGTCGCGAAATCCTCGGCATACCGAAAGATATCGCGCGCCCCGTAATTGCCCGGCACGGCGATGAACAGCGCGAGGGCGAGACAGGCCAGGTCGCGCTCCACGAGCCGGCGCGCGAGCAGCCACGCGGATCCGCAGATCGCCAGCAGCGACACGCGGGACATCAGGTGCGCCGCCGTATCCAGACCTAACCACTGTATGAACTGCGCGTAGACGGGTGAGAACAGCGTAAAGCTGTCCTGCGAACCATGGCGGAAGAACAGGTCGCCGCCGAGCGACTCGGGATACAGGCGCCGCAGCGCCTGCAGCGCGTAGTTATAGGCATCGTGCCAGATTCCGTAATAAGGGTGCTTGAACAGCACCAGGGCGGCCAGCCCGAAACCGAGCGTGAGCGCAATCGTGAACCGGCGGCTCACCACGGATGGGCTGGTCGCCGCCGCGGCGCGGGCGGCGGCGGCGGGCTGCGCTACAGCTGCACCGATTGCGTCGTAGGGGACGGCGGATTCTTGCATTTCCTGGGCGCTCGGCCTGGCGGCGAGATCAGTCGGTAGGGACCGCATACTGTCGTATCGCAACCATCGCCTTCCGTGAGGCAGCTCGCACGTCGAGCGCCCGGCGAATTGAGACCTGCGTCACGCGCGTCAGACGCTGCGCAGGTACCAGCCGAAGTCGAGCTCGGTCACCTCGCCCGACCAGCGCTCGCACTCCCGCGCCTTGATCGCGAGGAAGATATCGAGGAACTTCGGGCCGAGCGCTTCACGCAGAAAGCCCGACGCGCCTGCGCGCTCAATGGCCTCCGCCCAGGTCGCCGGCAGTTCCCGCTCGCGCGTCTGCGCATAGCCGTTGCCGGTGACCGGCGGCCCGGGGTCGAGCCGTCGCTCGAGGCCATGGTCGATGCCTGCGAGCACGGTGGCGGCGGCGACATAGAGGTTCGCGTCGGCGCCGGCGATGCGGTGCTCGACGTGGCGCGACTCCGAAGGGCCCGACGGCACCCGCAGGCTCACTGTGCGGTTATTGATGCCCCAGATCGGCGCCGTGGGTGCGTAGCTCTGGCTGCGGAAGCGCCGGTACGAATTGGCGTTCGGCGCGAACGCGAGCAGGCTCTCGGCCATCGTCGCCTTGAGGCCGCCGATCGCCTGGCGCAGCAGCGCGCTGCCGGCGGAATCCTCTGCTGCGAAGGCATTGCGCCCGCTCGCGTCCTGCAAGCTCGCATGCAAGTGCAGGCCACTGCCCGCGCGCTCGGTGAACGGCTTGGCCATGAATGTCGCGATGCAACCGTGCTGGTGCGCCACCCCGCGCAGGATGCGTTTGAAGAGCGTCGCCTCGTCCACGGCGCGCAACGCGTCGGCGCGATGTTGGAGTGTGATCTCGAACTGGCCGGGAGCGTATTCCGACATGAGCGTCTCAGCCGGCAATCCCTGGACGGCCGCCGCCCGGTAGACATCGTCGAAGAGCGGGGCGAGATCATCGAGACGCTGCAGTCCGTAGGCGTCGATCTTCGTGCGCTCGCTCGCGCGGCCGCCGCCGGCCGGAACGAGATGGCCCTGCGGCCCTTCGCGCAGCAGGTAGAACTCGATTTCGCAGGCGAGCACTGGCCGGTAACCGCGGCGCTCGAGCCTCGCGACGCTGCGGGCGAGCGCGTGGCGCGGATCGGCGGCCGCAGGTGTCCCGTCCTGGGCGTACATCGTGAGCATCGCCTGGCCGGTCGGTGCGGCGAGCCAGGGCGCGCGGACCAGCGTGCCGGGCACCGGCCGGCAGACCATGTCGGCATCGCCGGTATCCCACACGAGACCGGTCGCGTCGACGTCCTCGCCCGTCACGTCGAGGCCCAGGATCGATCCGGCGACGTTGCGCCCATCGCGATAGAGCGCCTCGAGCTCGCTGGCGCGCACGTTCTTGCCGCGCAGTACGCCCGAGGGGTCCGTGATGAAGAGCTGCACGGCCTCGACATCCGGGTGCCGCGCGAGGAAGGCCTCAAGCTCGGTGTTCAGCGGGAGCGCTTCCGCTTCGCTCTTGATTTCCGTTTCGGGGCGGGCACCCGCTTGGTCGGCGCACGGCGGCGAGCGCGCGTACGGCCCTGGGCCGCGGGTTTCGCCGCGGCGGGCTTGGTCTCGACGGTCTTGGGTTCCGCCGCCTTGGTCTCAGCCGCGGGTGCGGCGGCTTTCGCCTCGTCCGCGGCGGCGAGCTTCGCCTCGGCGGTGTCATCGCCGGTCAGGTTGCGCTTCGATTCCTGGTCGGACTTGAAGTCGGTCTCGTACCAGCCGGAGCCCTTCAGGCGGAACACGGGCGCCGAAACGAGCTTGGTCAGCGTGCTCTTGCCGCAGGAAGGGCACTTCCTGAGCGGCGCATCGCTAATTTTCTGCATCGCCTCGACGTAGAACTTGCAGCTCGAACACTCGTACTCGTAGAAAGGCATGGCTCCCGTCCCCTGCTGTCCGCACGGGGGATTATACGTGGAGCGCCGGTGCGCTGCGGCGCGGCGTGCGGGCAGTGTGCGGCTCAGGCCGATTTATCGAACGCGAGCTGGCCGCCTTTCACCGTCACGCGAACCCGGTCGCCGGGCGCGAACGCGCCGCGCAGGATCTGCTGCGCCAGCGGGTTCTCGAGTTGCTGCTGGATCGCCCTCTTCAGGGGTCGCGCGCCGTATACGGGGTCGAATCCGGCCTCGCCCAGGCGGTCGCGCGCCTTGTCGTCGAGCACCAGCTCGAGGTTGCGCTCGAGCAGGCGCTTGCGCAGGTACCCGAGCTGGATCTCGACGATCTGGCGGATCTGGGCGGCGCCCAGGGAGTGGAACACGACGATGTCGTCGATGCGATTGATGAATTCGGGGCGGAAGGTCTGCTGGACGATCTCCATCACCGCCTGCTTCATCTTTGCGTAGTTGGCTTCGCCCGCGTGCTCCTGGATCACCTGCGAACCGAGATTCGAAGTCATGACGATGACGGTGTTGCGAAAGTCCACCGTGCGCCCATGACCGTCCGTCAGGCGCCCGTCATCGAGCACCTGCAGCAGCACGTTGAATACGTCCGGATGCGCTTTCTCGATCTCATCGAGCAGGATGACGGCATACGGGCGCCGGCGCACGGCCTCGGTGAGGTAGCCGCCCTCCTCGTAGCCGACGTAACCCGGTGGCGCGCCGATGAGCCGCGCGACCGAATGCTTCTCCATGAACTCCGACATGTCGATGCGCACCATCGCCTCTTCGGTGTCGAAGAGAAACTCGGCGAGCGCCTTGCAGAGCTCGGTCTTGCCGACACCCGTCGGCCCGAGGAACAGGAACGAGCCGTTCGGGCGGCGCGGATCGGCGAGGCCCGCGCGCGAGCGCCGGATGGCATCCGCAACGATGCGCACCGCCTCCGTCTGGCCGATGACGCGCTTCTCGAGCGCCTCTTCCATGCGCAGGAGTTTCTCTTTCTCGCCCTCGAGCATCTTCGAGACCGGAATGCCGGTCCATTTCGAGACGACCTCGGCGATCTCCTCGTCGGTCACCTTGTTGCGCACCAGCTGCGTCTCCTTGCGCTCGGCCGCGTGCGCCTGCGAGAGCTTCTTCTCGAGTTCAGGAATCCTGCCGTACTGCAGCTCGGCCATGCGCGTGAGATTCCCGGCGCGGCGCGCGGTCTCGAGTTCGAGCTTGGTGCGCTCCAGCTCCTCTTTAATGTGCGCCGCACCCTGGAGCGAGGCTTTCTCCGCTTTCCAGACCTCCTCGAGATCGGCGTATTCCTTTTCCAGGCTGCGCAGCGTCCCCTGGAGCGTGCTGAGGCGCTTCTTCGACGCCGGGTCCTCCTCGTTCTTCAGCGCCTCCTGCTCGATCTTCAGCTGGATGATGCGCCGCTCGAGCTTGTCGAGCGCCTCGGGCTTCGAGTCGATCTCCATGCGAATGCGCGCGGCGGCTTCGTCGATGAGGTCGATCGCCTTGTCGGGCAGCTGCCGATCGGCGATGTAGCGGTGCGAGAGCGTCGCCGCCGCGACGATGGCCGGGTCGGTGATTTCGACGCCGTGGTGCACTTCGTAGCGCTCCTGCAGGCCGCGCAGGATCGCGATGGTGTCCTCGACCGAGGGCTCGTCCACCAGCACTTTCTGGAAGCGCCGCTCGAGCGCGGCATCCTTCTCGAGGTACTTGCGGTACTCATCGAGCGTGGTGGCGCCGACGCAATGCAGTTCGCCGCGCGCGAGCGCGGGCTTGAGCATGTTGCCGGCATCCATGGCGCCTTCGGCCTTGCCGGCCCCTACCATGGTGTGCAGCTCGTCGATGAACAGGATGATCTGGCCTTCCTGCTTCGACAGCTCGTTGAGCACGGCCTTCAGGCGTTCTTCGAATTCGCCGCGAAACTTCGCGCCCGCGATCAGCGAGCCCATGTCGAGCGCGAGGATGCGCTTGCCCTTCAGGCCCTCCGGCACCTCGTCGTTGATGATGCGCTGCGCGAGCCCCTCGACGATCGCGGTCTTGCCGACTCCGGGCTCGCCGATCAGTACCGGGTTGTTCTTGGTGCGCCGCTGCAGCACCTGAATGGTGCGCCGGATCTCGTCATCGCGGCCGATCACCGGGTCGAGCTTGCCCGCCGTCGCGCGCGCCGTGAGGTCGATCGTGTACTTCTCGAGTGCGCCGCGCTGCTCCTCGGCGTTGGGATCCTGAACTTTCTCGCCGCCACGCACTTCCTCGATGGCCTTCTCGACCGCGGCGCGCACCGCACCGGCGTCTTTCAGCAGTTTCGCGAGCGTCGCCTTGTCCTCGTACGCCGCGAGCACGAACAGCTCGCTCGAGACGTACTGGTCGCCGCGCTGCTGCGCAAGCTTGTCCGTCACATTGAGGAGCCGGTTCAGATCGTTCGAGATGTGAATCTCGCCCGCCGTGCCCTCCACCTTCGGGAGCTTGTCGAGGACGGCGCCGAGGTCGGCGCGCAGCTTGTTGAGGTTGGCGCCGGTCTTCCCGAGGAGCGGGCGCACCGTCCCGCCCTGCGCATCGATGAGAGCGAGCAGCACGTGGGCGGGCTCGAGGATCTGGTGGTCGCGCCCGAGGGCGAGCGACTGCGCATCCGCCAGTGCCGCCTGGAACTTGGCCGTCAGTTTATCCATTCGCATGGGGCAGTCCTCGCAACCGGGCGCAGAGCCGTCAGCGACCCGCTTCCCCCGGGAAATTTGGGCGCCGGGCGGCTTTTCAAGCACCGGCCGCGAGGAATCAGTGGGCGTGCCGCTCCGCGAAGGCGATAACAGCGATGCCGATGGTCATGAGCAGCACCTGGGTCACGCTCGCTCGGGCGTCAAAACGCTTGTGCAGGCCGGGAATCAGGTCTGCCACTGCGACGTACAGCAGGCTCGCCGCCGCCACCGCAATCGCGAAGGGCAGCAGGTCGAGCGCCCGCTCCAGCGCGAAGTATGCGCCGATGCCTCCGATGACCGACGAGAGACTGGTCAGAAGATTGAGCACCAGAGCGCGGCTGCGCGACATGCCGGAATGCAGCAGAACCGCGAAGATGCCCATCTCCTGCGGAATTTCGTGGGCAACGATCGCCACCGCCGTCACGATGCCGAGGTGCGTATCGGTGAGAAACGCCGCCGCGATCAGCACGCCGTCGAGCGCGTTGTGCAATCCGTCGCCGACCAGGACCAGCGATCCGGACGCCTTGGCACGGTTCTCGTCGGCCGACGGCAAGTGGACGTCCGCCCCGTGCTCCTCGCATTCATCGACGTGGCAGTGGCGCCAGAGTACGAGTTTCTCGAGCACGAAGAACAAACCGATGCCGGCGACCAACGCGATCCCGACCTGATGCACGCGCGCCGGTCCCGCGCCCTGCATGGCGTGCGGCACGAGCGCGAGGAGCGCCGCGCCGAGCAGCGCGCCGGTTGCGAAACTCACCATGTGCGGTATCACCCGGGCGCGCGCCGGGGAAGGCAGCAGCAGGAATGCGCCGGCCGCCGCGACGCTCAGCAGTCCACCGAGCCCGGTGCACAGCGCAATCCAGGCGAGAGTAGTCATCCGCTCGATGCTAACACGCGGGTCAGGCGAGCCAGATGAGCGCCGCCATCCGTCCGCAGCGTCCGTCCCGGCGGAACGAGAAGAACCGCTGCCGGTCGGCGAACGTGCAC
>JBAVOB010000230.1:0-2797 GCA_049691655.1 Steroidobacteraceae bacterium | reverse complement strand
GACGATCGACGACGTCGAGAGAGCCGCGGAAAAGGCGGGCGCCGCCCCGGCGGCCCCCGTGGCGGACCGCGCGGCCGAGATGCGCAAGTCGATCGCGGCGGCCATGAGCCGCTCGAAACGCGAGATCCCGCACTACTATCTCGCGACGGATATCCCGCTCGCGCGCATGACGCGCTGGCTCGCCGCGCGCAACGAGGGTCGCGCGGTCACCGAGCGCGTGCTGCTGGCCGCGCCGCTGCTCAAAGCGGTCGCGCTCGGCCTGAAGAAATTCCCCGAGCTGAACGGCTATTACCGCGAGGGCGCGTTCGTGCCGGGCCCCGGGATCCACCTGGGCGTGGCCATTTCGCTCCGCCAGGGTGGTCTGATCGCGCCGGCGATCCGCGACGTGGACAAGCTCCCGATCGATGCGCTGATGCGGCAACTCGCCGATCTCGTGGCGCGCGCCAGGGCGCTGACACTCAAGAGTTCCGAGATGAGCGACGCCACGGTCACCGTCACCAATCTCGGCGACAACGGTGTCCGGCTGGTCGAGGGCGTGATCTATCCGCCACAGGTCGCGCTCGTCGGTTTTGGTCGGGTCACGGATCGGGCGTGGGCGGAACAGGGGAAAGTGATCGTGACACCGCTCGTCACCGCGAGCCTCTCGGCGGATCACCGCGCGAGCGACGGGCATCGCGGGGCACTCTTCCTGAACGAGGTCGACCGGCTGCTGCAGAACCCTGAAGAACTCGACGGAGCCTTCACATGAGAGATCCTGGCTCCGACCCCGCGACGCTCCGCCAGTCGGTGCTTGATACGCTGCGACGGATCGCACCGGAACTGTCGCCGGGCGCACTCCAGCCCGCGGTGCCGTTGCGCGACCAAGTCGACCTCGACTCGATGGACTGGCTCAACTTTCTCGTCGCCCTGCACGAGAAGCTCGGCGTCGACATTCCCGAGACCGATTATGCAAGGCTTGTCACGTTTGACGATCTGCTCGCCTATCTGCAGGCGAAATTGCAGAGCCGAACCTAGATTTCGATGAGCGCCTATCCGGCCCATCTGATCGCCGAGCACCGCCTGAGCGACGGGCGCTCGATCACCATCCGACCCATCAGGCGCGACGACGGCGATCGCGTGCTGGATTTCCTCAACGCGACGTCAGAGGACAGCCGCTACAGTCGCTTTCACCAATGGGTACGGGCACCGTCGGCTGCGCTGATCCACTTCCTCACCGACGTCGACTACGACCGGCACATGGCACTCGTGAGCGCCACGGGGCACGGTGATGGTGAGGTGCTCGTCGGCGAGGCGCGTTATATTGCGAGCGCGGACGGCAAGAGCTGCGACTTCGGCATCCTGATCGAAGATGCGTGGCACAAAAGCGGCATCGCGGGTCTGCTGATGGAGACGCTGATCAGGGCGGCGCGCGAGCGCGGGCTCACGACCATGGAGGGCCTGGTGCTCGCGAACAACCAGGCGATGCTGAACTTCGCCCATCAGCTCGGATTCGACGTGCGGCCGGCTCCGGGCGACCCGACGACGGTTCGCATCGCCCTGAACCTGCAGGCCGGTGCATGACGGCTCATTATCGAAGGGCCGATGCCGCCTAATTCCGTCATGCCCTCTGATGTGACAAGAAGTTACCGCGCCAGTGATC
The DNA here is from genome assembly GCA_049691655.1 of Steroidobacteraceae bacterium. Classification (GTDB taxonomy): domain Bacteria; phylum Pseudomonadota; class Gammaproteobacteria; order Steroidobacterales; family Steroidobacteraceae; genus JBAVOB01. Next base: position 1,158 of record JBAVOB010000230.1, on the reverse strand, counting down.
AGACTATGCGCACGATTTGGCGCGATACATCCTCCTCAGAATTGCAGATAAATCTAAGTTAGCTGCCATGAGCACGCGCTATCGCCAGCTCAAAGATCTACACGATCGTGCATCGGCGACCGGGAATGCGACGTTGCTTGGCGAGATTCCAAGGCTTCTGACCGAGTGGGGGATTAGATCGCGCGCCGACGATGGTAGGTTGCTCTGGACGAATGTTTCCAATCCCACGTCGCAGACAGAATCAATTGCGATCGGGCTTCGCTACGAAAAGCAGGACGGCACACTGACAGAGGATCTATTTACGGTTGGTTCCACCAAGCCCGACAAGGTTGTCTCGCATTACACGGGTCGAATCCAGCGCGAGTGGACGGAGTACGCGAACACACATAGGCAGCAGGATGTTGAGCGCAGGTCGTTCACGTCGGTCAATACCTGCAGCTTTTACATGGGGCCTCTCTATGGCAGCTAACATCACGCTGCAGCGCACGCGCGGCGGTAGCTTCGGAGAGGTGCGATGGGCGAAGTCCGAAAGATAAAGTGCCCTCGTCCGGCGTCGAGGAATCCGCGCGGCGCTGAGCGCGGGCGTTAGGCGACAAGAGTATGTTTCGCGCAATTGCCTGGTTCTACACTGCGGTCGTAGGTGCTGCAGCGTGCTTGGCGTGGGTGACCGATGTCGCCATGCTGCACGACGAGCGTGAGCACCTGCTGCCAGACATTCTTCTCGAATTAATTACAAAGCCCTTGTCTTTGGTCTTAGGCTTTCTCTATGAAAGAGCCGAGTCCTTTTGGAGCTTGCCCTTCGCGCAACTTTCTTTTCTCACGGCATGCGGTGTCTTTCGGCAGCCGTGCTCGTCGTGCTCGCGAAGCGACTCGACAAGGGGTTGCACGGCAATTCGCCACCCCGCCGCAGGGCTTATGGAATTGCCGGATTTGTTATTGGAGCGATTGCCGTAGGACTAGTGGCCAAAGGGGCCGTCACGGTCGGTGAGATGAGCCCGGAGGTCGCATTTCTGCTTGTCATTGGTGGAGGCGTGGGCGCTGGGCTAGCCACGGCCCGTTGGTGGGAAGCTATTTGGAGGGCCTTTGCACATTTGTTCACCTAGCTTGTCGCCTAACAACGCGTTCGAGCGGTCCGTGATGCCTCATCGCAGGCGCGCC
>JBAVOB010000229.1:0-6051 GCA_049691655.1 Steroidobacteraceae bacterium | reverse complement strand
GCCAGAGCACGATCAGCGCGTTGTCGTCCCGGTCAAAGGCCTTGTCCTCGCCCACCTCGTTCGCGGCCACCATGTCGAGATTCTTTTCCTCGAGCTTGATGCGCGCGTTGCGCTCGACCGATTCGGTCTCCGCGGCGAAGCCGACGACGAACGGGCGCCGCGGGCGTGCCGCCACGGCGGCGAGAATGTCACGCGTGCGTTCGAGATCAAGGTCGAGCGCCGCCGCGCGCTTCTTGATCTTCTGGCTCGCGGGGGTTGCGGGCCGGTAGTCAGCGACGGCCGCGGTGCCGATGAAAACCTGGGCGCCGTCGACCTCGCGCGTCACCGCTTCGAGCATGTCGGCCGCGCTCTGACAATCGACCCGGCGTACGCCCGGGGGTGTGGCGAGCGCGACCGGGCCGCTGATCAGCACGACCTCGGCCCCCGCCTCGGCCGCGGCCTGCGCCATGGCAAAACCCATCTTGCCGGAGCTGCGATTGCTGATGAATCGCACGGGATCGATGTGCTCGCGCGTCGGGCCCGCGGTCACCACGACCCGCAGGCCGCGGAGTGCGCCGTCCTGGGTGAGCGCCGCGGCGGCGAGCTGCGCGATCTCCAGAGGCTCGAGCATGCGCCCCACCCCCGTTTCGCCGCAGGCCTGATCGCCTTCACCGGGGCCGAAGATCCGCACGCCGCGCGCGCGCAACGTCGCGACGTTCGCCTGCGTCGCGGGGTTCGACCACATCAATTGATTCATGGCCGGCGCCACCGCGAGCGGCGCGGCCGTCGCGAGGCACAGCGTCGTGAGCAGATCGTCCGCCTGCCCGGTCGCGAGCCGCGCCAGGAAATCCGCGCTCGCGGGAGCGATCAGCACGAGGTCCGCCCAGCGCGCGAGCTCGATGTGTCCCATCGCCGATTCGGCGGCCGGATCCCACAGGTCAGTGCGCACCTCGCGCCCGGCCACGGCCTGGAAGGTCATGGGCGTAACGAACTCGCGCGCGGCGGCCGTCATCACCACCTGTACCTCGGCGCCGCGCTCGCGCAACCGGCGGACGAGGTCGGGGCTCTTGTACGCGGCGATACCGCCGGTGACGCCGAGGAGAATCTTGCGGCCCTGCATCGGGGCATTATCGTGGGCCGCTTCGCGTGGGCGCAAACCAGCCTTGCCGGCGGGGCGCGGAGTTCCGTCATTCGGATCGATCGGGGCCGTTTCTCGGCTCGCCGCGTGCCGGCCGGGCGCGGACACTGTGCCGGTCATGCCGATCCGCGACTGGCCCCGCTCGAGCCGTCCCCGCGAGAAGCTCGTCGAGCTCGGCGCCCAGGCCCTCTCCGATGCGGAACTGCTCGCCGTGCTGTTCCGCTGCGGCGTGGCGGGCACGAATGCCGTGGACCTCGCGCAACGGCTGTTGACCCAGTTCCAGTCGCTGCGCGCGCTGCTGTGCGTGGAGCCCGCCCGGGCGCTCGCCCCGCGCGGGGGGATCGGGCTCGCCCGCTACGCGACGCTCCAGGCCGCGCTCGAGCTGGCGCGCCGTCATTACCGCGAGGAGCTGCGTGCCGGCCCCGCGCTCACCGCGCCGGATGCGACGCGCACGTTCCTGACGGCCCAGCTGCGGGACCGCAGCTACGAGGTGTTCTGCTGCCTGTATCTCGACAACCGTCATCGCCTGATCGCCTTCGAGGAACTGTTCCGCGGCACAATCGACGGGGCGAGTGTCCACCCGCGCGAAGTCGTGCGGCAGGCGCTCGCGCGCAACGCGGCGGCGCTGATCGTCGCGCACAATCATCCGTCCGGCGTCGCCGAGCCGAGCGCCGCGGACGAGCTGATCACGCAGCGCCTGCGGGAAGCCCTCGCGCTCGTCGACATCCGCCTGCTCGATCACTTGATCGTCGGGGATGGGCGCTGTATCTCCTTCGCCGAGCGGGGCCTGATCTGAGCGCCTTGCCCGATACCGCCGCGGCTGGTATAAAGGCGGCCCTTTCGGCGAGCCCCGGGCGCGCCGGAACTCCCGTAAGCCATTGATCGTCAGGGTTTGTTTATGACTCGCGTCTGCGTGATCACCGGCAAGCGCCCGGTTGTCGGCAATACCGTCTCGCACTCGAACAACAAGACCCGGCGGCGGTTCCTGCCGAACCTGCACACGCAGCGGTTCTGGCTCGAGGGCGAGAAGCGCTGGGTGAGCCTGCGCATCTCGACGCGCGGCCTGCGCAACATCGAGAAACACGGCATCGAGTCCGTGGTCGCGGACCTGCGCGCCAAGGGCCTGAAGGTCTGAGGAGCCAGCCATGCGCGAGAAAATCAAACTGCTCTCGAGTGCTGGCACCGGCCACTTCTACGTCACGACCAAGAACAAGCGCCTGCATCCGGATAAGCTGGAAGTGAAGAAGTTCGATCCCAAAGTGCGCAAGCACGTGAAGTACAAGGAATCGAAGATCAAGTAACCCGGCGGCGCAGGCGCGCCGCGTGTTGCAGGAAGCCCGCCGCCAGCGGGTTTTTTTATGGCCCGGTGACCTACGGCGCGACCGACCCTGCTTCAATACGCTCATGCCGGAGCTTCCCGAGGTCGAGACCACCCGCCGCGGCATCGAGCGCCACGTCGCGGGACAGCGTATCGCGGCGCTCGCCGTCCACGAGCGCAGGCTCCGCTGGCCGGTCGCGCGTGACCTGCCGCGAGCCGTGGCGGGCCAGCGCGTCGAGCGGGTCGGCCGGCGCGCGAAGTACCTGCTGCTCGAACTCGAGCGCGGCACGCTCATCCTGCATCTCGGCATGTCCGGGAGCCTGCGCGTGCTCACCGACACGATCCCGCGCAAGGCCCACGACCACGTCGATATCGAGCTCGACAGCGGAACCCGGCTGCGCTTCAACGATCCGCGGCGCTTCGGGAGCCTGCACTTCACGCCCGGCCTCGCGGCCGATCATCCACTGCTCGCCCGCCTCGGCCCCGAGCCGCTCGGCCCACTATTCACGCCGCAGTACCTGCAAGGCGTGACGCGCGGCCGCCGCGTCGCGATCAAGCAGCTGCTGATGAACAGCCGCATGGTGGTGGGCGTCGGCAACATCTACGCGAGCGAGGCGTTGTTCCGCGCGCGCGTGCGTCCGGGGCGCATGGCGAAGAGCCTGCGGCCGAACGAGGCGGCGCGCGTCGTCGCCGCTGTGCGCCGGGTGCTCTCCATGGCGATCCGCGTCGGCGGCACGACCCTGCGCGACTACGTCGGCGCGGACGGCCATCCGGGTTATTTCCGCCAGAAGCTGTTCGTCTACGAGCGTGCCGGAAAACCGTGTCGCCGCTGCGGCACGGCGATCCGCCGACGGCGCCAGGGCCAACGATCTACCTACTTCTGCCCGGTATGTCAGGCCTGAGAACCTGCAGCGGCGCCCAGCGCAGCCGCCGGCAGCCGGGAGCGCGGCCATGAGCGAGCACATCCGCCAGCACCTCTCCAGGGCCGACCCGGTGATGGCCGGGCTGGTCGCGGCGGTCGGCGCGTATACCCTGGTGCCCGCGACCACCCTGCCGCCGTTCCGCGCGCTCGCTCGGGCGATCACGGCCCAGCAATTGAACGGTACGGCGGCGAAGACGATTTTCGATCGCTTCGTCGGGCTCTATGCGCCAGCCGCTTTTCCGAGCCCGGAGGCGGTGCTCGCGACCCCGGTCGCGCGGCTGCGTGGCACGGGCCTGTCGCGCGGCAAGATCGCGAGCCTGCAGGATCTGGCGACGAAAGTGCTCGACGGAACGGTGCCGACGCTCGAGGCGCTGCGCGGGCTCGACGACGCGGCGATCATCGAGCGCGTGACGGTAGTACGAGGCATCGGCCGCTGGACCGTCGAAATGATGCTGATGTTCCATCTCGGCCGTGCCGATGTGCTGCCGGTGGGAGATTTCGGCGTGCGCGCGGGATTTCGCCTCGCTTACGGACTGCGCGCGCTGCCGGATCCGGGAGCGCTCGCGGCCTATGGCGAGATCTGGCGGCCGCACCGCACGGCGGCGGCGTGGTACCTGTGGCGCGCGGTCGAACTGTCGCGCGCCGGCAGCCTGCCGCAACCGTGCGTGCGCGTCCGGCTGCCGCGCGTCCGGCGCAAGGTGCGACGCAAAGCCGCGCGTCGTGCAACGCGCATCAGGAAAATAAAGAAGCCGCGCGCGCGTAAGTGATGGCAAGCAGCAGCTGGTCCTCGCGCCACGCCATCGCGACCGGCCGCTGCGGTGCCTCGAGGTCGTAGCACACCGTGAGCTGGTCGGCGCGCAACTCGTAGATCGCGAGCATCGTGCGGCCGGCGAACGGCCCCTCGATGCCGACGATGTCCATGGCCTGCGGCCGTTGCGCTTCATCGACGCGAAAGTCGCCGCGATCGACGACCCGGTGCGCATGATCGTGGATCGCGTACGCGCCGCGGTCGAGCACGAGCCGCGCCACCCGCAGTTCCCTGAGGATGAGCGGCTGGCCGGAAATCCGCGCGGCGACCGGCACCCACGTGCCATCGAGCGCGGCCGGCGTGGCGGGCGCTCCGCTCACGGCGCAAGCCCTCTCAATAGACCAGGCCCTCGCCGGCGCCGCGCGGGTCCGACGCCGCCTCGACCCTGCCGCTCTCGTAGTCCCAGGTGACGACCTGGAGATTCCCCCAGCGGGAGCGCCCCTCCACGAGCTTGTGGCCGCGCTTCTCGAGCGCGGCCTTCTCATCGGTCGTCAGCGCGTCACTCTCGTACTGCAGCACGTCGGGCAAGTACTGGTGATGGAAACGCGGCGCGCTCACGATCTCGCTTGCGCTCCTGCCCTCCATGAATGCGAGCGTACCGAGCAGCACCATGCCCGGGATGTAACTACCGCCGGGTGAGCCGATGATCATGAGCCCACGCGGCGACTCGACGAAGGTCGGCGTCGAGGACGACAGCGGCCGCTTGCCGGGAGCCACCGCGTTGGCCTCGGTGCCGACCAGCTGATAGCCATTCGGCACGCCGGGCTTGACGGAAAAATCGTCCATCTGGTTATTCAGGAACAGGCCCGTCCGCGGAACGACGAGGCCGGTGCCGAACCAGAAATTGAGCGTGATGGTGACGGCCGCGCGGTTGCCGTCCTGGTCCAGAATCGAAAAGTGCGTGGTGTGCGCGCCGCCCGGCTCGCTGCTGACGCCGGGGAGCGCTGCGCTCGGCGTCGCGTGATCGAGGCTGATCGATGCTCGCTGCCCGGCGGCGTAGTTGGCATCGATCAGCAGCCCGGTCGGCACCCGCACGAAATCGGGATCCCCGAGGTACACGGCGCGATCGCGATGCATGCGCCGCATCGCTTCGACGATGACGTGCTTGCGGGTGGCGCTGTCGAGCGAGGCGAGATCGTAGGCCGAGAGAATATTCAGCGCCTCGATCAGCGCGATGCCGCCGGAAGTGGGCGGCGCCCCGGACACGATCCGCGCGCCGCGATACGCGCCGATCACCGGGCGGCGCTCGACGACATGATAGTTAGCGAGATCGCGCTCGGTCCAGATGCCGCCGAGCTGGCGCACGCCGGAGACCAGCTTGCGCGCGAGCGGCCCGTGGTAAAAGGCGCCCGTGCCCTGCTGCGCCAGCGTCTCGAGCGTGCGCGCCAGATCCGGCTGGCGCACGACGAAGCCGATCGGCGGCACTTCGCCCTGGTCGAGCCACAGGCGCGCGACCGCGGGCTGTTTGCGCAGAATCTCGATCTTGGCGCGCAGCCCGCCCTGCAGGCGCGCGTATATCGGAAAACCATCGCGGGCCAGCTTGATCGCCGGCGCCAGACTCGTTGCGAGCGGCAGCCGCCCATACTTCTCGGCCAGGTAGCCGAGACCGGCGGGCTCGCCCGGAATCCCCGCTGCGAGTCCGCCGTCGGTCGACAAGCCCTTCACGGGATTGCCGGCCGCGTCCAGATACATGTTGCGCGTGGCAGCGCCCGGCGCCATTTCGCGCGCGTCGATCATGGTGTCGAGCCCGTCGCTCGCGCGGTGCAGCAGCAGGAACCCGCCGCCCGCCAGTCCCGAGCCGCTCGGCTCGACGACCGCGAGCGCCGCCGCGACGGCGACGGCGGCATCGAAAGCATTGCCGCCCGCATCGAGCACTTGTCGGCCGG
>JBAVOB010000228.1:0-18211 GCA_049691655.1 Steroidobacteraceae bacterium | reverse complement strand
ACCGCGGCCTCGACTACGCCTCGGGTCCCGAGTGGCTCGCTCGCGAGGTACTGCGCGATCGCTGGGTGCTCGCGGTGGCCGGCACGCACGGCAAGACCACGACCTCGACGCTGCTTGCGTGGATTCTCGAGCATGCCGGGCTCGCACCGGGGTTCCTCATCGGGGGCGTGCCGGCGAATTTCGCCGTGAGCGCGCGCTTCGGTCGCGCGCCGTTCTTCGTCATCGAGGCGGACGAATACGATACCGCGTTCTTCGACAAGCGCGCGAAGTTCGTGCACTACCGGCCGCGCACCTGCGTTCTCAACAACCTCGAATTCGATCACGCCGATATCTACGAGGATGTGGCGGCGATCCAGAAGCAGTTCCATCACCTGGTGCGCATCGTGCCGGGGCGGGGACGCATCGTGTGGAATGCCGCCGACCCGCTGCTGCGCGAGACGCTTGCGATGGGTTGCTGGACGCCACGGGAGGGCTTCGCGCACGGCGGTGGGCCTGACGCGCCGTGGTCGGCGCGGTTGTTGGAGGCGGACGGTTCGCGCTTCGAGGTGCTTGAGTCCGGGAAATCCTCCGGCACCGTCGAGTGGCCCCTGATCGGCAGCCATAACGTCGACAATGCGCTCGCCGCGATCGCCGCCGCGCGCCACGCCGGGGTCGCGATCGGGGCCGCAATCGAGGCGCTCGCGAAATTCCAGGGCATCAAGCGCCGCATGGAGTTGCGGGGCGAGGTGGCGGGCGTGCGCGTGTACGATGACTTCGCGCATCATCCGACGGCCATCGCGAGGACACTCGCCGGGCTGCGCGGCCGCGTCGGCAAGGAGCGTATCGTCGCCGTGTTCGAGCCGCGCTCGCAGACGATGCGGCTCGGGGTGCATCGGGACACGCTCGGTCCGTCCCTCGCTGCGGCGGACGAAGTGTGGCTGCACGTGCCGCCCGATCTGGGCTGGGATGCCGGCGCGGTGCTGCGGGACTTTGGATCACGGGGTCACGTCAGCCGGCAGGTGGACCAGCTCGCAAGCGACCTGGCGCAACGGCTGCGGCCCGGGGATCACGTGCTGATCATGTCGAATGGCGGTTTCGGCGGGCTGCACGGGAAGCTCCTTGCGGCACTCGCGCCGCGCGCCGGCAAATCCGCCCCAAAATAGTCAGGCGTTCGTCGCGAGCTGCGCCGGCGCGGCGCGCCCCGTCGCCCGCCGCAGGTAAAACAGCCCGATGCCGGTGCCGATCACCAGCGACCAGCCGAGCACGAGCCAGCCGACCACGCCGTCGAAGTCCGAGAGTAACCAGCTGTGGGGGCTCGCTCGATTCGGCGCCGATGTCTCTCGCAGCAAGGTGATCACCCATACCCAGCCCGCGTGCAGGCCGATGCAGGCGGCGATATGCCCGGTGAGCCTGCGCACGACACCCAGGATCACGCCGACTGCCGCGAGCGCGAGAAACGCGTCCGCGATCCCGAGCGGGCTGGCGAACGCCTGCAGCGAGCCCGCAATCCAGTCCAGTCCGCTGCCCCAGTGCACGGACTGCGCCGGGATGCGCACCTTGCCGAGAAAATGCAGCGACGCGTAGACGATTGCGGTCAGGACGATCGCGGTGCGTGGCCCGCAGTCGCGCGCAATCCCGGAGTACATCGCGCCGCGCGTGAAGGTTTCCTCGCCGACGCTGACGGCGACGCCGGTGACCAGTCCCCGCAGCGCGAGCGTCGCGACGACCGGGAGGGAGAGCTGCAGTTCCGGGTGCAGCACGATGATGCCGAGCGCTCGCATGATCCACACCACCGGCAGCATCGTGCCGATCCCGAGCGCGAGCGCGATGAGGAATTCGCGCGTGAATGCCCGCCTCGGCAGGCCGTAGCCGAGACTCGTGCGATTGTCGAGCGCGAGCCGCTTCAGCAGCGGGTACAGGCCCGCGGCCAGCGCGAGGTATCCGACACGGCTCGCAACCCGATGGAACGGGAAGCCGAAGGCGGGATACACGAGCAGCCAGGCCGGATACGCGAGCACTGCGACGACCGCGAAGCCGGTCGCAATGAGCGCGGCGAATCCGAGGAAAGAGCGCATGAGCCCGTTAACTTACGCGCTCGACCGGATTCTGTCGAAACGCGGCGGATTCGCCGCTCGTGCCGCAACCTAACGCGCCGCACACTGCCTGGCGCGGGTTTCGCACGGGGAGATCGATCATGGATGATCAGGATGCGCGCCGGGTACTCATCGCGCTGGCACAGGGATTCGACCCGGCAAGCGGCGCCGCGCTCGGGAAGGACTCGCCGCTCGCCGCGGTGCACGTCACGCAGGCACTGGCCGCGGCAATTGGCGCCATCGAGGAGCGCATGGCGACCGCCGCGCGGCGCCGCGCCCTGCCCGGCAATGTCGGGACGCCGTGGACTGACGAGGAAGAGTCGGCCCTGCTCAGGGAGTTCGACGCCGGCAGCACGGTGCGGGAGCTTGCGGTGTCGCACGCGCGTACCGTGAACGGCATCGAGGCGCGGCTGGAGAAACTCGGCCGCTTGACCCCACACCAGCGCACCACCCGCAACCGCTTCGCGGTGCAGCCGACGCCCGCCAGTTCCAGTTAGCGGTCGGCCTGTGCGCGCTGCGCGGCCTGGCGGTGGTCAGGCCGCGGGCTGCGCGGCATGTGTCGCGCGCGCGAATTCGTCGACCCAGACGAGGCGCGTGCCCAGCGTGCCGTTCTCGCGCAGTTCGAGCGTGCGATAAGCCGGCGGCGCCTCGTCTACCGCAAACTCGTCGGACTGTGGCAGGAATTGTCCGCACGTGGCGGGCGTGGCGAGCAGGCGCACGCCTTTGCGCAGCCCGTCGTACGCCTGGTGCACATGACCCCACAGAATGCTGCGGACGTGGCGGTGCCGGTCGATGACCGCGAAGAAATCGTCCGGGTTTTCCAGCCCTACTTCGTCCAGCCAGCGGCTCGCCATCGGCACGGGCTGGTGATGCAGGCAGACCAGGGCGTGCCGGCCGCTGGCCGTTGCGAGCGTCTCGTCGAGGCGGGCGAGTTCGGCCCGCGCGAGCCTGCCGCCGGCCTGTCCCGCCACCACGCTGTCGAGCAACACGATGCGCCAGCTCTCCACGTCGTACCAGCCGCCGTACTGGAACGGGGGCTCGGACAGTGCACGGCGCATTTCGGGCAGGAGGTCATGGTTGCCCGGCAGGCACAGCACCGGCTTCCCGAGGCTGCCGAACACCGCCCGGAAGTGCGCATAGCCGCCCGGGTCGTCCTGCACCAGGTCGCCCGTCACCAGGATCGCGTGCGCGCTGCGCTCATCCTCGCGGGCGCGGGCGCGCGTCATCTCGAGCGACCGCAGGGTCGCCACGCCGCGCAGGGTCTGCGCCGCATCACCGTAAAGGTGCGAATCCGTGAAGTGAACAAGACAAGCGCTGGGCATGGGGGATTCCGGCATCACGTCGCCTAGAGAACTCGGGCGCAGCGGAAGTTCCCGGACCCCTCCGCACGCACACAAATGCTAGCAAAGCGTCACGCTTCCACGGGTGAACTGCATCAAGCGGAACGCCGCCTGCGCGGCGTTCGCGTCACAGTCGACCGTCGAACCTGCGAATTATGTGATCAGGCTCCTTAGGCCGCGGCAGCCGTGCGAGAATGACTTCACTTATCGGGGTGTCGATATGTCCACGCGAACCTTGTCCCTCACGGACGACGTGTACCGCTACCTGCTCGAACACTCGGTGCGCGAGCCGGCCGCGCTCGCGCGGCTACGCGCGGCGACGGCCAAGCTGCCGATGGCGCAGATGCAGATCGGCCCCGAGCAGGGGCAGTTCATGCAGATGCTGGTGCGCCTGATCGGCGCGCGGCGTTGCATCGAGGTCGGCACGTTCACCGGTTATTCGAGCCTCGCGGTCGCGCTGGCGCTGCCCGGGGACGGGCGGATCGTGGCGTGCGACGTGAGCGCGGAGTGGACCGCGATGGCCCGCCAGTACTGGCGCGATGCGGGCGTCGACTCGAAGATCGACTTGCGCCTGCAGCCCGCGCTGCAGACGCTCGACGACCTGCTCGCCGAGGGCCAGGCGAACCGCTTCGACTTCGCGTTCATCGACGCCGACAAGGCAAACTACCTGGCGTACTACGAGCGCGTCCTGCAACTGTTGCGTCCCGGCGGGCTCGCTGCCGTGGACAACACGCTGTGGTCGGGCGATGTGGCGAATCCCGAGGTGAACGATTCCGACACCACGGCGCTGCGCGCTTTCAACGACCGCGTGTACGCGGACGAGCGCGTCGACCTGTCCCTGGTGCCGATCGGCGATGGCCTGACGCTGCTGCGCAAGCGCGGCGGTGCGGTCGGCAGCGGCTGAGCGGCGACACGGACGCGCGGCCCCCGTCCGGCGCGCTCAGTAGCGGTATTGCTCCGGCTTGTACGGCCCTTCGCGCGTCACACCGATGTAGCGCGCCTGCTGCTCGGTGAGCACCGTGAGCTCGGCGCCGAGCTTCGTCAGCTGCAGCCGCGCCACTTTCTCGTCGAGGTGCTTCGGCAGCACGTGCACGCCGACGGGGTAGCGCTGCGGGTGCGTGAACAGCTCGATCTGCGCAATCGTCTGGTTCGCGAACGACGAGCTCATCACGTATGAAGGATGGCCGGTGCCGCAGCCGAGGTTCACCAGCCGCCCCTCGGCGAGCAGGATAATCCGCTTGCCGTCGGGGAAGATCACGTGGTCCACCTGCGGCTTGATGTTCTCCCACTTGCACTGTCTGAGCGCCGCGACGTCGATCTCGTTGTCGAAATGCCCGATGTTGCACACGATCGCCTGGTTCTTCATGCGCTTCATGTGATCGTAGGAGATCACATGGTAATTGCCGGTGGCGCTGACGAAGATATCGGCCTTGTCGGCGGCGAAATCCATCGTGACGACGCGATAGCCCTCCATCGCCGCCTGCAGCGCGCAGATCGGATCGATCTCCGTGACCCACACCTGAGCGGAGAGGGCACGTAGCGCCTGCGCGGAGCCCTTGCCCACGTCGCCGTAGCCGCACACGACGGCTACCTTGCCGGCGATCATGACGTCGGTCGCGCGCTTGATGGCGTCGACGAGAGACTCGCGGCAGCCGTAGAGGTTGTCGAACTTGGACTTGGTCACCGAATCATTGACGTTGATGGCCGGGAACGCGAGCTTGCCCTCCTTCGCCATCTGGTAGAGCCGCTTGACGCCGGTGGTGGTCTCCTCCGTCACGCCTTTGATCTGCTTCAGGCGCGTGGAGTACCACTGCGGATCGGTCTTGAGCTTCGCCCTGATCGCGGCGAACAGCGCGGTCTCTTCCTCGCTCGTCGGTCTGGCGAGCAAGTTTGCGTTCTGCTCGGCCTGCGCGCCGAGATGCAGCAGCAGTGTCGCGTCGCCGCCGTCATCGAGGATCATGTTCGAATGGCTCCCATCGGGCCACTCGAAGACGCGGTGCGTGTACTCCCAGTAATCGGCGAGCGATTCGCCTTTCCAGGCGAACACCGGCGTGCCCCGCACCGCGATTGCGGCCGCGGCGTGGTCCTGCGTCGAGAAGATGTTGCAGGAAGCCCAGCGCACTTTCGCGCCGAGCGCCTCGAGCGTCTCGATGAGCACCGCGGTCTGGATCGTCATGTGGAGCGAGCCGGTGATGCGCGCGCCCTGCAGCGGCTGCGAGGGTGCGAATTCCTCGCGAATCGCCATCAGGCCCGGCATCTCGGTTTCCGCGATGCGAATTTCCTTGCGACCCCACTCGGCCAGGGCGAGATCGGCGACCCGGAAGTCGCTCTGGTTGCCGTCTTTGGGTTGCAGTACCGCGTTCATGTCGATGCTCCTTAGGCTGCTCGCTTCACTTTACCGTTGGTCCTGCGCCTGGCGTCCGCGGCGAGCGCGTCGGCCTTGTCCGTCGCCTCCCACGTGAATTCCTTCTCCGTCCGGCCGAAATGCCCGTAGGCCGCGGTCTTCTGGTAGATCGGCCGCAGCAGGTCGAGCATCTCGCGCAGCCCGTACGGCGTCAGGTCGAAGTGCGCGCGCACGAGCTGCGTCAGGCGCTCATTGGAGAATCGGCTGGTGCCGAAGGTTTCCACCATGATCGAGGTCGGCTCCGCGACGCCGATCGCGTACGACACCTGCACTTCGCAGCGCTCCGCGAGGCCCGCCGCGACGATGTTCTTGGCGACGTAGCGGCAGGCGTACGCGGCCGAGCGGTCCACTTTTGACGGATCCTTGCCCGAGAACGCGCCGCCGCCGTGGCGCGCCATGCCGCCGTAAGTGTCGACGATGATCTTGCGGCCGGTGAGGCCGCAATCCCCGACCGGACCGCCCACGACGAACCGGCCGGTCGGGTTGATGTGAAACCGGGTGCGTTTGTCCAGCCACTTGGCCGGCAACACCGGTTTCAGGATTTCTTCCATGACCCCTTCGCGCAGCACCTTGTTCGACACCTCCGGGGAATGCTGCGTCGACAGCACCACCGCCTCGACGCCGGCCGGTTTGTCGTCTTCGTAGCGCAGCGTCACCTGGCTCTTGGCGTCCGGGCGCAGCCACTCGAGCGTGCCGCGCTTGCGGACCTGCGCCTGTCGATGGACCAGGCGGTGCGCGAGCGTTATGGCAGCGGGCATCAGCACGTCGGTCTCGTTGCTCGCGTAGCCGAACATAAGGCCTTGGTCGCCCGCGCCCTGCTTGCGCTCGTCGGCGCGGTCGACGCCCAACGCGATGTCGGGTGACTGCTTGCCGATGATGTTGATGACGCCGCAACTCGCGCCATCGAAGCCCATGTCCGAGGAGTTGTAGCCGATGTCGAGCACGGTCCTGCGGACCAGCCCTTCGATGTCGACCCACGCGGTCGTCGTCACCTCGCCGGCCACGATTGCGACACCGGTCTTCACCAGCGTTTCGCAGGCGACGCGCGCGCGCTTGTCCTGCGTCAAAATGGCGTCGAGCACCGCGTCGGAGATCTGGTCCGCGACCTTGTCGGGATGGCCTTCCGAAACCGATTCCGATGTGAACAAGTAGCTGCCGGGCATGGCAAATTCCGCAGGCGTGGACCGGACTGCAAAGTATAGCGGAGTCGGAGTCGGAGTCGGTGCGGAGCCGCGTGGCGCGTGCCCAGGCGCCCGATTCCCGCCGCACCGCGGCATAACCGCGCGCCGGCAGCGTTGCCGGGCGACCCCTCCTGATGGACAATGCGCGGCCTTTTTTCCTTGACCGATGCAACGCCGCCTGGAACCCGACCGCGGGCGCCCCAGCCCCGAGCCCCGAGCAGCCACCGATGCCGAGCCGACGAGACCTCGCGAACGCCATCCGTGCCCTGTCGATGGACGCCGTTCAGCAGGCCAATTCCGGGCACCCGGGTGCGCCGATGGGCATGGCGGACATCGCCGAGGTCTTGTGGCGGGACGTGCTCAAACATAACCCGGCCAATCCCGCCTGGGCGGACCGCGACCGGTTCGTGCTGTCGAACGGGCATGCGTCGATGCTGCTCTACTCGCTGCTGCATCTGACCGGTTATCCGGTCGCGCTCGATGAGTTGCGCGCGTTCCGTCAGCTCGGCTCGCGCACGGCGGGGCACCCGGAGCGCGACCTGCGGATGGGCGTCGAGACCACCACCGGCCCGCTCGGCCAGGGCATCGCGAACGCAGTCGGCATGGCGCTCGCGGAAAAACTGCTCGCCGCCGAGTTCAACCGCGAAGGGCTGCGTCTCGTCGATCACCGCACGTACGTATTCCTCGGCGACGGCTGCCTGATGGAGGGGATCTCCCACGAGGCCTGCTCGCTGGCCGGGACGCTCAAGCTCGGCAAGCTGATCGCGTTCTACGACGACAACGGCATCTCGATCGACGGCAGGGTGACCGGCTGGTTCACCGACGACACGCCGAAGCGGTTCGAGGCCTACGGCTGGCACGTCGTGCGCAATGTGGACGGTCACGACGCCGACGCGGTGCTGGCGGCCATCAAGCGCGCCCGCGCGAAGCAGGATCGGCCGTCGCTGATCTGCTGTAAGACGATCATCGGCTGGGGCGCGCCGAACAAGCAGGGCAGCAAGTCGACGCACGGCGAGCCGCTCGGCAAGGAAGAGGTGGAAGCCGCGCGGCAGAGGCTGGGCTGGACTTCACCGCCCTTCGTCGTGCCCGAGGACATCCGGGCGGCGTGGGATCAGCGTGCAAGAGGCGCGGCGGCGGAAAAGAAATGGCAACGCGTATTCCGTCGCTATCGCAGGACCCATCCCGAGCTGGCCGGCGCTTTCGAGCGCCGCATGCGGGGCGAGCTGCCCGCAGATTGGCCGACGATCGCGCAGCAGGCGCTCGCCGCGGCGCAGGCCGTGACCGCGCCGCAGGCGACCCGCGCTTCCTCGCAGGTCGTGCTGAATGCCATCGGCCCGGCGCTGCCGGAGCTGTTCGGTGGCGCCGCCGACCTGACCGGCTCCGTGAACACCTATCGCAGGGACTCGACACCCGTGACCGGCGATGCGGCGGGTAACTACCTGTATTACGGGGTGCGGGAATTTGCGATGACCGCCATCATGAACGGGCTGGCGCTGCACGGCGGATTCATCCCGTACGCCGGCACGTTTCTCGTGTTTTCCGATTACGCGCGCAACGCGGTGCGTCTCGCCGCGCTGATGCAGCAGCGGGTTATACTTGTTTATACGCACGATTCGATCGGGCTCGGCGAGGATGGCCCCACGCACCAGCCCGTCGAGCAGCTCGCGAGCCTCAGGGCGATGCCGAACATGAGCCTGTGGCGACCCTGCGATGCGGTCGAATCGGCGATCGCCTGGTGCGCGGCGCTCGAGCGGCGGCAGGGACCGACCAGTCTCGTGCTGACGCGCCAGCCGCTCGCGCAGCAGCCCCGCACGCCGGGACAGATCGAGGGGATCCGCCGCGGCGCTTATGTGCTGGTCGACTGCAGCGGCCCGCCGGAGGCGATCGTGATCGCGACCGGTTCCGAGGTAGCGCTCGCGGCCGATGCGGTGCGTGCGCTGGTGGCCGCGGGACGGCGCGTGCGGCTGGTGTCGATGCCGTCAACGGACGTGTTCGATGCGCAGGATGCCGCGTATCGCGAGAGCGTGTTGCCGCGTGGGGTGACGCGCCGCGTCGCGGTCGAGGCCGCGGCCTCGCAGTCCTGGTGGCGCTACGTGGGCCTCGATGGCAGGGTACTCGGGCTCGACCGATTCGGCGCCTCCGGCAAGGCGGCCGATCTTTTCCGCCATTTCGGCTTTACCATCGATAATGTTACGAAGAGTGTGGAGCTAGAGGGCTGATCCATGACAATCAAAGTGGGCATCAATGGCTACGGGCGCATCGGGCGCAACATTCTGCGGGCGCTGTACGAGACGCGGCGCACGGGCGAGATCCGCATCGTTGCGCTCAACGATCTGGGCGATGCGCAGACCAACGCGCACCTCACGCGCTACGACACCGCGCACGGCAAGTTTCCGGGCGAGGTGGCCGTCGACGGAGATTCGATGGTCGTCAACGGCGATCGCATCCGCGTGCTCGCGGAGCGCGATCCGGCGAAGCTCCCCTGGGGACAGCTCGGGGTCGAGTACGTGTTTGAATGCACGGGCCTGTTCACCAGCAAGGAAAAGGCCGGCAGCCATATCAAGGGCGGCGCCCGGCGCGTGATCATTTCCGCTCCTGGCGACAAGGACGTCGACGCTACGATCGTCTACGGCGTCAATCATTCGACGCTGCAGGCGACTCATACCGTTGTCTCGAACGCTTCCTGCACGACCAACTGCCTCGCGCCGGTCGCCAAGGTGCTGCACGAGAAGCTCGGGATCGTGGCCGGCGTCATGACCACCATTCACGCCTATACGAACGATCAGGTGCTCACCGATGTGTTCCACAAGGACCTGCGGCGCGCGCGTTCGGCGACGATGTCGCAGATTCCGACGAAGACCGGTGCGGCCGCCGCGGTCGGCCTGGTGTTGCCGGAACTGAAGGGCAAGCTCGACGGGTTCGCGATTCGCATCCCGACCATCAACGTCTCGCTGGTCGATCTGTCGTTCACCGCGCAGCGCACGACGAGCGCCGATGAAGTCAACGCCATCATGAAAGAGGCGGCCGCGACGGGGCCGCTCAAGGGCATCCTTGGCTACAATACCGAGCCGCTGGTTTCAGTGGACTTCAACCACGACCCGCGCTCCTCGGTGTTCGATGCGACGCTGACCAAGGTTATCGAGGGAACGCTCGTCAAGGCCTGCGCCTGGTACGACAACGAGTGGGGGTTCTCGAATCGCATGCTCGATACCACGGTCGCCTGGTCGCAGGCGAAGTAGGCCATGCAGGTCCTGCGCATGACGGATCTGCAGCTCGCGGGCCAGCGCGTCCTGATCCGTGAAGACCTGAACGTTCCGGTGAAGAACGGCGTGGTGACGAGCGACGCGCGCATTCGCGCGGCACTGCCGACGATCAGGCTGGCCACGCAGCAGGGAGCGAAAGTCTTCATCCTCTCGCACCTCGGCCGGCCGGAGGAGGGCGTGCCCGCGGACGAATTCTCGCTGGCGCCGGTGGCGGCGCGCCTCACGGAGCTGCTCGGCACGCCGGTGCCGCTCGCGAAGCAGTGGCTCGACGGCGTGGACTGCGCGCCGGGATCGGCGGTGCTGTGCGAGAACGTACGCTTCAACAAGGGCGAGAAGCGCGACAGTCCCGAGCTCGCAAAGAAAATGGCTGCACTCTGCGACATCTTCGTGATGGACGCATTCGGCACCGCGCATCGCGCCGAGGCGAGTACGCACGGCGTCGCGCGGCTGGCGCCGGTCGCCTGCGCCGGGCCGCTGCTGTGCGGCGAACTCGAGGCGCTCGAACGCGCACTCGAGAAACCGGCGCGCCCGCTGATCGCGATCGTCGCGGGCGCAAAAGTTTCGACTAAGCTCACGGTGCTCGAGGCGCTGCTCGAAAAAGTGGACAAGCTGATCGTGGGCGGCGGGATCGCCAATACCTTTCTCGCCGCGACCGGGGTCAATGTCGGCAAGTCGCTCCAGGAAGCCCAGATGCACGATATCGCCCGCAGCCTCATGGACAAGGCGCGCGCCCGCGGCGCTGACATTCCGCTGCCGAGCGATGTCGTCGTCGCCAGGGAATTCGCGCCCACCGCGCACGCCGACGTGCGCTCGATCCACGAGGTCACCGACAGCGACCTGATCCTCGACATCGGACCGGATACGGCCGACCGCTTCGCGGCCCTGCTGCAATCCGCGGGCACGATCATCTGGAACGGGCCGGTGGGCGTGTTCGAATTCGACCAGTTCGGGGAAGGCACGCGGACCATCGCGAACGCGATCGCGCGCAGCGGCGCGTTCTCGCTGGCCGGCGGCGGCGATACGCTCGCCGCGATCGAGAAGTACGGCGTGCAGGAAGGGATTTCCTACATCTCGACGGGCGGCGGAGCATTCCTCGAGTTCGTCGAGGGCAAGGGCCTGCCCGCCGTGGCGATGCTCGAGGAACGGGCACGGGACGCGCAGGCGCGCGCCCGGCGCGGCGCCTGACGGCGTGTCACCACCGCCGATGACGCGTTGCACCAAGATCGTCGCCACGCTCGGCCCGGCAACGGACGATCCCGCCGTGCTCGGCGACATGCTGCGCGCCGGCGTCGACGTCGTGCGTATCAATTTCTCGCACGGCACCGCGGACCAGCACCTGCGGCGGATCCAGACGGTGCGCGAAGTCGCGCGACGCGCCGACAAAGTGGTCGGCATTCTCGCGGATCTCGGCGGCCCCAAGATCCGCATCGAGAGCTTTCGCGATGGCGCGGTGCAGCTCGTCGAGGGACGCCCGTTCGCGCTCGACACGGCGCTCGATCCGGCCGCCGGCACGGCGGAAGTCGTCGGTGTCGCGTACAAGGACCTGCTGCACGACGTGCGCGCGGGCGACGTGCTGCTGCTCAACGATGGGCAGATCGTCCTCGAAGTGCAGCGCGTCGCCGGCACCCGGATCGACGCCACGGTGGTGGCGGGCGGCGAGCTCGCGAACCGCAAGGGGCTCAACCGCAAGGGCGGCGGTATTTCGGCCGCCGCGCTCACCGACAAGGACCTCGAGGACATCCGCTTCGCGGCCGAGCACGAGCTCGATTACGTGGCGGTATCGTTCGCGCGCGACGCCGATGACATCAACCGCACCCGGACGCTGCTCAGGAAATGGCGCAGCAACGGCCGCGTGGTCGCGAAAATCGAGCGCACCGAGGCCGTCGACAACCTCACGCAGATCATCGATGCCTCGGATGTCGTGATGGTGGCGCGCGGCGACCTCGGCGTGGAAATGGGCTACGCCGAGCTCACCGGATTGCAGAAGACCATCATCCACGAGGCGCGCAATCGCAATCGCGTGGTCATCACCGCGACCCAGATGATGGAATCGATGATTCAGAATCCCGTTCCGACCCGCGCTGAAGTGAGCGACGTCTCCAACGCGGTGATGGATGGAACCGATGCCGTGATGCTGTCCGCCGAGACGGCGGCCGGCAAGTACCCGGTCAGGGCTGTCCAGGCGATGGCCGAGGTGATCGAGGGCGCCGAGAAATACCAGCTGGCGCACAGCCGCCTGCGCCACCGCGTGGATGGTCATTTCTCGCGCACCGACGAGGCCATTGCCATGGCCGTGATGTACACGGCGAATCACATGCGGCTGCGCGCCATCGTCGCGCTGACCGAAGCGGGATCGACGCCGCTGTGGATGTCGCGTATCCGCTCCGACATCCCGATCTACGCCTTCACCGCGCACGCGGCCACACGGCGCCGCGTGACGCTCTACCGCGGCGTATATCCCGTTACGTTCGACATGCCGGGCGAGCGGCCCGAGCAGCTCTATCCGGCGATTTTCGCCAGGCTGTTCGAGATGCGGCTCGTGGCCGCGCACGATCACATCATCATCACCAAGGGCGAGCTCGCCGGCATCGCGGGTGGAACCAATTCGATGCAGATCGTGGAAGTGCCGGCCGAGGGCACGGCCGCGCCGCGGCCGCTCGGATCGCCGGTCCCGCCGGTGTGAGCCGCGCACGCATTGGGAGCGGCAGCTGGTTGCGGCGTGCGGCCGTTGCCCTCGCGATTCTCGCCGTCGCGGCGCTCGTGGGCGGCTGGCTCGTGCTGCGCGCTTCGCTCCCGCAGCTCGACGGGGCGATACCGGCGGCGGGACTTGCGACGGCCGTGAGGATCGAGCGCGACGCCCGCGGCGTTCCCTCGATAACGGCTGGCAACCGCGCGGACCTCGCCTACGGCACGGGTTTCGCGCATGCGCAGGATCGTTTCTTCCAGATGGATCTCGCGCGTCGCCTCGCGGCGGGCGAGCTGTCCGAGCTGTTTGGTAGCGTGGCGATCGAGCAGGACAGGCGCGCGAGATTGTTCCGGTTTCGCGCCATTGCGCGCGTCGTGGTCGATGCAGGGCTGCCCGAGGAGCGCGCCATCCTTGCGGCGTACACCCACGGGGTCAATGCCGGACTCGCCGGTCTGCGCAGCCGGCCCTGGGAATACTGGCTCCTGCGCAGCGTGCCGCAGGCCTGGCGCGACGAGGACACGGCGCTGGTGGCGCTGTCCATGTGGTGGCAATTGCAGTACGCCGACCTGGATCGCGAGCGCGTGCGGCATGCCGTCGAGCGCGCGATAGTCGCGCAGGGCTCGGCCGACCCGCGCGCGGCACTCGCGTTTATCTATCCGCGCGGCACGAGCTGGGATGCTCCCGCTGAAGGCCGTTCCGAGGGCGCCAGCCAGCCCGACGACCCCGTCGTGCCGCCGCCCGGCGCACTCGACCTGCGCAAGCGCGCGCTGCCGGTCGCGGTGCAGCTGCTCGGCCAGGCCCCGCAGGCAGATCTGGCCGCGATGGGCGCGCCGCTCGCCGGCATCGGCAGTAACAACTGGGTGCTGGCGGGTGCACGCACCCGCAGCGGCGCGGCGCTGATCGCCAACGACATGCATCTGAAGCTCTCGGTGCCGGCAGTGTGGTATCCGGCCCGGCTTAGGGTCGGGACGGGGACCGACGCAACGATGCTCGCGGGCGTGACGCTGCCGGGCGCGCCCATGGTCATCGCGGGCTCGAACGGCCACATCGCATGGGGTTTCACCAATAGCTACGGCGACTGGCTCGACGTCACGCGCATGAACTGTTCGGTCGACGGGGTCGTCGTGCGCCCGGATGGCGTGCGCGAAACGCTGACAAGGGTCATCGAAACCATCCATGTTCGCGGTGCGGGCGATGTGCTGCTCCCGATCGACGTGGCTCCTTCAGGAATCAGGCTGCCCGACGGTGGGCATGACGCGGCCGCGCGCCCTGAACAGTGCGACCTCGTCGCCTGGCTGGCAGCCGTGCCTGCGGCTTCGAACTTCCGGCTGCTGCGTCTGGAGCGCGCGCGTAGTGTGGCGGACGCGCTCAGCGCCGCTCCGACGATCGGGATTCCGCACCAGAACCTGATGGTGGGTGACGCCGCGGGCCACATCGCCTGGACGATCATCGGGCGAGTGCCGGATGACAGCCATGCGCCGCCTTTCCTGCGAAACACCGGCATGCTCCCGTGGCGCGATGCGGCGACCCAGCCGCGGTTGATCGATCCCGCTGCCGGCCAGATCTGGTCCGCGAATGCACGCGTGGCGGACGGCACCGACGAAGCGGTGATCGGGGGCGATGAGGCGTCGCTCGGAGCGGGGTATGACGTCGGCGCGCGCAGCAGGCAGATCCGCGACGACCTGCGCGCCCTGCCGGGCAATGCGGCGCCACAGGACATGCTGGCGGTGCAGCTCGACGACCGCGCGTTGTTTCTCGCCCGCTGGCAGCAGCACCTGTTGGCGCTGCTCGATGAGCCGGCGATGCGCGGCAATTTCGAGCGCACGGAGTTCCGGCGCCTGATCGCAAGCTGGGACGGTCGCGCCGCGGTGGACTCGGTGAGCTACCGGCTCGTGCGCACCTACCACGCGGTCCTGCGGGAGCGCGTGTGGCGCACGATCCTCGGCGCGCTCGACGTTCGCGACGCGGCCGGCAAACCGTTCGGCGAGGTGGCGGCGCCGCCGCAGTTCGACGGCGCGCTGTGGCGCCTCGTCACCGAGCGACCGATACACCTGCTGCCCGTCTCTTCGGCAAGCTGGCGCGCGTTCGAGCTCGACGCACTCGATGTCACTCTCGATGAGCTCGCGACGAGCTGTCGCGCGCTGGCGAAATGCCCGTATGGCGCGCTGCGGCCCGTCGCAATGCGCCACCAGCTCTCGGCCAGCCTGCCGTCCGTCATCGCGCGCTGGCTCGACATGCCGGTGACGCCGCTCCCCGGCGATCACGACATGCCACGCGTGCAGGACGGGCCGTTCGGCGCGTCCGAGCGGTTCGCCGTCTCGCCGGGCCACGAGGCCGAAGGGTACCTCGAGTTGCCGGGCGGTCCGAGCGGGCATCCGCTGTCGCCGTATTACCGCTCGGGATTCGAGGCGTGGGCGAGTGGTCAGCGGCAGCCGTTTCTGCCAGGCGCCGCAAAGCATCGGCTGGAGCTCAGGCCGGTGGCGGACTCGCCCGCGGCCGCGCCGAGCGGCTAAGCTGTGCCGGCGTCGCGCCCGGACACCGAACAGGACAAGTCATGACGGAACGCTTTGCGGGATCCGCCCGTTACATCGCCACCGACGACCTCATGATGGCAGTCAATGCGGCGATCACGCTCGCGCGCCCGCTGCTCATCAAGGGCGAGCCGGGCACGGGCAAGACGCAGCTCGCGCAGGAGATCGCAAGCTCGCTCGGCAAGCCGCTGCACGAGTGGCACATCAAGTCGACCAGCAAGGCGCAGCAGGGTCTGTACGAGTACGACGCAGTGTCGCGGCTACGCGACGCGCAGCTCGGCGACGCGCGCGTCCACGACATTCACAACTACATCCTGAAAGGCAAGCTGTGGGAGGCGTTCGAGTCCGAAGCGCAGCCCGTGCTGCTCATCGACGAGATCGACAAGGCCGACATCGAATTCCCGAACGACCTGCTGCGCGAACTCGACCGGATGGAGTTCTATATCTACGAGACGCGGCAGTTGGTCAAGGCGCGGCATCGGCCGGTGATCGTCATCACGAGCAACAGCGAGAAGGAACTGCCGGACGCGTTTCTGCGGCGGTGTTTCTTCCACTACATCCGCTTCCCGGACCTGGAAACCATGCAGCGCATCGTCGCGGTGCACTACCCGCGGCTCAAGCAGGATCTGCTTGCCGAGGCGCTCGGCGCGTTCTTTCGGGTGCGGGACATGCCTGGACTGAAGAAGAAGCCCTCGACCTCCGAGCTGCTCGACTGGATCAAGCTGCTGGTCGCGGAGGACATTCCCCCGGCAGCGCTGCGCGCCCAGGATCCGCAGCAGGCGATTCCCCCGCTGTACGGCGCGCTGCTGAAGAACGAGCAGGATGTGCACCTCTTCGAGCAGCTCGTATTCCTCAACCGGCGCGCGCGCTGAGGCCGGGGCCGATGCGCGGCGGACGGCGAATCGGCTAGGCGCGAGCGGTGCTCGTGCGCTTCTTCTTCGATCTGCGCGCGGGCGGCGTGCCCGTGACCCTCGGAGAATTCCTGACGCTGCTCGAGGCCCTCGAGCGGCGCGTCGCATACGGCTCGGCGGAGGAGTTCTATTACCTCGCGCGCATGACGCTGGTGAAGGATGAGCGGTTGTACGACCGCTTCGATCGGGTGTTCGCGGAGCACTTCGAGGGTGCCGAGAAGCTGTTCGCGGCGCTCGTTGCGAGTGTGCCCGAGGAGTGGCTGCGTTCGCTCGGGGAACGGGTGCTGAGCGAAGAGGAGAAGCGCAGGGTCCAGGCGCTGGGCGGCTGGGAGAAGCTCCTTGCGACGTTGCGGCAGCGCCTGGCGGAGCAGCAGGCGCGCCACGAGGGTGGCTCGAAGTGGATCGGCACGCGCGGCACGTCGCCGTTCGGCGCCGACGGCTACCATCCCGAAGGCGTGCGCATCGGGCAAGCGCAGTCGCGCAACCGGCGTGCCGTCAAGGTCTGGGATCGGCGCGAGTTCCGCAATTTCGATGACGACGTCGAGCTCGGCACGCGCAACATCAAGCTCGCGCTGCGCCGCCTGCGCAAGTTCGCGCGCGAAGGTGCGGCTGAGGAACTCGATCTCGACGGCACGATCGCCGCCACGGCGCGCAATGCGGGCCTGCTCGACCTGAAACTCGTTCCCGAGCGACGCAATGCCGTCAAGGTGCTGCTGTTTCTCGATGTCGGCGGGTCGATGGACGATCACGTGAGGATCTGTGACGAGCTTTTCTCGGCGGCGCGCGCCGAGTTCAAGCACCTCGCGCATTTCTATTTCCACAACTTTCCGTACGAGCAGTTGTGGAAGGACAACCGCCGCCGGCACGCCGAGCGGGTGTCTACCTTGCAGCTGCTGCGCACCTACAACGCGGACTATCGCGCGATTTTCGTCGGCGACGCCACCATGAGTCCTTACGAGATCACCCAGGCCGGCGGGAGCATCGAGCACTGGAATCCGGAAGCCGGTTCGGTCTGGATGCAGCGCATCGTCGCAGCGTTCTCGCGCGTCGCCTGGCTGAACCCCGAGCCGCAGGACCGCTGGGACTACACGCCGTCGATCCGGATCGTGCGTGAACTCGTCGGCGATCGCATGTTCCCGCTGACGCCGCGCGGGCTCGATGACGCGATGACGGCGCTGCGGCGCCGCGCGGCTACGGCGCCGGCGGCGGCTTCGCTCCCAGCGCCTTGAGGTCCGCGAGCACCAGCTGTGAATGACCTTTCGGGTCGACCTTCTCGTAGTGCTTCGCGATGCGCCCCTGCGGATCGATCAGGAAGGTTTCGCGGCGCGCTACCTGTATCACTCCGAACGAGCGCAACACCCCGTAGGCGCGCGTGACCGTCTTGTCGCTGTCCGCGAGAATGGTGAACGGCAGGCCGTGATCCGCGGCAAACTGCTTGTGCGAGGCCACGTCGTCGACGCTGATTCCGAGGATGACCGCCCCGATGCTGCGGAACGCGAACACGTTGTCGCGGAACTCACAGGCTTGCGTCGTGCAGCCCGGCGTGTTGTCCTTGGGATAGAAATACAGCACGACCCACTTGCCCCGATGATCTTCGAGCGTGACCCATTTGTCGTTCTGGTCCTGCAGCCGGAAACCCGGCGCTACGGCGCCGAGGCGCGGCTGCGTCTGGGACGACTCTGCTGTGGACGGTCGAGCCGTGACTGGAGCGAGGCAGGCAAGTGCGAGCAGGGCGACAATGCGGCGGGCAGGCATGGGTAGCAACTCCTTGGCGGAGCGGCATTGTAGCAGTGGTTACCCGGCGCGCCGCGCGCGGCGCGCGA
>JBAVOB010000227.1:0-2559 GCA_049691655.1 Steroidobacteraceae bacterium | reverse complement strand
GGCGCACGCCGCGCATCGCCTCGTGGAACACCGCCGACTCGTCGTCGTCGTCCTCCTCGCCGTTCACCCTGGCCCCCGGTTATTCAGTATATTGGCGCGCCCCCGGGCGCCGGCCCGGCGGAGCGCGACACGACTCCAAGAAGACCGCAAGATAACGCGTGAAGATTCTGCTGAGCAACGACGATGGCTACCGCGCCGCAGGCATCCGGCGATTGCGCGAATCCCTCGCGAGCCTGGCGGACGTGACGATCGTCGCGCCGGATCGCAACCGCAGCGGCGCGAGCAATTCGCTCACCCTTGACGTGCCGCTGCGGGTGTTCGAGTCGGAGCCGGGCGTGTACTACGTTCCGGGGACACCGACCGACTGCGTGCACTTGGCGATCTCCGGAATATTCGATTTCGAGCACGACATGGTGGTCTCGGGCGTCAACGACGGCGCTAATCTCGGCGATGACGTGCTCTATTCAGGCACGGTCGCCGCCGCGATCGAGGGCCGCTTCCTCGGACTGCCGACCGTGGCTGTTTCGTTGTGCACCGAGACTTCCGGCGAGCGCAATTTCGCCACGGGCGCCGCCGTGGCGCGCCGCATCGTCGAGCAATTACTGCGCGGGGGACTCGATCCCGAGGAGCGCACGCTCATTCTCAATGTGAACGTGCCGGACGTGCCGCTCGAGCGCATCCGCGGCTTCCGCTGCACGCGGCTCGGATACCGCCACCGGTCCGAGCAGGTGCTGGCGGCCCAGGATCCGCGTGGACGCACCGTGTACTGGGTCGGCCCGGCGGGCCCGGAGCAGGAAGCCGGGCCGGGAACCGATTTCCACGCGGTGAGCCAAGGCTATGTCTCGGTCACGCCGCTGCAGATCGACCTGACGCGGCACGCCGCGTTACCGATGGTCGAGCGCTGGCTCGGGACGCTCAATGACTGACGTGCGGCTGAGCGGAATCGGCATGACCTCGGCGCGCACGCGCGACCGGCTGGTGCAGCGCCTGCAGGAGCAGGGCATCACCAACCTGCAGGTGCTCGATCGCATCCGCAACGTCCCGCGGCATATCTTCATGGACGAAGCGCTGGCGAGCCGCGCCTACGAAGACACGGCGCTGCCGATCGGCTTCGGCCAGACGATTTCGCAGCCCTACATCGTCGCGCGCATGACCGAAGCGCTGCTGGAAGGCGGGCCACTCGAGCGCGTGCTCGAGATCGGCACCGGTTGCGGCTACCAGGCTGCCGTGCTTGCGCCGCTCGTCGGCAAGCTCTACAGCATCGAGCGTATCGAGCCGCTCGCGAAACGCGCCCAGGCGCGATTGAAGGAACTCGGCGTGCGCAACGTCCACGTGCGTCACGGGGACGGACACGAAGGCTGGAAGCGCCACGCGCCGTTCGACGGAATCATTGTTACCGCGGCGCCTCTCAGCGTGCCGCAGGCGCTGTTCGATCAACTGCGCCTCGGGGGCCGGCTCGTCGTGCCGGTCGGACCGGAGGGACGGCAGGAGCTGGTGCGCTTCACGCGCCGTGAGCAGAAGATCGATCGGCAGTCGCTCGGGGCCGTGGCTTTCGTACCACTACTTGGTGGTATTGGCTGAACATTAAGAAGAGATCGCCTCAGAAGTCACGTCTAAGCGCCTGTTTCGGAACGCCTACGCATTTTGACCCAGGTCGAGACCGAAACTTAACGTCACTTCTCAACTGCTGCTGCCAAGCGCCCCTGATTTTCATTGCGAATCAGAGTGCTTGCCCGCTGAAGCGATACCTGTTTACCATGTCTCCGAACGCAGACAGTCCGGGTGTTCCGAGGGGAACCGGATGAAGACACAGGGTGTGAAGGGGACGGCTCTCGAAAGCAATAACAAGAAGCGGTGCGACAACAACAAAAACAGAGACAATTATTCGAGTCTGTCAGCTTCGAATGATTGGTTGGTTGGACGAACTTTCTGCCCTGTGTCTTCTTCCGGTTCCCTTCCGCGGTGCGAGCGCCGCGATCCGCCGGCCTAGACGGCGGCGAGAATCAACGCCAGCGCGACACCGCGCTCCTCCTGTAACAACACGTTGAAAGTGCGGCAGGCCGCACCGAACTCCATCACCTCGAGACCGACACGGCGCGCGCTGCAGGCGCGGCGTATCGCGGCGTCGGGAAACTCGACTGCGCCGGCGGCGGCGAGCAGCACGATCGTCGCCCCGAGAACGAACACCGGTTCGAGATCCTCCACTCGCAGTGCCGCCATGCGAGTCGGCCCCCACGGTGCCACGATGTCGCGCGCGGTCACCAAGCAGCTGGTGTGCAGGGTGCGCGTTGCAAGCCGGATCTCATCGGGCGCGTAGCTGCGGATCAGATTCGGCGGTTCCGTTCGGTCGAGCGTCAGCATGCTCGTAAGATACGCGAACCCGGGGGCTGCTCTACACTCGGCGCCGTGCGCGAACTGACGATCATCCTCACGGATCTTTACGGGCCCGGCCCCACCGGTCGAGGCACGCCGTCGACGGTTCTCGATGACCTCGCACGCTTCGGCCACGAGCGGGCGATTCCCGAAGGCTGGCGTCCCTGGCTGGCGCGGCGGGTGGGC
>JBAVOB010000226.1:0-4790 GCA_049691655.1 Steroidobacteraceae bacterium | reverse complement strand
GTGCGCTGGCCGGCACCCGCGAGCGAGCGGGTTATTTCCCGCTCGTCGCGCTCGCGCCGCTCGGTGCGGGCGCGCTTGACGGGGTCGCTGCGCTCGATTGCGTGTGCATCGATGACCTGCAGCAGGTCATCGGCCGGCGGGACTGGGAGCGGGCCCTCTTTAATCTCTACCGCGAGATGGACGAAACATCGCGTCGGCTGGTCGTTGCCGCCGACGCGCCCCCCGTGGGGCTGCCCTGGGCGCTGCCCGACCTGGGATCGCGCTGCGGCGCCAGCGCGATATTCGCGCTGCAGGAGCTCAACGAAGACGAACAGGCCCAGGCGCTGCGCCGGCATGCCCAGGCGCGAGGGCTCGAGCTGCCGGACGAAACGGTGCGGTTCCTGCAGCGCCGGTTCCCGCGGGCCACCGCGCGCCTGTGCGAGATCCTCGATACGCTCGATGACGCCTCGCTCAGCGCGCAACGCCGCATCACCGTGCCCTTCATCCGCGAGGTGCTGAGCGACTGATACTCGCGCTGGCGTCGAGCCGTACGGCGAGTTCGGCGACACGGCGGCCGAGCGCGCGCGCGAGCTCCTGTTCGTCGCCAGAGAGGAGCGGCGCCGCTTCATCCAGAGCGACGTGCGTAGCGCCGTACGGGGTGCCGCCGGTGCGCGTCTCGCGCAGCGCGCGTTCCGAGTAGGGAAGGCCTACCAGGTATACGCCATGGTGCAGGAGCGGCAACATCATGGACAGGAGCGTCGACTCCTGGCCGCCGTGCATCGACTGGCTGGAGGTGAACACACCGGCTGGCTTGCCCGCAAGTCCCCCGCTCAGCCACAGGCTCGAGGTGCCGTTCAGGAAATGCATGAGCGGCGCGGCAAAATTCCCGAAACGCGTCGGGCTGCCGAGCAGCAGCCCGCTCGCGCCCCGCAGGTCCTCGAGCGTCGCATACGGCGGCCCGGCGGCCGGCACCGCCCGCACCGGGTAGTCACTCTCCGCGGTCACCGCAGGCACAGTACGCAGCTTCGACGCCGCGCCGGTGACGCTCTCGATGCCACGGCACGCCTGGCGCGCGAGTTCCGCGGTGGCGCCGCCGCGCGAATAGTAGATCACGAGTACTTCGATCATGCGTCCCCTCCCGCGAGCGCATCTTACGCGCACCGTCGCGCGCGGGACGAGACGTTGACTCGGGCGGCGCAACGCGGCACAACTGTCGACCATGATCGGCCGCAGATGCCTGGTCGCCGGGCGCGTGCAGGGCGTGTTCTATCGCGCCACGGCCGCGCAACGCGCCCGCGAGCTCGGACTAACGGGTCATGCACGCAATCTCGACGATGGGCGCGTCGAAGTGATTGCCTGGGGAGAGACCCGGGCCGTCGGGGAATTCGTGGGGTGGTTGTGGACCGGGTCGCGCGCCTCGCGCGTCACTGCGGTCGATGTCGAGGCGCTGGAACCCGCCGCGCGGCCCGCGATTCAGGGTTTTGCGGTCATCTGACTTGCGACCGGGTGACCCAGCCCGAGATCGTCCGCGCCGTTCCAGTGCGACCAGCTGTAGAGCACCCGATCGGGATAGTCACGCCGCCCGGCGCTGCCGTTGTAGCGCGCGAGAGCCTTGCGGACGTCGTTGTGCTCACGCTTGAGATAGAAGCGCAGAATCGCCGTGCCCATACGGATGTTCGGCGCGACGTGCACGAGTTCGTAGCGGCGCATGCCAAGCTGCGCGGGCCAGAACGGCATTACCTGCATGAGTCCCTGGGCGCCGACCGCCGACACCGCCCAGCGGTTGAAGCGGCTCTCGACGTCGATCACCGCCATCAGCAGGCCCGGTGGCAGGCGCGTCTCGCCGTCGCGGCGCGACTCGCAGAATACGTGCTTGAGAATCTCGAGCCGCTCCTCGCGATCGCTGACTAGGCGGCGCAGCCGCGGCTCCATGAGCTTGTACCACACGGCCGACTCGTACTTGTCTGCGAAGCACTCGGCTTGGCTGATCGCGCGCTCGATCACCACGCGCAGCTCCGGATCGCGCTGCTGGTCGGCGTGCGCCGGGACCGGACCGAGCCACAGTACTGCGAGCAGCACCGCGCCGAGCCGCGCGACCCGTGCGCCGTCAGCGCTGGAATTTTGAGCGCAGGAAATCAACTGCAGCATCGAGCGGAAAGTCCGTGCTTGCGCTGTCGCGGCGGTGCCGGTATTCGAGCGTGCCGGCGTCGAGCCCGCGTTCGCCGATGACCACGCGGTGCGGGATGCCGATGAGCTCGGCGTCGGCGAACTTGACGCCGGGGCGCGCGTCGCGGTCATCGAGCAGCACCTCGATCCCGGCGCGCTCGAGCTCGGCATACAGGCGGTCGGCAGCTGCGCGAACACGATAGGATTTTTGCAGATTGACGGGTACCAGCACCACCTGGAACGGCGCGATCGGGTCCGGCCAGATGATGCCCTGCGCATCGTGATTCTGTTCGATCGCCGCAGCCACGACGCGCGTCACACCGATGCCATAGCAGCCCATGAGCACGGTCACGTCCTTGCCGGCCTCATCGAGCACCGTGGCGTGCATCGCCTGCGAATACTTGGCGCCGAGCTGGAAGATGTGGCCGACCTCGATGCCCCGCGCGATGGAGAGCCGCCCGCGGCCGCTCGGGCTCGGATCGCCGGCCACGACGTTGCGCAGGTCCGCAGCGGTCGGCAGCGGCAGGTCGCGCTCCCAGTTGACTCCCGTGTAGTGCGCATCCGCCTCGTTCGCCCCGCAGACGAAATCCGCCAGCACGAGCGCCGCGTGGTCGGCGTATACGTGGCAGCGCAGCCCGATCGGCCCGCAGAATCCCGGCTCCTCGCCCGTCGCCGCGAGCACGGCCGGCGCGTTCGCCATGCGCAGCGGCGTGGCGACGCCCGCGAGTTTCTGCGCCTTCACGGCATTCAGCTCGTGGTCACCGCGCAGCAGGAGCGCGACCGGGGCGCCGTCGCTCCCTTCGACGATCAGCGTCTTGAGGCAGCGCTCGGGCGCGACCGCGAGCAAGCTCGCGAGGTCCGCGATCGTGCGCGCGTGCGGCGTCGCGACTTTCGCGAGCGCAGCGCTCGCGGCCGGCCGCGCCGTGGCGGGCGGTAGAGCCACCGCGAGCTCGAGGTTCGCGGCATAGTCGTCGCCGTCGGAAAACGCGATCGCGTCCTCGCCCGACTGCGCGAGCACCTGGAATTCCTCCGAGGCGCTGCCGCCGATGGCGCCGGGGTCGGCGCGCACGGCGCGAAAGTCGAGACCCATGCGCGTGAACATGCGCGTATAGGCTGCGCGCATGCGCGCGTAACCTTCAGCAAGCGAGGCCGCGTCGAGATGAAATGAGTACGCGTCCTTCATGATGAACTCGCGCGCGCGCATCACGCCGAAGCGCGGCCGTATCTCGTCGCGGAACTTCACCTGGATCTGGTAGAAATTCACCGGCAGCTGGCGGTAACTGCGCAGCTCCCGCCGCGCGATGTCCGTGATGACTTCCTCGTGCGTCGGCCCGATGACGAAATCGCGTTCATGCCGGTCCTTGAGGCGCAGCAACTCCGGGCCATACTGTTCCCAGCGGCCCGACTCCTGCCACAACTCGGCTGGCTGCACGGCGGGCATCAGCAGCTCGATCGCACCGGCGCGATCCATCTCCTCGCGCACGATCGCTTCCACCTTGCGCAGCGTCCGCAGCCCGAGCGGGAGCCACGTGTACAGGCCCGCCGCGAGCCGGCGCACCAGGCCCGCCCGCAGCATCAGCTGATGGCTGACGACTTCGGCTTCCGCCGGCGTTTCCTTGGTGGTGTTGATGGGGTACTGAGACCAGCGCATCGGGGCGTCATCGTCCGAGGTGGAGCGCCGGATCTTACAGGACCGCGCTGCCGGACGCCGGGCGGCCGCGCATCGTTGTACAGCATGCCGCGCGCCGCCTATCATCCGCTGAGGCGCGATGCGACTCGCGTAATTCTCGATGGAAACCGCACGCATGGCAGTCGGAGAACCCGCGCCGCGACCCACCAGGCGCGGCATCTACCTGCTGCCGAATCTGTTGACGACCGGGTGCCTGTTCGCCGGCTTCTACTCGATCGTCGCGGCCATCGACGGCAATTACGAGCGCGCGGGCGGCGCCGTTTTCATCGCCATGCTGTTCGACGGCCTCGACGGGCGCATCGCGCGCCTGACGCACACCGAGAGCGTGTTCGGCAAGGAGTACGACAGCCTCGCCGACATGGTCGCTTTCGGGGTGGCCCCGGCCATCGTCACGTACCAGTGGGGGGTGTCGCGGATCGCGGAATACGGCGCGGCCTGGGGCCGCTTCGGCTGGCTGGCGGCGTTTTTCTACGCGGTCGCGGCGGCACTGCGGCTCGCGCGCTTCAACGCGCGCGCCGCGAGCCAGGACAAGCGCTACTTCGAAGGGTTGCCGAGCCCGTCGGCCGCTGCCGTCGTCGCCGCTTTCGTCTGGTTCTCGAGCGAATGGCGCGAGCCGGGGCTCGCGGGCCTGATTCTCGCCTTCGGCGTTACCGCGTCGGCGGGCGCCCTGATGGTCAGCAAGTTCAGTTATCCGAGCTTCAAGCAGCTCGAGTGGGACCGGCGCATCAAGTTCGCCTACTTCATCATCGTCCCGGTGTTCTTCATTCTCATCGCGATCGACCCGGCGACGATGCTGCTCGCCATGTTCACGACGTTCGCGCTCCTCGCGCCCGTGCTCTGGATCGGCCGGCGGCTGCGGCGCATGTTCCGCGGCAACACCACGGGCCCGGTCGTATAACGATGCGCCCCGCGCTCCGTACACAGTATCTCGAGTCCCTGGGGATCGACCTCTGGC
>JBAVOB010000225.1:0-3896 GCA_049691655.1 Steroidobacteraceae bacterium | reverse complement strand
GGTCGGGGCGGCGCAGCGTCAGCTGTCGGCGACGTTGAAGCGCATCGAGAGGTCGACCGCGCGGACGTTCTTCGTCATGCGGCCGATCGACACGTAGTCCACGCCCGTTTCCGCGATCGCGCGCACGTTCTCGAGCGTGATGCTTCCCGAGGCTTCCAAGCGCACGCTCCTGCCCGCATCGAAATTCATGGTCACGGCCTTGCGCAGGTCATCGAGCGACATATCGTCGAGCATGATGATGTCGGGCTCGGCCGACAGCGCCGCGGCGAACTCGGCGAGATTCTCGACCTCCACCTCCACCTTGAGTCCGTGCGCCATGCGCCGCGCGGCGCTCACCGCGGCGCCGATCGAGCCGGCGGCGACGATGTGGTTCTCCTTGATGAGCACGAGGTCGTAGAGCCCGAGGCGGTGGTTGCTTCCGCCGCCACATTGCACCGCGTATTTCTGCGCGAGCCGCAGCCCCGGCACGGTCTTGCGCGTGTCGAGTGCCGTGCAGCCCGTGCCGGCGATGGCGTCGACGTAACGCTTGGTGGTGGTGGCGGTGCCGGACAGCAGCTGCAGGAAATTGAGCACCGTGCGTTCGCCGGTGAGGATCGGCCGCGCAGGCCCGGTGATGCTGCAGATCGTCTGGTCTTCGGAGAGCCGATCGCCGTCGTGACGCGACCAGGACACGCGCACCGTCGGGTCGAGCTGCAGAAACGTCTCCTCGACCCAGGCCGTCCCGCAGAGCGTCGCAGCCTCGCGCGAGACGATGATCGCCTCCGCGGTGGCCGTGGCCGGGACGAGCTGCGCGGTGACGTCGCCCGTGCCGATGTCTTCGCGCAGAGCGCTCGCGACCTGTTCGGCGATGTTCGGCGGCAGCGTTGGCATCGTTCAAAAAAAGCGCAGCCCGGTCGCCGCGACCGGGCTTCAGTGAGTCGGCCAGGCGTGCTCGAGAGCGCTCGTGTGCATCAAAGCGGCAGGCCGTGCAGCGCCGACCCCATGCACAGCAACATCGGTAACGACAGCACGAAGTTGGTGCGCGAGGCGAGCAACGCCACGCGGCGGGCGCGGGCCTTCGCCTCGTCGGTCGCCGGCACCAGGCCGAGCACTTTCTTCTGGTTCGGCCAGATGATGCCCCACACGTTCAGCAGCATGATCGTGCCGAGCCAGGCGCCGGTGCCGATCACGAGCGAATAGCGATCGACGGGAGTGCTGCGCAGGCCGAGCGTGAACGCATCGACGAAGCGGGCGCCAAGGAGCCACGCCCCCGCGAGCCAGGTGCTCAGCGCCGACCAGCGAAACCAGAACAGCGCCCGCGGCGCCACGTACTTGCCGATGGCTGCGCCACCCGGTCCACCTGTGTCGGCTGCAGCGGCGGCGAGCGCCGGCACCTGCACGACGTTGAAGTAATAGAGCAGGCCGATCCAGAACACACCGGACACGATGTGCACCCAGCGCGCGAGTCCCGCCTGGTAGAAATTGAACTGGAAGCCACCCAGCGCAGCGGCGAGGAGCACCGCCAGCACGATGCCAAGGATCAGGGAATGCCGGTGATTGTTCAGTGGGTTCATCGGGGGCGATCTCCCAAGTTATTGTTTTGCAAGCTTCGACAGGCGCTGTGCGATTGAAGAATAGGCGACTACCCCCCATAATTCAACGGGCGCCGGGTCTGGCGAATTCTCGATGGACCGAAGCACGCGCCGCATTCGGCGGATCATGCCTCGCAATGAGAACGCGGACCGGGATTGCGGTCCCCTGTCGCCGTGCATCAACGTCTGCGTCATCGGTGCAGACGGCTCCTGCAACGGCTGCTCGAGAACGCTCGCGGAGATCGCGGGCTGGCTCGAGATGGGTGCGGCGGAACAGTGGGCCGTGATGGCGCGTCTCGACGAGCGGCGCGCGTCGCGGCGGTCAATTCAGAGAGAGGACTAACGGTATGAGCGTCACGGATCGCATCAAGCAGCAGATCTCGGCAGGCCCCGTCGTGCTGTTCATGAAAGGCACGCCGGATTTCCCGCAGTGCGGCTATTCGGCACAGACGGTCGCGGCACTGCGTTCCGTGGGCGCCGAGTTTCACGCCGTCAACATTTTCGAGGATCCGGAGCTGCGCGAAGCGCTCAAGCGTTACTCGAACTGGCCGACCTTTCCGCAGCTGTACGTAAACGGCGAACTGATCGGCGGTTGCGACATCGCGCTCGAGATGCTGAAGAACGGCGAGCTGAAATCGCTGGTCGCCGCCGCAGGTGCTGCCACGGCCTGAGGCGACGGCGTGCGCCCGTGCAGCCGCGCCGGCCGCTGCGATTAGAGCGCCGTCGGCCCGCCCGCCGACAGTTCCTCCTCGTCCTCGGCGGCGTGCGCCGTGCCTTCCTTCGGCGTTTCGAGCCAGCCGAGCGCGTCGGCGCGCGCTTCCGCGATCGCGTATGCCGACTTGAACTGGTTGCAGAGGTTACAAAAGAGGTCGGCGGTGCGCTCGGCGTCGTAGATGGCCGAATGCGCCGAGCCCGCATCCCAGTCGAGTCCCGCCACGGCAACCGCACGCGCGAGTACCGTCTGGCCAAGCACCGCTCCCGCGAGCGTCGCCGTGTCGAACGTGGTGAACGGGTGGAAGGGGTTGCGCTTGATGTCGCTGCGGGCGACCGCCGCGTTCAGGAATCCCAGGTCGAACGCCGCATTGTGACCGACGAGGATCGCGCGCTTGCAACCGGCCGCGCGGACCGCGACGCGGATCGCGCGAAACACGCCTTGCAGCGCCTCGCGCTCGCTCACTGCCAGGCGCAGCGGATGGAACGGGTCGATGCCGGTGACAGCGAGCGCCGCGGGCTCGATGTTGGCGCCGGCGAACGGTTTGACGTGACAGGCATGGGTCGGGCCGCGCTTCAGCGTGCCATCGGGATCGATTTCGATCAACACGGCCGCGATCTCGAGCAGCGCATCGGTGGCGGCATTGAAGCCTCCGGTTTCGACATCCACGGCGACCGGGAGGTAACCGCGGAAGCGCCGCGCCATCAGCGCCGCGGCGGCGCTCATGCCGTCACCAGACGCCAGCGAATCTTCTCGGCAGCGCGCAGGGGCACGAGCACGTCGCCGCCGAACGGATAGCCCGCTGGCGCCTCCCACTCGGCCTGCTCGAGCGTGAGCGTGCCGGTATTGCGGGGCAGGCGGTAGAAGTCGGCGCCAAAGTGCGCGGCGAATGCCTCGAGCCGGTCGAGCGCGCCCGCCGCCTCGAAGACTTCCGCATAGAGTTCGATACCTGCGTGGGCGGAGAACACCCCGGCACAACCGCGATCGGACTCCTTGGCGCGACGCGCGTGCGGTGCGCTGTCGGTGCCGAGGAAGAAACGCGGATCGCCGCTCGTCGCCGCCTCCACCAGCGCCTGCCGGTCCGCCTCGCTCTTGAGCACCGGCAGACAGTAGTAATGCGGACGCAGGCCGCCGCGGAACATCGCGTTGCGATTCTCGAGCAGATGCTGCGGCGTGATCGTCGCGGCGACGCCCGCCCGCGCGGCGCGCACGAAGCCCACTGCAGCCCGTGTCGTGATGTGTTCGAAAACCACGGGCAGTCGCGGATGGCGGCGACACAGGGGCTCGAGGACTTCATCGATGAAGCGCGCTTCCCGGTCGAATACGTCCACCTCGGCGCGCGTCAGTTCGCCGTGCACCTGCAGCGTCAGGCCGAGCTCGGCCATGCGCTCGAGCACAGTGTCGATGCGTTGCACGTCGGTCACGCCCGCGTCCGCGTGGGTCGTCGCCCCGGCCGGGTAGAGCTTCGCGCCATGCACCTGGCCGCTGTCACGCGCACGCTCCAGTTCCGCCGGCGGCGTGGTGTCGGTCAGATAAAGCGTCATCAGCGGTTGAAACGCGAGGCCGGCCGGGAGCGCGGCGAGAATGCGCGAGCGATAGGCGAGCGCCGCGGC
>JBAVOB010000224.1:0-4276 GCA_049691655.1 Steroidobacteraceae bacterium | reverse complement strand
CCATCCGCCTATCACTGGGAGGGCGATCGGCTCGACCGCGATCTCGCGCGGGCGCAACACGCCGCTGCGCTCGGCGTGCAGGCGCGGCTCGCGGTGGTGCCGGCCGAGCATCTGTGCCGCATCGCGTTCAGGAGCAATGCAGCACCGCCGGCGGCGCTCGTGCTGACTCTCGTCCATTCCACCCTGCGCGAGCTCGACAGCCGGATCGCATTGCGACAATCGGGTGATGGCTATGCGGGCCCGTGCGACGCGCCGCGCAGCGGTCACTGGCACGCCGAGCTCACCGACCAGGCGGGAACCTGGATGGTCCGCCGTGAGATCATCGGCTGGATCGGCTCGCTCGAGTTCTCCGGCCGCGCACTTGCCGGCGGCACGAAATGAGCGCAGCAGCCGCCACCGCCGGGCACGCATTCTGGACCGCCGAGTCCGGGGACCGGGCTCGGGCGATCTTCGCCGTCGAAGGCATGCGCTGCGCGGCCTGCGCGTCCGCGATCGAGCGCGCGATCCAGCGGCTTCCCGGCATCGAGCGCGCCAGCGTCAACGGTGCTACCGCGCGCGTTGCCGTCGACTGGAATCCGAAGGCAATCTCTCTCGCGCCGATTCTCGCGGCAGTGACTTCCGCCGGATTCCGCCCGCTGCCGCTCGCGGGCGAAGGCGCAGCGCGGGCCTGGAAGCTCGAGCGGCGCGCGGCCCTCAAGCGCATCGGCATCGCCGGACTCGGCATGATGCAGACCATGATGTTCGTCGCGGGCCTCTACACCGCGGCCAGGACCGGCGTCGATCCGCATGTCGAGAGCTACCTGAAGCTCGTCAGCCTGCTCGTCACCACGCCGGTGCTGATTTACGCGGGTGCGCCGTTCTTCCGCGGTGCATGGCGCAGTCTCTGCAACCGGGCGGCCGGCATGGACGTGCCGGTGGCGCTCGCGCTTGCGCTCGCCTACTCTGCCAGCGCCTGGAACACCTTGCGCGGCGCGGGTGATACCTACTTCGACTCGGTGACCATGTTCATCTTCCTGCTGCTGACGGCGCGCTACATAGAAATGACCGTCCGGCACGGCAATATCTCCTCGAGCGAGGCTCTGGCGCGCAGCCTCCCCGCCACGGCGCTGCGCATCGCGGCGGACGGCACGGCTGCCCGCATTCCGATTGCCGACATTCGCATCGGGGACCGGATCTCGATCGCGAAGGGTGCGGTGATTCCCGTCGACGCGACGCTCCTCGACGAGCGGGCGCTCATCGACGAATCGCTCGTCACGGGCGAAGCAGCGCCGGTCGGACGCCGCGCGGGCGATGCGCTGCGCGGCGGCTCGGCAAACGCGGGCCATCCCGTGCAGGTAAGCGCCCGTTCGACCGTGGCCGGCTCGGCGCTCGCGAGCCTGGTAGGCCTCCTCGAGCGCGCCCAGGCCGAGCGGCCGCGGATCGCGTCCGCCGCTGACCGGGTCGCCGCGTGGTTCATCGCGGCGATTCTCGCCATCGCCGCGTTGACCGCCGTGGCCTGGTACCTCGTCGATCCTTCCCGCGCCTTCCCGGCAGTCCTTGCGGTGCTCGTCGTGACCTGCCCGTGCGCTCTCTCGCTGGCGACGCCAGCCGCGGTCGCGGCAGCGACGACGCGCCTCGCACGCGACGGGGTGCTCGTCACGCGCGCGGATGCGATCGAGCGGCTCGCGCGCATTGACACCGTCGTGGTCGACAAAACCGGCACGCTGACGCTCGGCAGCATGAAGATTTCCCGCATGAGCACCGCGGCTGCGCTGACGGAACCCGCGGCACTCGCCATCGCGGCCGCGCTGGAGCGCGAATCCAACCACCCTGTCGGCCAGGCTTTCAGCGAATTCGGCGACGCGTCGCTTAAGGCGGCACGCGTGCGTGAGTTCTCGGGCCAGGGGCTCGAAGGCGATGCCGGCGGCACTACCTGGCGAATCGGCCGCAGGGATTTCGTCGCCGCGATCGCGGCGCAGCCCGCCGCGGCGGCCGACTGGCACGACGCAGGCGCCCGGGCCAACGTGTTCCTCGGCGACGCAGCCGGGCTGCAGGCGGTCTTCGAAGTCACGGATCACGTGCGGCCCGATGCGCGGCGCGCGCTCGATAACCTGCGCTCCCTCGGGCTCGGAATCGTCATCGCAAGCGGTGACACGGCCGGCGCGGTAGGTAGCGTTGCGCACGCGCTCGGCGTGGAGCGGGCCTGCAGCGCGCTGCAACCCGAGCAGAAGATCGCCATTGTGCGGGCGTTGCAATCCGCGGGTCACCGGGTCCTGATGATCGGGGATGGCATCAACGACGGACCGGTCCTCGCGGCCGCCGACGTATCGTGCGCCATGGGCCAGGGCTCCGCGATCGCCCAGACCGCGGCCGACCTGCTGCTGCTCGGCGCATCGCTCCATTGCGTGGCCGCAGCAGTGAGCGGCGCGCGACGCAGCCTGCGCATCATTCGGCAGAATCTCGCCTGGGCGCTGGCCTACAATTTCACCGCCGTGCCGCTCGCCGCTCTCGGCCTCGTCCCACCCTGGGCCGCCGCGATCGGGATGTCCGTGAGTTCGCTCGCGGTCGTCCTGAACGCGCGGCGCCTGGCGCGGGTCCCGCTCGGACGCCATGCCGGGTCCGCATCTCCCGACGCTGCGGCGCGCGCCGGGGAAATGCTCGCATGAGCATCATCTACCTGCTTGTCCCCCTCGGGCTCGTATTGATGGGCTTCGCGGTCTGGGCCTTCTTCTGGGCGGTCAACTCCGGCCAGTTCGACGATCTCGACGAGGCCGCCGAATCCATTCTCGACCCGGACTGATTGCCTGCTCGGGACCGGGCACCGCGGTGGCGCCACCCGCGCGCGTTACCCGCGCGCGTTGCCTGCGCGCGATCCACACCCTACACTTCCAGTCCGCCCGTCGCCCGTCGCGCGATTCGTCTAGAGGCAGCACAGTGAGCAGAGAGCACGAACCCGTCCGCGGCCAGTGGTACCGCAACCTCGAAGACGAGGAGACGTTCCGCGTGCTGTCGGTCGATGAGGACGAGGAACTCGTCGAGATCGAATACCTCGACGCCGAGATCGAGGAGATCGACCTCGAGACCTGGCACGAGCTGGATCTCGAGCTCACTACTGAACCCGAGGGTTGGTCGGAGTCGGGCGCCGACGAGGATGACGATGACGATGATGAGGAGGATTGGGACGGCGACGATGAGGACGAGGACGACGACGAGGACGAAGAAGACGAGGAAGACGACGACCTTTGATAGCAGTCGTCGCAACTGACCGCCCCGCGGCCAATTGGCCAGCGCCATGACTTCCCCGCTCGACAGTTGGTACCACGAGAAGGAATCGGCCTGGCTTTACGGCAGGGTTGCCGCGGCCGAGCCGGACGTCGTGAAGCGCGACCTGTTCTTGAAGCTGGCGGCGGCGGCCGAAGATCAGGCGCTCAAGTGGGCGGCGATCGCCAAGTCGACGCCTGCGCCGTTCGTCCCGGCGTCGCGCGTGCGGCTCGTTGCCTGGCTGGTCGCCCGGCTGGGCCCGCGCTCGCTCCGGCCAGTGCTCGCGGCAATGAAAGTGCGCGGACTTTCGGTCTATGGCGGGCCGGCCGTCACCCCCGGACACACTATGCCGACCTCGGTGAGCGAAATCGGGGTGCGGCACAAGAGCTCCTTCGGCGGCAACCTGAGAGCGGCGGTTTTCGGCATCAACGACGGGCTGGTCTCCAATGCGAGCCTGGTGATGGGAGTGGCGGGTGCCGGCGCGTCGGGCAATTCCCTGCTCATGACCGGCGCGGCCGGCTTGCTCGCGGGCGCGCTCTCGATGGCGTCTGGCGAATACGTGTCGGTGCGCTCGCAGCGTGAGATGTTCGAGTACCAGATCGCGCTCGAGCGCGACGAAGTGGCCGAGTATCCCGAGGAGGAAGCGGAAGAACTCGCGCTCATCTACCAGGCGCGCGGGGTCGAGATCGAGCAGGCCCGCGCGCTCACGCGGTCGCTCCTGTCGCGACCCGAGCAGGCCCTGGACGTGCTCGCGCGCGAGGAACTCGGCTTGAACCCCGACGATCTCGGATCGCCATGGGGCGCCGCCCTGTTCTCATTCTTCGCCTTCGCCATCGGAGCTTCGCTCCCCTTGTTGCCGTTCGCCGCCGGCTTGTCCAGTAACGCGTTCATAGTGGCGGCGGCTGCCGTGACGTTCGCCGGGCTGTTCGCCGTTGGCATGGCGCTCAGCCTGTTCACGGGCCGCGGCGCCTGGCGCGGCGCGCTGCGCATGGTGCTGATCGGCGGCGGCGCGGGCCTCGCGAGCTATCTCGTCGGC
>JBAVOB010000223.1:0-2542 GCA_049691655.1 Steroidobacteraceae bacterium | reverse complement strand
GTCCCGCGTGCCGTGCCAGGCCGCGCGCCGCGGCCCAGCGGCCGTTGCCGTCCATGATGATGGCGACGTGACGGGGCAGCGTCATGACGAGCGTGCCAGGGGATGCGACCGGCGGCGGTTCAGACCTGCAGGATCTCTTTTTCCTTCGCGGCGAGCAGCTGGTCGACCTCGGCCACGAACTTGTCGGTCAGTTTCTGCACCTCGGTCTCGCCACGCTTTTCCTCGTCCTGCGAGATGGCTTTCTTCTTGAGCGCTTCCTTGATGTTGTTCATCACTTCGCGGCGCACGTTGCGCACGGCGACCCGCGCGTTCTCGGCGTCCTGGCGCACTACCTTGGTGATGTCGCGGCGCCGCTCCTCGGTGAGCGGCGGCAGTGGCACGCGAATCACGGTGCCCGCCGTCATCGGCGTCAGGCCGAGCTCGGCCTTGTAGATCGCCTTCTCGATCGCGCCGACCGTGCTTTTCTCGTAGGGCGACACGGTGAGCGTGCGCGCGTCCTCGACGCCGACGTTGGCAATCTGCTGCAGCGGCACCTCCCCGCCGTAGTAATCCACCTTGACGTGCTCGATCAGACTGGGATGTGCGCGTCCCGTGCGCACTTTCTTGAGATCCGCCTGAAAGGTCTGCACGCACTTCGTCATGCGCTGCGTCGCGTCCTTCTTCATGTCCTCGAGCATGGAGCACCACTCCTCGCGTTCCGCGGTCAGTCGTTCGTGACGACCGTGCCGACGTCCTCGCCGCGCACGATGCGCATGAGATCGCCAGCGTTGTTCAGATTGAAGACCTGCAGCGGCAGGCGATTGTCGCGACACATGACGATCGCCGTCGCGTCCATCACCGCGAGGCGGTCGTCCAGCACGCGGTCGAACGTGAGGCGCGAGAAACGCACTGCCGCACCGTTCTTCACCGGATCGTCCGAATAGATGCCGTTGACCTTGGTGGCCTTCAGCAGCACGTCCGCCTGTATCTCTATCGCACGCAGGCTCGCCGCGGTGTCCGTCGTAAAGAACGGGTTGCCCGTGCCGGCGGCGAACACTACGAGCCGCGCCTTCTCGAGGTGACGCACAGCCCGGCGGCGGATGTATTCCTCGCACACCTCGTTGATGCGGATCGCCGACATTACGCGGACGTTCTTGCCGAGGCTCTCGACCGCGTCCTGGATCGCAAGCGCGTTCATCACGGTCGCGAGCATGCCCATCTGGTCGCCCGTCACGCGGTCCATGCCGGCGCGCGCCAACCCGGCGCCGCGGAAGATGTTGCCGCCACCGATGACGACAGCCACCTGCACGCCAGTGTCCATGACTTCGACCAGCTCGGCGGCGATGCGCCTGAGAACCGCCGGGTCGATCCCATAGTCGCCGGCGCCCATCAACGCCTCGCCGGAGAGCTTGACGAGAATGCGCTTGTAGCGGGTCGCCGGGTCGTCATTCATGTCGCAACGGCCTCCGACAAAGAGAACCCCGCGATCGCGGGGTATTCTCGCGACCGATCAGTGCTGGGTGCCACCCGGACTCGCCGCTTTAACCTGCGCCATCACCTCGCCCACGAAATCGTCCTGGCGCTTCTCGATGCCAGCTCCAACCTCGTAACGCTCGAAGGCCTTCACGGCGGCTCGTGCCGCCTTCAGGAGCTTCTCGACGGTCTGGTCCGGGTCTTTCACGAACGGCTGGCCGGTCAGCGCGATCTCCGCGAGCGACTTGCGCAGCCGCCCTTCAACCATCTTGGCCACGATCTCGGCCGGCTTGCCGCCGCCGAGCGCCTTCGCGGTTTCAATTTCGCGTTCCTTGGCGACAACCTCCGCGGGCACATCCGTCGCGGAGATGTACTGGGGGCTGCTCGCCGCCACGTGCATCGCGAGGTCGTGCGCCAGCGCCGCGTCGCCGCCCTCGATGGCGATCAGCGCGCCGATGCGCGTGCCATGCGCGTACGCACCGAGATGCGTCGGGGCCGACAGCACCGTGCACCGGCGCACGCCGATGTTCTCGCCGATCTTCGCGACCAGCGCGCGGCGACGCTCATCGACGGTCTCCCGACCCGCCAGCTCCATCGCGAGCAGTTGCTCGAGCGAACCTGGATGCGCCGCGAGTGCCTGCGCCGCCACGGCGTCCGCGAATGCGCGGAAGTCTCGCTCACGCGCGACGAAGTCGGTTTCGCAGTTGACTTCGACCATGGCGGCGCTGCGGCCGTCCGTCGACCGTGCAAGCGCGATCACTCCCTCGGCGGCGACGCGCGCGGCTTTCTTGTCCGCCTTGGCGAGCCCCTGCTTGCGCATCAGCTCGGCTGCCGCATCCAGATCGCCCTTGGTTTCGATCAGGGCTTTCTTGCACTCCATCATCCCGGCACCGGTGCGCTCGCGCAGCTGTTTGACCACTTCCGCTGAAATCGTCATCGAAGCGCCCCTTCAGCCTTCGCGGCGGCGGCTGCCGCCCGCGGCTCCGCCCGTCCGGCGCCGTGTCACCGTCGTAGTGGCGCTGCGC
Source organism: Steroidobacteraceae bacterium (assembly GCA_049691655.1). Classification (GTDB taxonomy): domain Bacteria; phylum Pseudomonadota; class Gammaproteobacteria; order Steroidobacterales; family Steroidobacteraceae; genus JBAVOB01. Next base: position 65 of record JBAVOB010000223.1, on the reverse strand, counting down.
GCGGGTTCCGCGGCTGGTTCCTCCGCAGCGAGATCATCGGCTTCGGCCACCCCCTCGGCCGGCGC
>JBAVOB010000222.1:0-31651 GCA_049691655.1 Steroidobacteraceae bacterium | reverse complement strand
GCGCAGGCAACCGAGGAGCAGGCGAACGCCGCGCTGGCGGGCGACCAGCCGCCGCGCGTCGTCGAGCCCCAGGTCGAGCGCCGCAAGATCAAGGTGCCGAAGATCGAGGCCCGAAACGTCGAGCTCGGCGCGTATTACGGCTTTATGAGCGTGGAGGATTTCGGCACCAACCCGGTGTACGGGGTGCGCGCTGCCTATCATGTGACCGAGGATTTCTTCTTCGAGGGCGTGCTCGGCCGCACCTCGCTCGGGCAGACCAGCTTCGAGCTGCTGAATCCGGGTGCCGACCCGCTCAATCTCGGCAGTGCGAGGCGGCTCACATATTACGGGCTGTCGCTCGGGTACAACTTCCTGCCGGGCGAGGTGTTCCTTGGTCGCAATCTCGCCATGAACAGCGCTTTCTACTTGATGGGCGGGTTTGGCGCGACGCGTTTTGCCGACAAACAGCGCTTCACGCTCAACTTCGGCGCGGGCTACCGCGTATTGCCGAACGACTGGCTCGCGATCCACATCGACGTGCAGGATCGGGTATTCGAGTCGGACATCTTCGGCACGAACAAGCTCACCAACAACCTCGAGGCGCACCTCGGCGCGACCGTGTTCTTCTGAAGGAGCTCGCCCGTGAATGTCTCCGTACCGCGCCCGCTGACCTGCCTCCTGGCCGCAGCCCTGTGCCTGGGGCTGCCGGCCTTCGCGACGACCTACCCGGATCCGGCTCCGGATTTCCGGTTGCCGGCACGCGGCAGCACGAAGCCAATCACGCTGTCGCAGTTTCGGGGCCAGGTCGTGATGCTGAATTTCTGGGCGAGCTGGTGCGGTCCCTGCCGCAAGGAGATGCCGATCCTCGACGGGATCCAGCGCCGCTACCGGCCGCTCGGATTCACGCTGGTGGGAGTCAATGTCGAACCCAACTCCGCCGACGCGGAAGCGTTCCTGCGACAGACGCCGGTTGCCTTTCCGATCGCGTACGACGCGCAGAGCGCGGTGAGCAAGCTGTACCAGGTGACCGGCATGCCGAATACCGTGATCATTGACCGCAAGGGCGCCGTGCGCTTCGTGCACCGCGGTTACCAGCCGGGCGATGAGAACGCGTACCTCGATCAGATCCGGATGCTCGTGCGGGAGTGACATGAAGATCACGGGGAACTGCGAGTGAGCGCCGCGCGCCGTGCGGGCGTTGCCCGCGCCGCCGTCGCCATCCTGGCCATCCTGGCCGCGGTGGCGCTCACCGCCTGCTCGCCCATCGAGCCATGGGTCAAGCCCTACGAGCGCGAACACCTCGCCGACCCGATCATGGCGATCGACCGCGATCCGGTTTCTTCCAGCTACCTCGACCACGTGTACGACTCCCGCGAAGGCGCGCGCGGCGCCACGGGCAGCGTTGGCGGCGGCTGCGGCTGCAATTGAGGGACCACGCGGTGACCTGTAGTCCTAATCATGCCCTGCGCGGAATGCTGGCGACAGCGCTCACGCTGCTCGCGGGCGCGCCGGCGCTCGCCGGCGTACTGCCCGATGACCGCGCGGACGTTCTCTATCACCGCTACGACGGCGGCGGCGTGCGCATCGACGGCCCGTCGGTGCTGGTGCGCAAGAAGTTCCTCGACAAGTTCTCGGTGTCGGCTAACTACTATGTCGACATGGTGTCGAGCGCCTCGATCGACGTCATCACGACCGCGAGCCCCTACAGGGAGCGGCGTACCCAGACGAGCGGCAGCATCGACTACCTGCTCGGCAAATCCACTTACACGCTCGGTTACATCGACAGCTCCGAGTCGGATTACCAGGCGAAGACCGCTTACTTTGGTGTGAGTCAGGACCTGTTCGGCGATCTGACGACGGTATCGTTCGGGTTCAAGCGCGGCCGGAACGACGTGTTCCGCAACATCAAGGACCCGCGCACCGGAGCGCAAGTGCGCGATCCGACCTTCCGCGACGACGTACAGACGCGTACCTACAGCCTCGGGCTGACCCAGGTGCTGACGCGCGAGCTGCTCGGCAGCTTTGCGTTCGACGTCATCACGGACGAGGGATTTCTCAACAGCCCCTACCGGACGGTGCGCTTCCTGGTTGCCGGCCTCGCCGGCACGCCCTCCGCAGTCGTCGCCCGCGACCCCGAGCGCTACCCGCTCACCCGCACCAGCAACGCCGGCGCCGTCGGCCTGAAGTATTTCCTGCCTTATCGGGCCGCCGTCGACGGCAACTACCGCTTCTACACCGACACCTGGGGAGTCACCGCGCATACGGCACGGCTCGGCTACACGCAGCCGGCGTGGAAACACTGGATCTTCGACGCCGACTATCGCTACTACCGCCAGACGGCTGCCGACTTCTACCGCGACCTGTTCGCGCGCCGCAACGAGCTCAACTTCCAGGCGCGCGACAAGGAGCTTGCGGCCTTCCAGAGCCATACGATCGGGCTCGGCGCCACCTTCGAATTCACGGTGCCACGCGTGCCGCGCATCGCGAAGGCCTCGGTCAACTTCAGGTTCGATCGCATGATGATCCGCTACGATGACTTTCGCGACGAGCGCGCGAGCCTGATCGCGCGCACCGCGAGCCCCGGCGGTGAACCGCTCTACCGGCTCGACGCGAACATCTTCCAGCTGTTCTTCTCGGCCTGGTACTGAGCCAGCGGCCGGCGTCGCCATCTGGCGACCTCTGCCTGCAACCGCGCGGTGCGCTAAGCTAGCGCCTGCCTCTCCGGCACCGACATACAATTCTGGGGGATTCGATCATGCAGAGGCGTGTCATTGCCGCCGCGCTGGCCGTGCTGGCGCTCGTAACCGTTGGCGACGCGCGGGCCCAGGCCCGCGAGGAAGCGCGGATCATCGTCGCGACCCAGGTGCTCGAGGAATCGCGCGCCTCGCGCGACGAGTTCATTCCCGACCGGCTGCTCGAGCGCGCCTACGGCATCGCCATCATTCCGGAGGCGAAGAAGGCGGCGTTCGGGGTAGGCGTGCGCGACGGGCGCGGCGTGCTCGTCGTGCGCGACCGGCAGGGGCGCTTCACGAGCCCGGTGTTCCTGCGCCTCACTGGCGGCAGCATCGGCTGGCAGATCGGCGCACAGGAGACCGATATCATCCTCGTGTTCACGACGCGCGCCAGTATCGAGGGCATTACCGGCGGCAAGATCACGCTCGGGGGCGACGCCTCCGTGGCCGCCGGCCCGGTGGGCCGGCAGGCGACCGCCGCGACGGACGTGACCTTCTCGGCCGAGGTCTACTCGTATTCGCGGTCCCGCGGACTGTTTGCCGGTCTCGCGCTCGATGGCAGCGTCCTGCGGATCGACAACAAGGCGAACAGCGCCTTCTACCGCAAGCGTGTGCTGGCCTCGGACGTGCTCTCCGGCAATGTCACGAGCAATTCGGAGTCCGTGCAGCGCCTGCTGCGGGCGGTGGCGGCGAGCACGCACACTACGAGCGCCGCGGGCAGCCCAACGGCTGCTCCCGCAACTACCCTCGCCGCCCCGGCCGCGCCGGCGCCCGCACCGGCTGCAGGGACGAAGACCTTCCCGATGGAAGATCCGAAGCCGGGCGAGGAGCCGCCGAAATAGTTCACCGGGCTGGCTCGGCGGTCGGAGCCTTCGGCCTGACGGCGAAACCATGACAACAAAGCAGGTGTGCGCGGTCGTCGGTGTGGGTCCCGGAAACGGCGCCGCGCTCGGCCGCCGTTTCGCGCGGGAGGGCTACGCCGTGGCACTCCTCGCGCGCACGAGCGAGACGTGCGCACCGCTCGCGGCAAGCCTCGAGGGCGCGCGCACCTACAGTTGCGATGTGACCGAGGCCGCGTCGGTGGCACGCACGTTCGCAGCGATCGAACGCGAGATGGGTCCCGTGCACACACTCGTCTACAACGCGGGCTCGGGCGTCTGGGGGACCGTCGAGGACATCGATCCGGCCGTTCTCGAGAGCGCCTTTCGCGTCAACACGCTCGGCCTGCTGCTCGCCGCGAAGCAGGTGATCCCGGCGATGAAAGCCCAGGGCGGCGGCAACATCGTGGTCGTCGGCGCCACCTCCTCGCGCCGCGGCGTCGCGCGCACGGCCGGGTTCGCGCCGGCCAAGGCCGCGCAGAAGAGCCTCACCGAGTCGATGGCGCGGCACCTGTGGCCGCAGAACATCCACGTCGCCCTAGTGATCGTCGACGGCGTCGTCGACCTGCCGCGCACGCGCGCCATGATGAAGGACAAGCCGGACGATTTCTTCATCGCACCGGACGATCTGGCCGACACGGCGTTTCATCTGACGCGACAACCCCGCTCCGCCTGGTCATTCGAAGTCGAGGCGCGTCCTTTCAAGGAAACCTGGTAGCGACGCCAACGCACCTGTCCATCGACGGTGCCGCTCCGACTGGCTTGTCACTCGAAGTCGCTGCGATCGGCTCGCATCTCAGCGGCCAAGGGCGGCGAGCAACGACCGGCCGGTCGTGAAAATCAGGATGAGCGAGCCGATGGTCCGGAGCGTCGCGCGCGTGTCGAGGGCTCGGTGAGAATGTAAAGGAAGCCCGCAACCAGGAAGAATGGCAGGTTCTCCAGGTCGTTCAGGTGAATGCGCCGGATCCGATCGACACGGTCGTCAGGTTCGAGTTGCTTCGGATTGGGATTGGGGTTCAAAGGAGTTTTCCTGAGGTCTTCCGGCGAGCGGAAACCGCCTTTGACCCGCATCATGCGAACGACCGTCAGCCACGACATGCTCACGACCTTCAGGATCATGAGTGTCGCGGCGATGACGTAGGTTGCGAACAGCGGGTTCTGCAGACTCAGCTTGTCCATGGTTCTCCCCTGACTTCGTCTCATCATCGAGTGAGATGCATCGGCGAGCCACGCGAGGGTTCCGCCGCAAAGGGTGCGCGTCGAGGAGCGATGCCTGAGTGCGAGCGTTTGCGGGTCGAGTGCCGCGAGACGGGGGATCGACCTCGCGGCGGCGAATCGAACCGTCCTCAGGCCTTCTGGCTCCCTGCCGGTTTTATGGAGCTGAAACGAACCCCGCATCCCCCGATCCCGCAGTACCCATCCGGATTCTTCGCCAGATACTGCTGGTGATAGTCGGCGCTGAAGCGATATATCCCACAGAAAATGCGCAGTTACGTCGCCCTGGTCACGTCGTCGGCAGAGTTTCGGTAGACGTTGACGTCGATCCGGCGGTAGACCACTTTCTAGTCCGGCGCGCACTGACTGGCATGCTCCGCCGATGGATGGTCCGCAGACTTTGCTATTCACGTCTATCGCGTGTCGACGACAACGCGAACGCGAGCCGCTCCTGTTCTAGCGATCAACCACTTTTCGATTCGGTCTTGATCGGCGGCCCGCAGGCGGTGCCTTGCCCGCGCCGTCAACACAACGACCCGATCCTCCGGTGTGCCCGGGCCGACTCCTTGCTCCATTCCTTCGGCAACGACGACATCGTGCAGTTGAGGATAGATTGCGGTCAGCTCCGCAGGAATATCCTTCAGGCGGTTACCGCTAAGCTTTAGGGTATCGACCTCGCTTTGTAGCTGCCTCAATGCCTTGTCCTTCTCTTCCAGTTCTGCCTTGCTCGCTTCGTATAAGTCACGCAATACGCTTGAACGCAGCGTGGCAACGTCGAACCGCTGATCACCGGATTGATACGCTCTGAGTTGAGCACCGGCGAGCCCGGCTCCCGGCAATGCATTGACCACTTCTGTAAGACGCGCCTGTGATACAGGTTTACCGATCAGGGACACCTCAATCGACTTCTTCTTTGGATTGATGTCAACGTCAGTGATGTGAGTCCCAGTCACTTCGAACTGTTTTTGAACGAACTGTGTTGCCCTGTTGCGAAACACTTCATCGCCGACTAGAACGTAGGCCAAATACATGCTTGGCAACAACGTGATCGTGACTATCGCGCCGAGATACCATCTGACTCGTCGCTGAACGCGCGGATCCGCGAATTGCTTCTTCTGTACGTGAAACGCACTCGTTACAAGTGCCGAGGCACTCGCGATGAATACGCTGTTGATTGCGTACAGGTAGAAGGCGCCAAAGAAGAACCTCCAGGAGCCGGTCGCCAGTCCGTATCCAGCCGTGCACAGAGGCGGCATAAGCGCCGTGGCAATGGCAACCCCTGGAATTACGTTGGATTGCTTTTGGCGCGTCACCGCTACGATTCCCGCGAGTCCACCAAACGCGGCTATTAAGACATCCCATATTGTGGGTGTCGTACGGGCGAGCAGTTCCGAATTTGCCGCCCGCAGTGGACTGATTGCAAAGTATGCCGTCGAGGTCACCAGGGCAATTAGGGTTGCAATCGCGAGGCTCTTGCCGGCCTGGCGAACCAGCGTGGCATCACGGATTCCGATTCCGTATCCGGCGCCCATGATCGGACCCATCAAGGGGGATATGAGCATGGCTCCGATGATCACCGCGGTCGAATTCACGTTGAGGCCGATTGAGGCAATGAAGATTGCCAACACCAGCACCCATAGATTGGTTCCTTGTATGGGCACGTCCGCACGGATACGGGCGTCGATATCAGCGTCGTCGGCGCGGTCCGCTTGGAGGCTAAATTGGGTTCGAAGCGCAGCCACAGTACGAGCCACAAGGTCGCCCCGGCGATCTCGCTCGCTGTTACTCATGTAGAACTCCGATCAGCTTCCCCGTGCGACGCGCAGCTGGCCCAGCTTGTGAAGGAATGGCGACATCGTCAGCCCTTGGGCAAAGATGGAGAACGCCACGACCGCAAACGACACTGTAACGATCTCATCGTGAAGAGCCAGATCCGCCGGCAGCCCCAGCGCCAGCGCGAGTGCCAGCGCTCCCCGTAGTCCACCCCAAAACAAGACGTGCTGATGGCGCATGTCGACACGAAGCTTGGTAGTCGTGAACAGCGCGCAGACCGGGTAGATCGCCACAGCACGGCCCAGCGTCACGAGCAGGATCGCGATGAGGCTGGGTAACCATAGGTTGCCGAAGTCTTGTTGTGTCATACCCGTGCCGATCAGCAGAAAGATCAAGGAATTTACTACGAACGCTGCGTAATCCCAGAATGATTCAAGCGCCGCATGGCTGCTCTTTGAAATGAACCGGAGTCGGCTGTAGTTTCCTGCGACTAACCCGGCTGCCAGGGACGCGAGCACGCCGGAGCAATGAAGATGCTCGGCAAGATAGAATGACCCATACGCGGCCAGTGTAGTAAATGTAATTTCGATCAAAGGATCTGACGTGCGTCCGGCGAGAAACATCAGGGCGAGCCCTGTGGCAACACCGCTGAGGACGCCGCCTCCAATCGTCAAAAGCAGCGTCCCGCTGATTTGCAGAAGGCTGGCTCCGGTCCCCGCCGCAATCCCGAGCGCGACCACGAACAGCACGGCCGCCGTGCCATCGTTGAGCAGACTTTCCGATTCGACAAGCAGACGAAGGCGGCCCGTGACGCCCGCCTCCTTGAAGGTAGCGATCACCGATACCGGATCGGTCGCCGCGATTAGTACGCCGAATACGGCTGCGCTGCTCCATGGCCAATGCATGGCAAAATGCATTCCAATCGCTGTGATGCCGGCAGCCGCTACCAGCCCCACGGTGGCAAGTGTTCCGACAACGGGTAAATCCTTCCTAAGCTCGTCCCAGCGAATGTAGAGCGCGGCCTCGAACACCAAGGGCGGCAAGAAAACGAAAAAGATGAGGTCTCTCGACAGTTGTAGCGTCGAACGGAACGAAAGCATGTGGAGCGCAATGCCGGCGAGCACGAGGCCAACGGTGTAGGGCAGTCGCAAGCGGCGCGTCACCATCGCGACGATGGCGGAAATGAAGAGAAACAGTCCGAGCTGTGACACGTCGCCAGTCATTCCAGGGAACCCCCCAAATTTGCGGCCATGCGGTGGCCCCCATGACGCACGGGGTCAATCGCCGGTGGTCAGTGCGTGCCTCTACCGATTCTCTACCGACGACAATTCAGCCGCCGGCAAGCGCCTGATTCTAATATATTTTCCGGCTTACCCTGAGATTATCAGCAAGAGTCGGCGCCTGAGCCAGGGTTCTGTCCGCGACCCGGTGCGAGGGGAAAAAGGGGGAGTTCGTATCCCGCAGGACTTCAATTCAAAACTCAGCGGATTGATCTGATACTGATAGCGCCCGGTACTTGAACTCCCCTCTCTCCCCTCCATTACCCGAACCGGCCGATCGAGACGGCCAGTCAGCGAGCGTCGATGTGATCTCCTGGACTACGAAGGACTGCGACGTTCTACGACGTAACTGAGTACACAGCGCTCAACTATCCGGCTACGACGTGCAGCGATCGGTAGTCATTGGCCCAGGACCGCGCAGTCACTTCACTTGTGTGCTTCCATAAAGGCCCGCAGCAAAGCATTCATTCGTGACTGATATCCGGCACCCTGGGCCCTGAACCAATCAATCACGTCGGCATCAATGCGAAGCGAGAGGAGCGCCTTCTTCGGGACTGGCTTCAGCCCTTTTCGCGCCACCGCACGCGCAAACATTGCGGGTGTCCATGCGGGTGCGTCGCCGTCCTTCACCATGTTGGCGTCGGTCAGCTGGCGCACTCGTCTCAAGTCAGTTCGTGATTTGCGTGAAGTAGAAGCGCGCTTCATATTTCGTAGCCTTGCGTATTGAAATGATCCGGATCCCGTCACGGCGCTCGGTATGCGCTACCGACACGACCTGGTCTTCCAGCAGCCCCAGTGTCAGGAAGCGGCGTTCACCGTAGGCTTCGCGATCATCCTCAGCCGTGAACGTAAGTCCCTGAAATATCCTTGGTGCGTCCACGAAATCGATGCCGTGCTTGCGGAGATTTGCCCGTCGCTTGGCCTCGTCCCACGTGAACATCGCGCATTGTATCTACACAGCGTAGCTACCGCAAGTATGCGGGATGATCCGGCGAAGCCGTCAAGTGAAGCGTCGCGATGGCGATGGAGCGCGATTTCTTCCCCGAGGACTTTCCTGGCGCTGGAACACCGGTAGAGTTCCGGTAGACGTTAACGTCGATATCAGCTGGCGTTTTCCTGCGGAACTACGCGAATCTTCGGCTTCGGCAGATGGTAACTCTCTGGTTCCACGACAGAACCCTCGGCGTAGCGAAGGCTACGCCTTCTCCCCCACCTGTAACTCCGCACTTTTGAAGGGAACTCCACACCCCCCTATCCCGCAGTACCCGTTCGGATTCTTCGCGAGGTACTGCTGGTGGTAGTCCTCGGCGTAGTAGAACTCGGGCGCCTCGCGGATTTCCGTCGAGATGGTGCCGAGACCGCGCTGGGCGAGCGCGGCCTGGTACGCGCGCTTCGAGGCCGCAGCCTGCTCGCGCTGCGCGGCGTTGTGCACGTAGATCGCCGAGCGGTACTGCGTCCCGACGTCGTTCCCCTGGCGCATCCCCTGCGTGGGGTCATGCGCCTCCCAGAAGGTCTTGAGGAGAACGGCGTATGCGATCTGGCGCGGATCGAACAGCACCCGCACGACTTCCGTGTGGCCGGTGAGTCCCGAGCACACTTCTTCGTAGGTCGGGTTTGGCGTCAGGCCGCCGGCATAGCCGACCGCGGTCGAATGCACGCCGGGGAGCTGCCAGAACAGGCGCTCGGCGCCCCAGAAGCAACCCATCCCGAACACCGCTTCCTCGAGGCCCTGCGGAAACGGCGGCGCGAGCCGCGCACCGTTCACGAAATGCTTCTCCGGGACACGCAGCGGCGTCGGACGGCCGGGCAGCGCGTCACGGGCGGTCGGCATGGCGGTTTTCTTCTGCAGCAGGCCCATGGCATGGCTCCTCGGGGGAAAGCACGGGGGAAGGCCTTCAGTGTGAGGTCACCCGTGCGGCCTTTCAATCCCGGCCGCCTTTGGCAACCGCCGATCCACGGCCAGGGCGCGCGCGGATCGCTATCCTAGGCGACCACGCACCGTGCCCTCATGACCCGCTCTCCCAACACGCCGCGGATTCGCCTCACCCAGACCTGGTTCGCCGCTCTCGTCGCAGCCAGCGCGCTCGCCGGGCGTGCGCCGCTTCCGCCGCTCTACGATCGGCTCGTGGGCGCCGCTGCGCTGCTCCTCGTTACCGCTGCAGTCCTCGGACGGATCTGGTGTTCGGCCTTTATCGCCGGCCGGAAAGACGCGCAGCTCGTCACTGGGGGCCCCTACGCGCTCTGCCGCCACCCGCTCTACCTCCTCTCGGTCATCGGCACGGTGGGGCTAGGCCTCGCGCCGCGGTCGTTCACGCTCACGCTGACGTCGACAGGTATGCTCGCGGCACTGCTCGGTGCCGCCGCCCGGCGCGAGGAGCTGCTCCTCGCCTCGCTCCACGGCACTGCGTTTGTGAAGTACGCGGCCGTCACGCCCCGCTGGTGGCCGCGCTGGCGCGCCTGGCAGATGCCCGCTTCGATCGAGCTGCCCCCGTCGATCTTCTGGAAAGCCTTTCTCGATGGCGGCTCGTTCGTGCTGCTCTACCTGCTGGTGGATGCGGCGCGGACGCTGCGCGAGGCGGGGGTGTTTCCGGCGCTGCTCGCGCTGCCCTGATGTGCGCGTCAGATCTCGTAATCGACGACGCGACGCTCCACGGTCACGGCGCCGATGCGCGGCTTCACGGCGAGGTGCGCCGGATGCACCTGGTAGGCTTCGAGCGCCGCCCGGTCGGTGAACTCGCTGTACAGCACGATATCCGCCGCGCTCGCGTCCTGGCAGAAGTCGAGGCCCACTTCGATGCGCAGCAATCCTGAAATGCGGCCCGCCAGTGCTTCGAGGTCGCGTTTCACGGCCCGCGCGTGTTCGCGCTGCCGCGCCGCATCCCCCGCGTCCTTCAATCGCCACATCACGATGTGCTTGACCATGTGCGATCTGCCCTATGGAACCCGCTGCGACTACCGTAGCGCGCAAGTCGTGAACGCGCCAGCGCCGGCGATCGCGGCCGATGCGACCGCGGTGAGCGGATGAGCGTGCCGCCCGTCGAGCCACGGCTCCTCAAGCGGGACCTGTTCGGCACCGTGAGCGTGAGCGCGCCGACCGGTCGGTCTGCAGTACCGATTGTCCTGCGCGATGCCCGCGCGGCGCGCTGGTGGACCCGCGGCCTCGCCTTCCACCTCGCTCGCCGCGAACGGCGGGCGCTCGAGCGGCTCGCGGGGATCGAGGGAATCCCACGGCTCCTCGACTTCGGCGCCGGCATCGTGCGCCGCTCATGGATCGACGGCGAACCCATGCAGTGCGCCGCGCCGCGCGACCCCGCGTACTACGTGGAAGCACTGCGGCTGCTGCGGCGGATGCACGCGCGCAACGTCACGCACAACGACCTGGCGAAGGAACCGAACTGGTTGGTCACACCCCAGCAGCGCCCGGCACTGGTCGACTTCCAGCTCGCGCGCTGCGTGACGCGCCGCGGTCCGTTGTTCCGCGCGCTCGCGCACGATGACCTGCGCCACCTCCTGAAACACAAACGGACTTATCTGCCGCAGCGGCTCACCGCGCGGGAACAGCGCGTGCTCGCGTCCCCGTCCTGCGTGACGCGTGCGTGGCGGGGGTCGGGCCAGCGCATCTATCGGCTGATCACACGCCGATTCCTCGGGTGGGCCGACCGCGAAGGCGCGGGCGACCGCCACAGCCGGCGATGAGCGCGCGGCCGCGGCGCGCGCTTGCGAGCCCGCCGCCGGGTCATTAACCTTGCGGGCGCCACTTGCCGCATCCGAGCATCCATGGGCATCGCCGCGGTTCACAATCTCAGGAATCCCGACTCGTCGCAGGTACGGCCTTTCGGCGTGCGCGTGAGCCTCCCAGCCGGCGACCCGCTGGGCAAGCTCCTCGGCGCCGAGTGGAGCCGCACGCATTGGTACGCGACCGCGGCGGAGCGCGATGCGGCCCTCATCGAGCTCGCCCGCGAGCACGAGTACTCGCGGGCGGGCGACCGCCCGGCGCTCGTCTTGCAGAAGGTCGAGAATCTCGCAGGCAGTCACCGCGTCTGAGCCGGCTCAGAACGTGCGACCGAGAAACAGGTAGGACGCCGTCCCGCCGCCGTCGGCGATCCCGAATCCGAGATACACGGGACCGAGGAGCGTGTCGAAACCGAGGAAGAGGCTCCCGTCCTTGCGCGCCGAACCGAAGCTCATGTCACCGCGCCGGTCCCAGACATTGCCGGCTTCGAACGACAAGCCCGCGTAGATCGGAACATCGAATACTCCTTCGCCGCCGCTGCCGATCTTGCGGTAATAGAGGAAACGCGCGATACCGAAATGGGGTCCGGTGATGGATCCCGGCGCGTTGCCCGACAGATTGAGGAAACCGCCCAGACTGTAGAGCGTGCGCACGTTGATCTCGCCCGGCGTGAGGTTGGTGCCGGCCGAGGCCCAGAACACCGCGGTATTGCGCCCGAAGGAACGCGCGGCGAGGTAGTTCAGCGAAAGCAGGTCGGCGGTGCCGGCGGAACCGAGCCCGGTACGCTCGCCGCGCCACTCGAGCGTCGCCGCCTGGCCGCGCCGCGGGAAATTCACGTCGTCGAGCCGGTCATAGCTCAGCCTGAGAAATAGCTCGCGCGCATCGAAATCGCTGGTCGCGAGCGCGGGATCGCCGATGCGTACGCGCGTCGCACCGGTTTCGCGGTGCAGGCCGACGCGGAACTCGCCCCAGTCACCGAATTCGCGGCCGCCATCCAGGCCGTACTCGGTGGTGCGCACGCGAAACTCGGCAACGCGGCGCTGTCCATCGAGCAGCGGCACATTGTGCGCTTCGATCTGTGCCTGGGGCGAGAGGAACCAGCCGGGTCGATAGCTGAGCGGCAGGTAGATCTCGGTGGCAATGCGCGGGCTCTCGCCGACCTGCAGATCCCATAACCACTCGCCGCCGTGATTCGTGATCTCCGTGAGTACGAAGCGCGCCGCCGCGTTGAAGCTGGAATTCCCGGCAAAATCGTCCGTGAGGTTCAGGCCGAAGCGCACGTAGTTCGGGCCCCAGGAGTTGCGTTTCGCATCGAGCAGCAAGCCGTAGCGCGTATCGTCCTGCATCAGGCGCCAGTCGAGCGTCTCGAGGTTGCCGCGCCCGTAGAGCGCCGAGACGCGCTTCGCCAGCTCGACGTCATCGAGTTTCGTGCCTGCCAGGCCGTTGAAGGTCCCGGCAAGCGCCTCACTGTAGGGCGCCGATTCCGGGGTGGTGCGCACGAACTCGATGCGCGGCGGTTCCTGCAGCCGCCGCGCGGCGCGCCGGCTCGACCACTCGGCATAGGTCTGCGCGTCGACCGCGATCGCGGCGAGCCGCTCGGATGCGGCCTGCGCCGCTTCCACGCCGCGATCGATCGAGCGCTCGAGACGGTGAAAGTCGAAGGTCGACGCCTCGCCGAGCGGTGGATCGATGACCACGTCGCGCGCCGTGAGCGAGGCTTTCTGCATATCGGCATTGCGGTTGATGAGAATCGCGAGCGCCTGGTTGGAAATCGCCGGTGCTGTGATGAGTTTCTCGCGCGCCTGCAGGGGCGAAGCGACATCCACCACAATCAGGACATCCACGCGCATGGCGCGCGCGACGTCGATCGGCAGGTTGTCCGCAATGCCGCCGTCGACCAGCAGTCGCCCTTCACGCTCCGTCGGCGTGAACACGCCCGGCGCGGCCATGCTCGCCCGCATCGCCTCGGTGAGATCACCGGTGCCCATGACGATCGCCTTGCCCGTCTCGAGGTCGGTCGCGACGGCGCGGAAGGGCGTGGGCAGGTGGTCGAAATCCGTGATGCTCGCGACCGGGAGCGTGAGCCGCCGCAGGTTCTGCGTGAGCTTCTGCCCGCCGATCAGGCCGCGCGGCAGGAGAAAATCTCCACCGCGCAGGCCGACTGGCAGTCGCACAAGAAAATTCTGATCTTCCTGCTTGCGGCGAAACGTGAGATCGGCGCGCGGCGGGCGGTCGCGGAACGCGTCCTCCCAGTCGAGCGAAGTCAGCACCGTCTCGATTGCGCGCGCGCTCAGTCCGCTGGCATAAAGACCGCCGACGACAGCCCCCATGCTGGTGCCCGCGATGGCATCGATGGGCACGTGCAGATCCTCGAGGACCTTCAGCACGCCGACGTGCGCTGCGCCGCGCGCCCCGCCGCCGGATAGCACGAGACCGATGCGGGGTCGATTTTCCGGCTGCGGCGTCGCGGCGGCCACGGGTTGGTCGGCGCGTGCCGCCGCGAACGGTAGCACGGCCGCGAGGAGCGCTGCGGCGAACCAGTTCCTCACGGATCGCGAATGAGTGATTCCCGACACCCTGTAGTCCCCCACGGATTCGCCTCCTTAGCAGGCGATCCCGGATAATGTTCGCATGTCTGCCGATTCGACACCCGACCTGCGCGCTTCCCCCTGCGGGTCTACATCCGGCGCGATTCCCAGGTGGGCGATAAGCTGCGTCGCAGCTGCCGCTGCTTGCGCACTCGCCGGACTCGCACTTGCGCAGAATCCGGGCGTCAGCGACTGGGGATTCTGGGGGGGCGATGCCGCCGGCCGGCGCTATTCGCCGCTCAACCAGATCGATCGCGGCAACGTGGCAGGCCTGCAGGTTGCCTGGGAATACCACACCGGCGAACTCGGCGCGGGTTTCGCGCGGGCCGACCAGCTCGCCTTCGCCGCGACACCGGTGCTGGCATTCGGCCTGCTCTACCTGTCGACCCCGACCAATATCATCATCGCGCTCGACCCGATTACGGGGCGCGAGCGCTGGCGCTTCGATCCGCACATCGCGCGCGAGCGGCCGTACGCCGAGGCGACTTCGCGCGGCGTCGCGGCCTGGCAGGATCTCGACACCAAACGCGCCGGCCCGTGCGTGCAGCGCATCTTCGAGGGAACGCTCGACGCGCGGCTCCTCGCGGTCGATGCCGCGACCGGCCGCCCGTGCGCTGATTTCGGGACGAACGGCACGGTCGAGCTGCTCTCCGGTCCACGCGCGCGTTCGGCGGGCAACGTCTCCGTCACCTCGCCTCCCGCCCTCTATCGCGACATCGTGATCGTCGGGTCCGCGAGCCCCGATCCGCTCGCGCGCGGGAACGAGCGCGGGGTGGTCCGCGCCGTCGACGCACGCACGGGAGCGTTGCGCTGGTCGTTCGATCCCCTGCCGGTACGGCCCGATCATCCCGCGGCGCCCGACTGGGAGCCTGCGCAGGCGGCTGCAGCGGGAGCCGGCAACGCCGCGGCGACCATGTCCGTCGACACCGACCGCGGCATCGTGTTCGTAGCCACCGGCTCGGCCGGCGCCGATTACTACGGGGGTTCGCGGAGCGGATCGAATCGTCTCGCAAACTCCCTGCTCGCGATCGATGCCACCACCGGGACGCTGTTGTGGGACCGCCAGCTCGTGCACCACGACCTGTGGAACTACGATCTCGCGAGCCAACCGACCCTGGCCGATCTGGAAATCAACAACTCGTCCTGGGCCGCGGTGATCCAGGCGAGCAAGTCCGGCATGATCTATGTCTTCGACCGCGAAACCGGTGCGCCGGTCTTCCCGATCGTCGAACGCCCGGTGCCGCGCAGTCTCGCGCCTGGCGAGAACGCGTGGCCGACGCAGCCGTTTTCGGCGCTGGGAGCGCTCGTGGCGCAGCAGCCCATCACGGCGGACGACGCGTGGGGCCTCAGCTTCTGGGATCGTGGCTGGTGCCGGCGGCGCATTTCGCAGTTGCGCAACGACGGCCCGTTCACGCCGCCGGACCGGCGCGGCACGCTGCTCGCACCGGGTGCCGCGGGCGGGGTCGGCTGGGGAAGCGTCGCGTTCGATCCGCAGCGTCAGCGTGTATTCGCGGCGGTCAACCATCTGCCCTTCGTGGTGACGTTGCTCGATCGGGCGGAGTGGGATCGGCAGGTGCGGGCGAAAAGCGGGCACGGCGACTACGAGCGTTCGGAATTCATCCGCCAGGCCGGCACCCCGTACGGCGCACGCCGCGAGCCGCTCCTCTCGCCGTGGAACCTGCCCTGTACGGCACCCCCGTGGGGCACGCTCGTCAGTCTCGATCTGAAGACCGGGCACGTCGCATGGCAGGTGCCGCTCGGGTCCACCGAAGGTTTCCTGCCCGCGTGGTTGCCGGTGCGCGACTTCGGGATGCCGAACATGGGCGGCCCGATCGTCACGGCGGGGAACCTGGTGTTCGTCGCAGCGGCGGCGGATCCCTACCTGCGTGCGTTCGACGTCGAGACGGGCCGTGAACTCTGGAAGCATCGCTTGCCAGCCGGCGGCCAGTCGACGCCGATGACCTACCTGGCAGGCGCCGACGGCCGGCAATTCGTCGTGATTGCGGCCGGGGGCGATGCCGCACTCGGGACGCTGCGCGGGGACTCGGTCGTCGCCTTCGCCCTGCCCGGAACCGCAAGAGCCGCGGGCGCGCGATGAGCCCGTGGCCTACGGCCCGGATCGATCTGCCGACGCTGGCCGTGTGCCTCGCTGCCGCGGCAGCGGCCATCAGCGAGGGGCGAGCGACGGAGCCGCCCGCGCCGCAAGCCCTCGCGGAAATCGTCGTGACCGCGTCGCACACGCCGCGGCGACGTCTCGAAGTGCCGGTGAGCATCACTCGCCTGGATGCGGGCGAGCTGAGCCTGCTCGGTGCAACCCATCACGCCGAGGCACTGAATCGCATCGCCGGGGTCATGATCCAGCGCAACAGCGGCGAAGAGAGCCTCACGGCGATCCGCTCGCCGGTGCTCACCGGCGCGGGCTCCTGTGGCGCCTTCCTGCTGCTCGAGGACGGCATGCCGATTCGCCCGGTCGGTGTATGCAACGTCAATGAACTTCTCGAAGTGAACTTCGAACAAGCGCACGCGATCGAGGTCGTGCGTGGCCCGGGACCCGCAATCTACGGCGCAAACGCCGTGCATGGGATCGTGAATGTCCTCACGCCCGATGTCGGCGAGCTCCCGCGGCGCGCGCTCGCGCTGGAGGGCGGCCCTGATGCCTGGAAGCGCGTGCGACTCGAGGCGCGCGCCGCGGCTGGCGGCTCCGAACTCGGGCTCTACGGACTCGCGACGCACGACGGAGGCTTTCGCGCGGATTCGGGATTCGACGAAGCGAAACTCAATCTGCTGTTCGACCGCCGGGTGGGCAACGGGACGTTGCGCGTGCGTGCGGCGGGCACCGTGCTCAACCAGGAAACGGCCGGTTTCGTTCGTCGCTTCGACGCATACCGCGACCCGCTGCTGCGGCGCTCCAACCCGAACCCGGAAGCGTTTCGCGACGCCTGGAGTACGCGGCTCACGCTGCTCTACGCGGCGACACCCTGCCGCGACTGTGACGACGATCTGCGCATCGTCGCGCGGCGCTCGCACATGCAATTCCTGCAGCACTTTCTGCTCGGCGAGCCGCTTGAAATCAACGGCCAGAGGAGCGTCGCGATTTCGCTGCAGCGAGCGCAACCACTCACCGCGGCGACCGCGTGGCGGGCGGGAATCGCCGCGGAACGCGCGGACAGCGATCTCGTCGAATCGCAGTCCGGACCGACGCTCCAGGGCAGCGTCGCGGCGCGGGCCATCCGTCCAGCGGGCCTGCACTACGATTACACGGTCACCGCGACCACGACCGGCGCGCATGCTTCGCTCGACTGGCACTTGGCGGACGCATGGCGCGCGAGCGCCGCGCTGCGCTTCGAGAGGACGCACTATTCATACGACAATCGCATGCGCGACGGCAACACCGCGGGCGACGGCACGACCTGCGCGTTCGGCGGTTGCCTCTACAGCCGCCCGGCCGACCGCTCCGATTCCTTCACCAACCTCGCGCCCCGTTTCGACCTGAGCTACGAACTCGCGCCGGGGCAGCGCCTCTACGGCGCCTGGTCGCGCGGCTTTCGTCCGCCCGAGGCGACCGAGCTCTATCGACTGCAGCGCCAGCAATCGATCGCCGAACTCGATTCCGAGCGGCTGCAGAGCGCGGAACTCGGCTGGCGCGCCGAGCGGGCGGCATGGAGCGCTTCGGTCGCGGCGTTCGCGCTCGCGAAATCGCACGTGATCCTGCGCGACGCCAACGGCTTCAACGTGAGCGACGGGCGCACGACGCATCGTGGCTTCGAATACGAGTGGCGCTGGCAGCTCGCGCACGCCTGGCGGCTGAGCGCCGCGGGCTCCGTTGCCTGGCACCGCTACGCGTTCTCGCGGGCGATCGAGGGCGGCGAAACGATCGTCAGCGGCGCCGACATCGACACGGCGCCGCGTCACCTGCATGGCCTGCAACTGGGGTTCAGCATTGCCCAGCTCACGGGCGAGCTCGAGGTCTCGCACGTGGGGCGTTACTACGTGGACGCGTCGAATGCGCATCAGTATCCGGGTCACACACTGGTCAACGTCCGTGCGGCGTGGGACTTCGCACCGCGGCTGCGTGCGACGCTGCGCCTGGTGAATCTCTTCGACCGGCGCTATGCCGAGCGCGCCGATTACGCAAACGGTGACTACCGGTATGCGCCCGGTCGCGAGCGGGCCGCATTCCTCGAGGTCGCTTACGCGGCGCGCTGAAGCCGCCGCGCGAATCTGGTTCAATAGCGGACATGGGCCCGCTGATACTCTCGATCGTCATCCAGGCGCTGCTCGTCGTCCACTGCATCAAGACGGGCCGCAACACCATCTGGATCTGGGTCATCGTCCTGCTGCCGCTCGCGGGGCCCCTCGCCTATCTCGCCGTGGAACTCGTGCCCGACCTGCTGCGCAGCCGCGGTACGCGACGCGCGGTACGCACTGTCCGCAAGACCCTCGATCCCGGCAAGGATCTGCGTCGCTACGCAGCCGAGGCGCGCGTCTCGGGTGGCGTCGCGGCGCGACAGCGCTACGCCGACGAACTTGCGCGACAGGGCCGCCACGACGACGCAATCGTCGAGTACCGCGCCATTCTCACGGGGCTCTACGAGCACGATCCCAATATCCTCCTCGCGCTCGCCCAGGCTCAGTTCCAGAAGGGCGACGCCGCGGGGGCGCGCGCGACACTCGAGCGGTTGATCGAGCGCAACCCGGATTTCAAGTCGGCTGATGGCCACCTGCTCTACGCCCGCGCGGCGGAAGCGGCGGGCGATGTGCCGAAGGCGCTCGAAGAATACCGGGTGCTGGCAGGCTATTATTCCGGCGCGGAGGCGCCGGTGCGCTATGCGCGGCTGCTGCGCAGCCAGGGTCGCGACGCGGAAGCGCAGCGCGTCCTGCAAGAGCTGCTCGACCACGCACAGCTCGCGCCCGAGCACTACCGGCGCGTGCAGAGCGAGTGGCTCGACGCCGCCCGGCACGAACTCGGCTGACTGGCTATTTCACGCGGATCGTCTTCGGATCGTAGGGGGGCTTCGGAAAACGCAGCGGCAATTGCTCGAACTCCTGCACCAGGATCTGCGACACCGCGAAGTTGCGGAACCACTTGCGGTCGGCCGGCACCACATACCACGGCGCGTGCGGCGTCGAGCACCTGGCGATCGCGTCCTCGAACGCCTTGCGGTAGTCGTTCCACTGCGCCCGCTTGCGGAGGTCGGCGGGCGAGAACTTCCATTGTTCGCGGCGATCGCGCAGGCGCTCCTGGAAACAGCTCGCCTGTTGCGCCTTCGAGATGTGCAGGAAGATCTTCACGATGCGCGTGTTGCTCTCGGTGAGCATCCGCTCGAACTCGTTGATCTGCGCGTAGCGCCGGCTCCACACCTCCCGCGGTACCAGATCGTCCACGCGCACGACGATCACGTCCTCGTAATGCGAGCGATTGAACACCGCGATCTCGCCGCTCGGCGGCGCGCGGTGGTGGACGCGCCACAGATAATCGTGCCGGCGCTCCTCCACGCTCGGGACTTTGAATGACGTGACGGTGCAGCCCTGCGGGTTGAACGCGCCGAATACGTGGCGGATGGTCGAGTCCTTGCCGCCGCCGTCGATCGCCTGCACCAGCGCGAGCAGCGCGAACCGGCCGTCCGCGAACATCTTGTACTGCAGCTCGCCAAGCCGCTCGAGATTCTCGGCGAGTGCCGGCGTGGCGTGCTCGCGATCCCAGCCGAACACGCGGCGCGCGCGATCGTCGGTGAGCCGTACCCGCTCGCCGGGCTTTACCCGCAGCCGCTCGGGAATGTCACGCCGGGATACCCTTTTGGCCATCGCTTACCCCTTTCGCAATCGGCGCCGCTGCGGCGCCGGAAGCTGTTGCGTGATGCAGTGAATGCCGCCACCACCGAGGAGAATTTCCCGCGCCGGCACGCCGACCACGCGGCGCGCCGGAAACAGTCGCCGCAATTTCGCGAGCGCCGCGCCGTCGGTGCGCGCGTCGAGCAGCGGCACGACGACCGCGCCGTTTGCCAGGTAGAAATTGACGTAACTCGCCGCCAGCCGGTCGCCGGCGCGGCGCGGCTTCGAACCTTCGCGCAGCTGAATGCCGCCCGCTTCCCGGGCGGTCATCCGCAACGGGCCCGGCATCGGGAGTTTGTGCACTCGCAGCCGGCGGCCACGCGCATCGCGCGCATCCATGAGCCGCTCGTACGCGTCCCGCGATACCCGATGCTGCGGATCGCGGCGGTTCGCGGTGAAGGTCAGGACCACCTCGCCCGGGCGCACGAAGCAGGCGAGGTCATCGATGTGACCGCCGGTCTCGTCGTCGACGACGCCGTCGCCGAGCCAGATGACCGTGTCGACGCCGAGGTACGCCATCAAGGTCGCCTCGATCGCAGCGCCGGTCATTTCGGGATTGCGATTGCGGTTCAGCAGGCACTGCTCGGTGACGAGGGCCGTGCCGTCGCCATCGACGTGAATCGCCCCGCCTTCGTTGACGAGCGGCGCGCGATAGCGGTCGCGGCCCTCGATCTCGAGCACCTTGCGCGCCACCCGCTCGTCCTGGTCCCAGGGAAAATACAAGCCGCCCCGCAAGCCACCCCAGGCATTGAAGCGCCATTCGACGCCGCGCACCTGCCCGCGGTCGTCGACGACAAAGGTCGGTCCGACATCGCGCATCCAGCAATCGTTGCTCGAGAGCTCGATCACACGCACACGATCGGGCAGCGCCGTGCGCGCGAAATCGTGCTGGGCGGCGGATGCCCCGATCGTCACCGGCTCGAACTGCGCGATGGCAGCTGCCACCGCAACGAACGCCGCCTGTGCGGGCCGTGCGCCGTCACGCCAGTTGTCGGGACGCTCCGGCCACAACATCCAGCACCCCGCGTGTGGCGCGTATTCCCCGGGCATGCGAAACCCATCCGCCGCGGGCGTGCTGCGAAGCGTGCGCGTCATCGACCCATTGTATCGGACATTCCCCGCGGACGACGCCTGCGGACCGGTACGCTCGAAGGTTGCTGTGTTAGGATTTCCGGCTTGCCGCCGGTGGAGAATGCAGTGATGGCGACCGCTCCAAGCCCGAAGATCGTGCCGCCCGCAGGGGGCGCGCGCATTGCGATCGAGAACGGCAAACTCATCGTGCCGGACAATCCGATCATCCCGTTCATCGAGGGCGACGGCACCGGCGCGGATATCTGGCGCGCCAGCGTCCGGGTCCTGGATGCGGCGGTGCAGCGAGCCTACGGCGGCAAGCGCCGGATCCACTGGCTCGAGGTGTACGCGGGCGAGAAAGCGAACAAGCTCTTCAACACCTGGCTCCCCGAGGAAACGGTGGCCGGGTGTCGCGAGTACCTCGTCTCCATCAAGGGCCCGCTCACAACCCCGGTCGGTGGCGGCATCCGCTCGCTGAACGTCGCGCTGCGCCAGCTTCTCGACCTCTATGTGTGCCTGCGCCCGGTGCGCTGGTTCAAGGGCGTGCCCTCGCCCGTGAAGGCCCCCGAGAAAGTCGACATGGTCATCTTCCGCGAGAACACGGAAGACATTTACACGGGCATCGAATTCGAGGACGGCACTGAAGAGAACCGCAGGTTCAAGGAGCTGCTGCGGCAGAATTTCCCGAAGGCCTACGCCAAGATCCGCTTCCCGGACACCTCCGGCATCGGCATCAAGCCCGTGTCGCGCGAAGGTACCGAGCGGCTGTTCCGCGCAGCGCTCGACTACGCGATCGTCAATCGGCGCAAGAGCGTGACGATCGTGCACAAGGGAAACATCCAGAAGTACACCGAAGGCGCGTTCCGCAACTGGAGCTACGCGCTCGCCGAGCGCGAGTTCGCTGACCAGGCCTACACCTGGGAGCAATGGGAGCGCACCAAGGCGGCGCGCGGCGAGAAACAGGCAAATGCGGAACAGGACGCCGCCAGGGCGGCCGGCAAGGTGATCGTCAAGGATTCGATCGCCGACATCACCCTGCAGCAGGTGCTCACGCGGCCCGATGAGTTCGACGTGATCGCGACGCTGAATCTGAACGGTGACTATCTCTCCGACGCACTCGCGGCCCAGGTCGGCGGCATCGGCATCGCGCCCGGTGCCAACATCAACTACCAGACCGGTCACGCGGTGTTCGAAGCGACCCACGGCACGGCGCCGAAGTACGCCAATCTCGACAAGGTGAATCCGGGCTCGGTCATCCTGTCGGGGGAAATGATGCTGCGCTACCTGGGGTGGACGGAGGCGGCGGACGCGATCATCGCAGCCATGGACCGCACCATCGCCCAGAAGACCGTGACCTACGACTTTGCGCGCCTGATGCAAGGCGCGAGGGAAGTGAAGTGCAGCGAGTTCGGCGACGCGCTGATCGGCAATCTCTGAGCGGGATCCCGCGGCGGCACGCGCCGTGACTCGGGTCGAGGCGTCCTCGACAGACGCCGAGCCGGCGCTCATCGACGAGTGCGCGCGCGACATCGCCGCGGGCTTCGCGAATTACAACACCGAGTTCCGTTTGATCACGCGGCGCGCACCGCAGCGCTTCGACGAGCGCGACTGGCGCAACAGCCAGAGCGATGTCGTCGAGCGCATCGAACTCTACGACCGCTACGTCGATTCGACGATCGCGGAGTTGCAGCTCCAGCTCGGGGCCCGCGCACTCGACCGAACGCTGTGGTCGAAAATCCGGCTGCGCTTCGCGGACCTGATCGAGCAGCTGCCGGATCGGGAGTTCACCAAGACGTTTTTCAGTTCGGTGACGCGGCGCCTGTTCGGAACGGTCGGCGTGGCGCCGGATCTCGAATTCGTGGCCACGGACCTCGATCCGCTCGCGAGCGTGGCCGGCGAGATCAACACGGTGGTGTACCCGAATCGCGGCTCGCTCGAGCTGCTGTTCGAGGACCTGCTCGGAGATCTGCGCTTTCGTTCGCCGTGGCGGGACTTCAGCCGCAGTGTCAACCAGGTAGCCGCCGAGGTGGACGCGCACGTCAGGGAAATCGGCGAGCAGCGCGCGGTACAGAAGATCCTGGTGATCCGACCGGTGTTCTACCAGGGGGCGCGCGCCTACGTCGTAGGCCGCATGGAGGGCCGGGATCTGCGCCTGCCGCTCGTCATCGCGCTGCGCAACTCCGAGCGCGGCATTCTCGTCGACGCGGTCATGCTGGCCGAGGACGATGTCAGCGTCCTCTTCGGCTTCACGCGTTCGTATTTTCATGTCGATCTCGACCGGGTCGGCGAAGCGGTGCTGTTCCTCAAGTCATTGATGCCGCGCAAGCCCGTGAGCGAGCTGTTCACGGTGCTCGGGCGCGCCCGGCAGGGCAAGACCGAGCGCTACCGAAGCCTGATGCGTCACCTGCGCGAGGCGGCGGATCAGTTCGTCCACGCGCCCGGGGAGCGCGGCCTCGTAATGGTGTGCTTCACCCTGCCCTCGTTCGACGTGGTGTTCAAGGTGATTCGCGATCGCTTCCCGTACCCGAAGAACGTGTTGCGAGAGGAAGTGATGGCCAAGTACTCATTCGTGTTCAGGCACGACCGCGCCGGCCGCCTGGTCGATGCCCAGGAATTCAAGCGCATGCGCTTCCCGAAGGCGCGTTTCGCTCCCGAGTTGCTCGCGGAGCTGCTCGCCGAGACCGCGCGGACGGTGCACGTGGATGGCGACGACCTGATTTTCGACCACGCCTACATCGAGCGGCGCATGACGCCGCTCAACCTGTTCCTGCGCAGCGCGAGCGCGGCAGCCGCGGAGCGGGCCGTACTCGATTATGGGCAGTGCATCCGTGATCTTGCCTACACCAATATCTTCGCCGGCGACCTGCTGCTGAAGAACTTCGGCGTCACGCGCCACGGACGCGTCATCTTCTACGACTACGACGAGCTCTGCGCGGTCACCGATTGCCGCTTCCGGGATCTGCCCGAGGCGTCGAACCCGGACGACGAAATGCGCGCCGAGTCCTGGTTCTACGTCGCCGACAACGACGTATTCCCGGAGACCTTCATCAAGTTCCTCGCCTTCGATGACTCGCAGCGCGCGGCCTTCCTGAACGCGCACGGTGAGATCCTCACCGCGGCGTTCTGGCGCCAACTGCAGGAGAAGCTCCGCGAGGGCGAGGTGCTCGAAATCGTGCCGTACACCGGGCGCCGCGTGGCTGTCGCGAGCAGCGTCGCCTGAGGCACCCAGCGGCCGATCCGCTGCGGCGCGAGCGTCGTCAGGGCGCCGTCTTACCGAGCGCCTGCCCGATATCTTCAATCAGGTCGCCCACGTCCTCGAGCCCAACCGACAGGCGGACCGTTCCGGCGGCGATTCCCGACCGCTGCAGTTCCGCGGGCGACAGGTCGCCGGCGCCGAGCAGTTGTGGCGCCAGCACCAGCGATTCCGTGGAACCAAGACTCCCGGCGAGCGCGAACAGCTCGAGCGCTTCGGCAAAGCGACGGCCGGCTTCGGCCCCGCCCTTGAGATCGAAAGTCACGACCGCACCGAAGTCACGCATCTGGGTGTGCGCCAGCGCCGCCTGCGGGTGGGACCGCAGGCCGGGGTAATGCACCCGTGCGACCGCAGGGTGCGCGCTGAGGTACTCGGCGACCTGCAACGCGCTGGCCGAATGCGCGCGGTAGCGGATGAAATAGGTCTTGAGGCCCCGCAGGATCAGAAATGCGGAGTGCGCGTCCAGGTACGAGCCGAACATCCAGAAGTCGCGCCGCAGCAGCTCGATGACGGCGCTGCGCGCGATGGCGGCGCCGCCCATCACGTCGCCGGTGCCCGAGGCGTACTTGGTCAGGCTGTGCAGGTAGATATCGACGTCGAATTCCCCATGCTGGTGGAATCCGGCGAGCGTATTGTCGAGCACCGTCAAGGCGCCGTGTTCACGCGCGAGCCGGGTGAGCGCGGCGATGTCGGCGATCTTCAGGACGGGATTGGTCGGGCTCTCGAAGACCGCGAGCCGAGTCGGGCGCGCCGCGAGGGCGCGCGCGATGCCGTCGAGGTCCTCGATCGACAGCAGCGTGTGGGTCACGCCGAAGCGGCCCAGCAGCCGCCTGACGATCTGCCGCGTCGGGCCGTAGGACTCGATGAAGCAGAGCACGTGGTCGCCCTGTTTGGTGAGCGCGATCAGCGTTTGCGCGATCACGCTGACGCCCGAGGCGGCGACCAGGCAGTCCTCGCGCCCCTGCAGTTCGGCCAACAGCTGCTCCAGCTGCCGCGTCGTCGGGTTCGAGAGACGCGAATAGTGGAACCCGGGCCGCTCGCCGTGCTGCACGCGCAGCGTCTCGGCCACCGACTCGAGTTCGAACTTGACGCCCTGATGGATCGGCGCGACCACCGGCCGGTTGTCGGCCGGCAGTTCGATCGATGGCGGATGGTTGACGCGGCTCTCCGGCTTCATGGTGCAAGCCTAAACCGAGCCGCGTCAGGATGCGCGGCCGGCCGTGCGGTCGCTTGCCTCGCGCGGCCGCGGACGACCGGCGGCAAAGGCCTGCAGCCGCTCGGCGGCGGCAAGCAAGGTGGCATCGCGCTTGGCGATGCACAGCCGGATCAGCGTCAGGGGGGGCGGCGACTGGTAGAACGGCGACAGCGGAATGGTCGCGACGCCGGCCTCGACGAGGAGCCGCTCGGTGAACGCCACGTCGCCGTGACGGGCAAGGTCGGAGAAATCGAGCAGCTGAAAGTACGCCCCTTCGGCGGGACGCAGCACGAACCTCGATCCCTGCAGAGCCTGCAGCAGGAGATTTCGCTTGCGCTCGAACTCCGGCGCAAGTGCGTCCCAGATGGTGGGCCGGGACGCGAGGTAGCTCGCAATGCCGTGCTGCAGGGGGGCTGCGACGCTGAACGTATTGTATTGATGCACCTTGCGCAGCTCGCGCGTCAGCCCGGCCGGCGCGACGCAATAGCCGACGCGCACGCCGGTGGCATGCAGGGTCTTGCCGAAGGAGTACACGGCGAAACTGCGAGCTGCGAGGCTCGGTGTCGCGAGCACCGAGTAATGCCTGCGTCCGTCGAAGACCACGTGCTCGTAGACCTCATCCGAAAGCACGGTGAGATCGTGGCGCTCCGCGATATCGGCGAGTGCCTGCAGGTCCGCCGCGCTCGCGACGGTGCAGGCGGGATTGGCCGGGCTGTTGAACACGATCAGCCGGGTGCGCGGCGACAGTGCCGCGCGCACGCGGTCCCAGTCGTAGCGGAACGCCGGCGGCACGAGCGGCACGTGGACGCAACGTCCGCCCGCGAGGCGCACAGCCGGATCATAGGAATCGTACGACGGATCGAACACGATGGCCTCGTCGCCCGCGCCTACCATCGCCTGGATCGCGCAGTAAATCGCTTCGGTCGCCCCGACCGTCACGGTGATTTCCGCGACCGGATCCATGACGACCTGGGAGTTGCGCGCCAGCTGCAGCGCGATTGCCTCGCGCAGCTCGATCGCGCCCTCCATCGGCGCGTATTGGTTGTGGCCCGCGCGCATCGCCGCGGCCACGCAATCCGCGAGCTGCGGATCGATCGGGTAGTCCGGGAACCCCTGACCGACATTGATGGCGCCGAGCTCGCTCGCACGGCGCGAGATCACTGTGAATATCGTGGTGCCGACGTCCGGCAACTTGCTGGCACCGGTCATGGTGAGCTGCCGTCCGCTAGGCGAGCGCGCTCGCGGCGAGCGCCGCGCCGACGGCGCCTGCCTGCCCGGTGAATTGTGCAACGCGGATCTGCGCTTCGGACCGCAGGTGCGCGCCGAACTGGTGGAAGTTCTCGGTGACCGCGCCACCAATGATGAACACATCCGGCCACAGCAGCGCGTGCATGCGCGCCAGGTACTCGTTGACGCGTTCGGCCCACTCCACCCAGTCGAGCCGCTCCTCGGTTCTGACGCGCGCCGAGGCCCAGAGCTCGGCATCGCGGCCGCGCAGCTCCAGGTGACCGAATTCGGTGTTCGGCAGCAGCCGGCCATCGACAAAGATCGCGCTACCTATTCCGGTGCCGAAGGTCAGCATGATGACGGTACCGGTAGTCCCGCGGCCCGCTCCCCAGCGCATCTCCGCCAGGCCCGCCGCGTCGGCGTCGTTGATGAACAGCACGGGACGACGCAGGAGCGATCCCAGCAGCTCGACACCGTTCACGCCGATCCAGGACGGATCGACATTCGCGGCGGTGCGCGCGACGTTGCGGCGCACGACCGACGGGAATGCGAATCCGACCGGGCCCCGCCCTCCGAGTTCGCGGTCGAGGGCCGCGCACGCGGCCGCCACGCGGTCGGGCGTCGCAGGCTGCGGCGTCTGCACGCTGCGCAGCTCGGTCGCCAGCCGGCCCGAATCGACATCGACCAGGGCGCCCTTGATCGAGGAGCCGCCGACGTCGAGACCCAGAAGAAGAGTCGTCACGGCGCGGACCGTCGCTCAGGATCCCGCGGCCTGGCGCAACTCCTTAGCGCGCCGACTTTCCTGGCGGCGCATCCACGCGGCCGAGGAGATGACCATCACGGTCACCAGCAGCACCATGATCGTGGCCAGCGCGTTGACGTTCGGACTCACGCCGAGTCGCACCTTGGAAAAGATCACCATTGGCAGCGTGCTCGACCCCGGCCCGGCGACGAACTGCGAGATGACGACGTCATCCCAGGACAAGGTGAACGCCAGCAGCCAGCCCGACACGATGGCCGGAAGAATCAGCGGCAAGGTGATCCGGAAGAAGATCTTCGCCGGCCGCGCGCCGAGATCCATGGCGGCCTCCTCCAGGGAGTCGTCGAAGCCGGCCAGCCGCGACTGCACGATGACCGTCACGTACGACATCGCGAACGTGATGTGCGCGATAGTGATGGTGACGATGCCGCGGCCTTTCGGCCAGCCGATCGCCTGCTCGAGCGCGACGAACAGCAGCAGCATCGACAACCCCGAAATCACCTCGGGCATCACGAGCGGAGCGGTCGTCATGCCCGAGAGGAGGGTGCGCCCGCGAAACGGGCCGAAGCGTGCCAGCACGAGGCCCGCAACGGTGCCGAGAATCGCCGCTCCCGTGGCCGTCATCGCGGCGATGCGTATCGACAGGCCGGCGGCATCCAGGATCTGCGTGTCGTGGATCAGCTCGACATACCACTTCAAGGTCGGCGAGTGTGCGGCGTCCCACACCGTTACCAGCCGCGAGTTATTGAAAGAGAAGAACACCATCGAGAGGATCGGGATATACAGGAACGCAAACCCGAACACGAGCGCCAGCAGCCCGACGATACCGCGATGCTTCACTTGCGCGCCTCGAATTCACGGTTCTGGTAGCGCTGGAAGATCATGATCGGCACCACCAGCAGCAGCAGCATGGCGATCGCGACGGCGCTCGCGACCGGCCAGTCGCGGTTCGAGAAGAACTCGTCGGACAGTACCCGGCCGATCATCAACTGATCGGTGCGCCCGAGGAGCGACGGGATGACATACTCGCCCACGGCCGGGATGAACACCAAGAGCGACCCGGCGATGATGCCTGGCACCGACAGTGGCAGCGTGATCCTCACGAAGGCGGTCGCCGGCCTTGCGCCGAGATCCGCGGCGGCCTCGAGCAGCGTGAGATCGTGCTTCTCGAGATTGGAGAACAGCGGCAGGATCATGAACGGCAGGTATGAGTAAACGATGCCGATATAAACGGCGAAGTCGGTCTGCATCATCGTAATCGGTTCATTGATGATGCCGAGCGCCAGCAGCACGTTGTTGATCACGCCGTTGCTCTTCAGCAGCCCGATCCATGCGTAGACGCGCAACAGGAACGACGTCCAGAACGGCAGGATGACCAGCATCAGGTACAGGTTCCGCTCCGCGGGCGGCGAGCGCGCGATGGCGAGCGCCATCGGATAACCGAGCAGCAGGCACAGCGCCGTGGAGACCGCCGCGACCTTGATGGAGTACAGGTACGAACTGCCGTACAGCGCATCGCCGAACAGGTAAGCGTAGTTCGCGAAATTCAGTTTGACCGCGACCGCCTGGTCATTCAGCCACTCCCACAGCGGCGCGTACGGCGGTATCGCGACGCGTACTTCGGAGAACGAGATCTTGAAGACGATCAGGAACGGCACGAGAAAGAACAGCACCAGCCAGAAATACGGCGCAGCTATCACCAGCCGTTTGCCCGACCAGTTGCGGCGCAGGTAACGCGACCAGCGCGGCGGACCGAAGCGAAAGAACAGCGCCCACAGGGGACCGAGTCGACCGGCGATGAGGCGCTGGGTGACCGGTGTCGCGGCCGGATGCGAGAGCCCGTTCCCCATGGCGCGCCTACTGGCTGAGCACCACCGGACTCGAGGCATGCCAGGTCAGATACACCGTTTCGTCCCAGCTGATGCGGTCGTCGGCATGCCGCACGATGTTCGGCCGCGTCACGCGCACCGTCTTACCAGAGTCGATTTTCACCAGAAAGATCGACATGTCGCCCATGTAGGCGATCTCCTTGACGACCCCGCGCGCCCAGTTCTCGACGCCGTCGGGCTTCTGGCGCGCGATATTGATCTTCTCGGGTCGAATGGCCGCCCAGACCGTCACGCCCGGCGCCGAGCTGATGCCGTGATCGACGTAAATCACGGAACTCAGCTCCTCGGAACGAATGCGCACGTGATCGGGCTCGTCCTCGATGAGGCGGCCTTCGAACATGTTCACCGAACCGATGAAGTCAGCGACGAATTTCGAGATCGGGTATTCATAGATTTCGCTCGGCGTGCCGACCTGCACGATCTCGCCGCGGTCCATCACGCCGATGCGCGAGGCGAGGGTCATCGCCTCCTCCTGGTCGTGTGTGACGACGATGAAGGTGACACCAAGCTTTTCCTGGATGTGGATCAGTTCGAACTGCGTGTGCTCG
Organism: Steroidobacteraceae bacterium; assembly: GCA_049691655.1. Classification (GTDB taxonomy): domain Bacteria; phylum Pseudomonadota; class Gammaproteobacteria; order Steroidobacterales; family Steroidobacteraceae; genus JBAVOB01. The sequence continues at coordinate 1,698 of JBAVOB010000222.1, read as the reverse complement.
CGCAGTTTTCTGTCGAGCGCGCCGAGCGGCTCATCGAGCAACAGGAGTTTCGGGCGCTTCACCAGCGAGCGCGCGAGCGCAACCCGCTGGCGCTGGCCGCCGGAGAGCTGGTGCGGTTTGCGCGCCGCAAACTGCTGCATCTTCACGATGTCGAGGATCTCCGCCACGCGCTGCGCAATCTCGGCCCTGGAGTGCTTCTCCTGTTCGAGGCCGAAGGACACGTTCTGCTGCACCGTCATGTGCGGGAACAGCGCGTAGGACTGGAACATCATGTTGACCGGCCGGTGGTAGGGCGCGATGTCGGCCATGTCCTGATCGTCGATGAAAATGCGCCCCGACGTCGGTGCCTCGAAACCGGCGAGCATGCGCAGCAGCGTCGTCTTGCCGCAGCCGGAGCCGCCGAGGAGGCAGAAGATCTCGCCCTTCATCACCTCGAGCGAGACGTTGTCGACCGCGACGAAGTCGCCAAAGCGCTTGGTTACATGTTCGATACGGACGTACGCGCGCGCCTGCGCGGCGCGGCTCGTCGCATTGTCCCGTACTCGCTCCGGTATCATGTCCGCCTTGTCGAGGTCGACCACCCGGCAGCGGCCGACCAGCACGAGAACGTCAACCCGCCGGCATCACTTGCCGGTCTTGAACCGCGTCCAGCTGCGAGTGAGGAGCCTGGTGAACTCGGGCGTGCGCGCGAGGTTCGGCACCAGCTTCTTCTTGACCTCGGGCGTCGGATAAACGCTCGGGTCGTTCCGGACCGCCGCGTCCACCAACGGGAACGATGCGGCGTTGCTGTTCGCGTAGCGCATCTTGCTCGAGTTCTTGGCCGCGACATCCGGCCGCATCAGATAGTTAATGAACAGGTGCGCGTTCTTCGGGTGCGCCGCATCGGCCGGGAGCGCCAGCATGTCGAAGAACATGACGGCGCCTTCCTTCGGGATGTTGTACTTGATGCTGAGACCCTTGCCCGCTTCCCTGGCACGATCGCGCGCCTGCAATACATCGCCACTCCAGCCGAGTGCGAGGCAGATCTCGCCGTTCGCGAGGTCATCGATGTACTTCGACGAATTGACGTAGCGGATGTACGGCCGGATCGCCATCAGTACCTTCTCGGCCGCCTTCAGATCCTCCGGTGCCTCGCTGTTGGCGTCGCGGCCAAGGAAGATGAGCACGGTTCCGATGACCTCGTCCGGGGCATCGAGAATCGTCACCCCGCAGTTCTTGAATTTCGACACGACCGCCGGGTCGTAGAACATGCGCCAGCTGTCGAGCGGCGCATCCGGCAGCGCCGCCTTGATCATCGCCTCGTTGTAGCCGATGCCCGACGTCCCCCACAGGTAGTTCACCGCGTGGTCGTTGCCGGGATCGTGCAGCGCGATGCGCTGCATCAGCTCGGGATCCATGTTCTTCAGATTCGGCAATTGCGACTTGTCGAGCTTTCGGAACACGCCCGCCTGAATCTGCCGCTCGAGGAAATTCGCCGACGGCACCACGATGTCGTAGCCCGTGCGCCCGGCGAGAAGCTTCGTCGTCAGTACCTCGTTCGAGTCGAACACGTCATAGTTGACCTTGATGCCGTATTCCTTCTCGAATGCCGGTATGACGGTCGGATCGACGTAATCCGACCAGTTGTAGACGTTCAAAATCTTTTCAGCGTCCGTGTCGGCAGCGCCTGCCGCGGTCGCGCCCTGCGCGGGCTTGCCC
>JBAVOB010000221.1:0-11753 GCA_049691655.1 Steroidobacteraceae bacterium | reverse complement strand
GCGCCAGTGCCGCTGCCGCGCACGGCGACCCCCTGCATCGGAGCCTGGTCACCTTTGGCCGCCGTTTCAGCCGAACGCCGCGCCCGGATGGACGCCGAGTTTCTTCAGGATGATTGCCAGCGGGCAGAATCCGGTGAAGGCCGACTGCAGCATGTTGAGACCGACGAAGGCCGCGAGGACCAGCCAGTAAGGACTCAGCAGATAGCTCAGCGCGAGACTCACCAGGATCATCGCACCCGCAAACGCAAATACCATTCGGTCGAGCGACATCGTTCCCTCCTCTGTCGAACACACACGCAAGCGAGGGTCGAGCGCGGATTGCAGCTGGCCTGGCGCCTATGCGGCCGCTACTCATTGCCCCCACGGCCCTCCTGCCGGATTATCGGGCTGCCGCGTGCGCGGCTCTGTAGGGAATTGCCGCAGGATCCTGGAGGTCACCCATCGTGAGCTATTACATCGCCCGGACCGTGCCGGGGCCTTTTGATGTCGTCGTTGCAGATGTCACGGCACGACTGAAGTCCCAGGGCTTTGGTGTGCTCACCGACATCGACGTTCAGGCGACCCTCAAGTCCAAGATCGGCGCAGAGGTGCCCGCTTACCGCATTCTGGGTGCCTGCAATCCGCAATTTGCCCATGAAGCGCTGAAGATCGAGGACAAACTGGGCGTGCTGCTGCCGTGCAACGTCATCGTGAGGGAAACGGCCGACCACCGCGTCGAGGTCGCGAGCGTCGATCCGGTCACCGCCATGGAGCGCACCGGCAATCCTGCGCTTCGAGCGACCGCCGAGAAAGTGCGGCGCCTGCTCTCCGAGGCCATCGCCCAGGTCGGGGAGTCAGGCTAAGCTGCACGCTTGCGGCACTGCCCGTCCCAGTGCGCGGAGCCAGTCCCCCATGCAGGACATTGCCATTGCGGCCGCTGCCGATGACCACTCGCTGAGCCGCTCGCTCCGGCCTCGCCACGTATCGATGATCACGATCGGCGGCATCATCGGCGCCGGCCTGTTCGTCGGCAGCAGCGCGGTGATCACGGCAGCCGGACCTGCGTGCGTCGTCAGTTACGCCCTCACCGGCGTGTTGGTGCTGCTGATCATGCGCATGCTGGGCGAGATGGCGGTGGCCATGCCGCAGGTCCGTTCGTTCACGGAATTCGCGCGCGCGGGACTCGGCCAATGGGCCGGGTTTTCCGTGGGCTGGCTCTACTGGTACTTCTGGGTCATCGTCATCCCGGTCGAGGCCATCGCCGGGGCGACGCTGCTGCAGCAGTGGTTTCCGCTGCCCAACTGGCAGCTCGGTGCCGTGCTGATGGCGCTGATGACCGGCGTCAACCTGATGTCGGCGCGTGCCTACGGCGAATTCGAGTTCTGGTTCGCGTCGATCAAGGTCGCATCGATCATCGCGTTCATCGCGATTGCAGCCGCGTATGCCTGTGGATTCACGTCTCCTTCCGGCCCGACATTCGGCAATCTCAGCGCTTTCGGAGGTTTCGCGCCTCATGGCGCGGTAGCGGTACTGGCGGCCATCACCAGTGTCATCTTTTCCATGATGGGTGCAGAGGTCGTGACGATTGCGGCCGCGGAATCCACCGAGCCGGCGCGGGCCGTGGCGCGCATGAGCGCCACCATCGTGATCCGCATCCTGGTGTTCTATGTCGGCTCCATCCTGATGATCGTGAGCGTCCTGCCCTGGAACCTGATCAAGGCCGGGGAGTCGCCGTTCACGCGCGCACTCGATGCGATGCACGTGCCGTGGGCCAGCACGATCATGAGCTTCATCATCCTGACTGCAGTACTGTCGTGCCTCAACTCGGCGTTCTATGTCGCCTCGCGCGTGCTGTTCGTGCTCGCCGAGCGCGGCGACGCGCCGCGCTGGCTGGTCAAGACGAACGCCCGGCACGTCCCCGCGCGTTCGGTGCTGCTCGGGAGCGTGGCCGGTTTCGCAGGCGTCATGGCGGCGATCCTGTCGCCGAGCGGCGTGTTCGCTTTCCTGGTCAACGCCTCGGGCGCGCTCATCGTTTTCGTCTACATCGCGATCGCCGCCTCGCAGGTGCGCCTGCGAACGCTCAACGAGCGCGCCGGGAGCCCGGCGCCTGCCCTGCGGATGTGGCTGTTCCCGTGGCTCAGCTACCTTGCGATGGCGGCCATGGTCGCAGTGCTGATCGCCATGGGCTTCACGCCCGCGCTCGCGAGCCAGCTCTGGGTCAGCGTGCTGTCCGTTGCCGTGGCGCTCATCGCGTACGCGATCCTGCGTCGCATGCGCGAATAGCTGAACGACGGCGTGCGAATCGTCGGTGCTTGCCTGCGCGGCGGGCAAGTAGGATAGTTCGACTGGACCGGTTGACGCACGTCGCACCGCGACGGAACCACGAACGTCGAAAGAACCGAACCGGCGCCGGACTATGATTATCCATCAACGATCATGCGAGGCGCTCCATGTTGCAGCCCGATAAGGTACGTACCACTGCGCAGGCGCGCGCCATCGTCGAGGAGCGCGGACTCGAGCACGTCAAGGTTGGCGTCTTCGACAACGACGGCGTGCTGCGCGGCAAGTACATGGGGCGGGACAAGTTCTTCGGCGCCCTCGAGAAGGGCTTCGGATTCTGCGACGTCGTGCTTGGCTGGGATTCGAACGACCAGCTCTATGACAACGTCAAGTACACGGGCTGGCATACGGCGTATCCGGATGCGCCGGTACGCGTGCTGCCCGCGAGCTGCCGCAGCATCCCCTTCGAGGGCGACATGCTGTTGTTCCTGGGCGAATTCGCCGAGGCCGCCGAGACCGTCTGTCCGCGCGCCGTCCTGCGCCGCGTGCTCGCGCGTGCCGCCGACATGGGATATGCGGTGAACGCCGCCGCCGAGTTCGAATTCTTCATGTTTCGCGAAACGCCCGACAGCATCCGGGCGAAGGGATTTCGCTCGCTGCAGAACTTTACGCCGGGATATTTCGGCTACTCGATGCTGCGCAGTTCCGTGCATGCCGAGTTCTACCATGCACTGCTCAAGCTGTGCGCCGACATGCGATTCCCCCTCGAGGGGTTGCACACCGAGACCGGCCCCGGAGTGCTCGAAGCCGCCATTCAGTACACCGAGGCGCTGGAAGCGGCGGACCGCGCTGCACTCTTCAAGACTTTTGCCAAGGTCCTGGCGCAGCGCAACGGAATGATGGCGACGTTCATGGCGAAATGGTCGAAGGACTGGCCCGGACAGAGCGGTCATCTGCACGTCTCGCTGACGAACGCCCGCGGCGGGGGCGCGCCGTTTCACGACGCGAAGCGCCCGCATAACATGTCGCGCGAGATGCGCTGGTTCGTGGGTGGACAACAGGCGCTCATGCCCGAGGTGCTGGCGATGGTCGCCTCGACCGTGAACAGTTTTTCGCGGCTGGTTCCGGGATTCTGGGCGCCGACCTCGGCCACCTGGGGCGTCGAGAACCGCACGACGGCGCTGCGCGTCATCCCGGGTGGACCGAAGAGCCAGCGCGTGGAGTACCGCATTGCCGCCGCCGACATCAACCCCTACCTCGCACTTGCCGCGGCCATCGGCAGCGGCCTGTGGGGCATCGAGCACAAGATCGAGCCCGATTCCCCGGTCGAAGGCAATGCGTACGCACGGAAGTTCCCACAGAATCGCCAGTTGCCGCGCACGCTGACCGAGGCCTCCGAGTGGCTCGCGAAGTCAAAGTCCGCTCGCGAGCTGTTCGGCGCGCCCTTCGTCGAGCACTTTGCAGCGAGCCGCGAGTGGGAAGAGCGCGAGTTTCGCCGTGCGGTCACCGACTGGGAGCTCGCCCGTTACTTCGAGATCATCTGAGGCCATGACCGCCCACGTGAAAACTATCAGTCCCGTCGACGGGCGCGTCTACGTCGAGCGCGCGATGGCGAGCGCGGCCGAGATCGACGCCACCCTGGAGGGTGCGCGCAAGGCGCAACGGTCCTGGCGTAATGTGGACATCGCCGCGCGTGCTGCAATCCTCGGTCGCTTTTGCACGGAGTTTGACGCGCGGCGCGAAGCCATTGCCACCGAAATCACGATGCAGATGGGTCGGCCCATCCGCTATGCGCCCAACGAGATGCGCGGCACGCTCGAGCGCGCGCGCCACATGATCGCGATCGCGCCCGCAGCGCTCGCCGATCTCGATGCAGGCGAGAAGCCCGGTTTTCGCCGCTTCGTGCGGCGCGAGCCGCTCGGCGTCGTGTTCACCGTCGCCGCCTGGAACTACCCGTACCTGATCGCCATCAATAGCGTCGTGCCGGCGTTGATGGCCGGCAACGCGGTCGTCCTCAAGCATTCCGCGCAGACGCCTCTGTGTGCCGAGCGCTTCGCCGAGTGCCTTTCGGCCGCCGGCCTGCCGGCTGGCCTGTTCCAGGTGCTGCACCTGTCGCACGCGGACACCGACCGGGTCATCCGCGACGCGCGCGTCGATTTCGTCGCGTTCACCGGCTCGGTCGCAGGCGGCCATGCCGTGCAGCGCGCCGCTTCCGAGCGGTTCATCGGCACGGGCCTCGAGCTGGGTGGCTGCGACCCCGTCTACGTTCGGGCCGACGCGAATCTTGCGCACGCGGTCGAGAACATCGTCGATGGCGCGTATTTCAATTCGGGCCAGTCCTGCTGCGGGTTGCAGCGCATCTATGTGCAGGAACGCCTGTATGACGAGTTCGTTGCAGGCTTTCTGGACCTGACACGGAAATATGTGCTCGGCAACCCACTCGACCCGCTGACGACGCTCGGTCCCGTCGTGCGCACGGCGGCCGCCGACACCATCCGCGCCCAGATCGCCGCATCGATTGCGGCCGGCGCCCGCGGCGCCATCGACCCGCGCGGCTTTCCGCTGGACCGGCCTGGCACCCCCTACGTCGCCCCGCAGGCATTGCTCAACGTCGATCACCGCATGCCCGTCATGCGCGAAGAGATCTTCGGACCCGTCGCGGGCATCATGAAGGTGCGCAACGACGAGGAGGCAATCACCCTCATGAACGACAGCGCCTATGGACTGACCGCGGCGGTCTGGACAAGCGATGCGGACGCGGCCCTCTCGATCGGACACCGCGTTGAGACCGGAACGTGGTTCATGAACCGCTGCGACTACCTGGATCCGGCGCTTGCCTGGACGGGCGTCAAAGATTCCGGCCGCGGCTGCACGCTCTCGGTGGTCGGCTACGAGCATCTGACGCGGCCCAAGTCCTTTCACCTGCGAGTGACGTTGTGAACCCCATCCTCAAAGCCAACTGGAACTACCCGACACGAGTCTGGGCCGGCCCCGGCCGCATTGCCGAGCTCCCAGCGGCCTGTGCCGACCTCGGAATCAAGCGGCCGCTGCTCGTCACCGATATGGGGCTCAAGGACAGCGCGATGATTCGCGCCGCCCTCGCCGCTTTGCCGACGGCGCGGCTATTCGCCGATGTGCGCGGCAATCCGGTCGCGGCCAACGTCGAAGCGGGTCTCGCCGCGTATCGCGCCGGCGCGCATGACGGGGTGGTCGCCTTCGGCGGGGGCTCGGCGCTCGACGCCGGCAAGGTGATCGCGTTCATGTCGGGCCAGACGCGCCCGCTCTGGGATTTCGAAGACGCTGGCGACTGGTGGACGCGTGCGGATCCGCGCGGCATCGCGCCCGTAGTGGCCGTGCCTACCACGGCCGGCACGGGCTCCGAGGTCGGACGCGCAGGCGTGATCCTCAACGAGGAATCGCATCAGAAGAAGATCATCTTCCATCCGAAGATGATGCCCGGCATCGTGATCTCCGACCCCGAGCTGACGGTGGGTTTGCCGCCGAATATCACGGCCGCCACCGGGCTCGACGCCTTCGTGCATTGTTTCGAGGCCTACTGCTCGCCCGGTTTTCATCCGCTGGCCGACGGAGTGGCGCTCGAGGGCATGCGGCTCATCCAGCAGTACCTGCCGCGCGCCTACGACGACGGCCGCGATCTCGAAGCCCGTTCGCGCATGCTCGCCGCCGCCAGCATGGGCGCGACGGCGTTCCAGAAAGGTCTCGGCGCCGTCCATGCGCTCGCGCACCCCGTCGGATCGATCTACAACACGCACCACGGCCTGACGAACGCGGTGATCCTGCCTTACGTCATGCGGCACAACCGCGAGGCCATCGCCGAGCGCATGCAGACCGTCGCCCGCATGCTCGACCTGCCGCAGCCCGGTTTTGACGGCGTCTTCGACTGGGTGCTCGCGTTTCGCAAGCGGCTCGGGATCCCGCACACACTCGCCGACCTTGGCGTGAAGCTCGACCGGCCCGGCGTCATCGGGCGCGAAGCGGCCATCGACCCCTCCGCGAGCGGCAATCCGCTGCCGACCGACGCCAACACTTACGAACGCCTGTTCCGCTCGATCGTCAAGGGCGATCTGACGCTCGCTGGGTGACATGGCTGCGCCGCGAGTCCTGGTCGTCGACGGCAATCGCGCCGAGACGCGCGCGCGCCAGCTCGCCGCGGGCGGCCGCGCGAGCGGCGAAGGCTACGTCGAGACGCTCCAGCGCCTCTCGCCCGGCATTCAGTGCGAGATCGTCCGACCCGCGGACGGAGAAGTCCGCTGGCCTTCCGGCGTGAGTCTCGAGCAGTTCGATGGTGCTGCGATCACTGGCTCGGCGCTGAACGTCTACGACAGCGGACCGCACATCGAGCGGCAGATCGAACTGGCGCGAGCCGTCTTTGACAGCGGCCTGCCATTTTTCGGCAGCTGCTGGGGACTGCAGATCGCGGTCACGGTCGCCGGCGGGCTGGTGCGCGCCAACCCGCTGGGGCGTGAATTCGGCATCGGCCGGCGCATTGCGCTGACGCCGGCAGGCCGTGCCCATCCGATGTTCAGCGGCAAGCCGGACGTTTTCGAGGCGGTCACGGTGCACAAAGACGAAATCGCTCGCCTACCGCCAAACGCCGTGGAGCTCGCGCGCAACGAGATGGGCCTGCAGGCGGCGGAGATCCGCCACGGCCGCGGGGTGTTCTGGGGCGTGCAGTACCACCCCGAGTACAGCTTCACCGAGATCGCCGCGACCGCCTCGCGCTATGGCGAAGCGCTCATGGGCGAGCAGCTTTTCGCCGATCTGGCCGACATGAACAACTGGATCGCGGAGATGCGTGCGCTCGATATGCGCGCTGGCGACGCCGCCCACGCCCGTCGGCTCGCGTGGCGGTTCGGCCTCGGACCCTCGATCCTCCAGCCGGGCGCGAAACTGGCGGAATTGCGTAACTGGCTCGAACAGCGCGTGGCGCCGTTCAGCCGCACACGAGCCTGAAGCGAACGGATGTCAACATGTCCTCACTACTCAAGCGTGCTCTTGTGACACTCATCGTCACCGGCGCGATCGCCACCGGCGTCGCCCGCGAAGCTGCGAGCGCAGGCTCCTATAACGACCTCGTCAGGCTGTTCGCCGACTGGCGTGCCTTTGAGCGGCCGCCGCTGCGCGACGGGGCGCCCGATTATTCGGCCGCAACGTTCAAGCAACGCCATGCCGAACTTGCCGGTTACCGAAAACGCCTCGACGCAATCAAGCCTGGCGGTTGGCCCGTTGCGCAACAGGTCGACTACCAGCTGCTGCGCGCTGAGATGAACGGCTTCGACTTCTACGTGCGGGTCCTGAAGCCCTGGGAGCGCGATCCGGCTTTCTATCTGCTGCTCTGGACGGCACAGAGCGACACGCCGGCGCACGAAGGCCCGACCAATCACGCCGCGATCGAACTTTGGACCTACACGTTTCCGCTCAGCCCTGCGGCCCAGGAGAAGCTCGCGCAGGAACTGCGCGTCATTCCTCCGATGCTTTCGCAGGCGAAAAAGAATCTGACCGGGAATGCGCGGGATCTGTGGAATGCCGGGATCGGCACGCTCAAGCAGCAGGAGGCCGATCTCGCGGCACTTGAGACGAAGACATCGAGCGCGCTCCCCGCATTGCGCAAGTCGATCACCGACGCGCGCGCCGCGACGGCGGACTTTGTCATGTGGCTCGAACGCGAGGCACCGTCGAAAACGGGGTCATCGGGGATCGGAAAGGATCACTACACATGGCTCCTGCGCCACGTCTACCTGATACCGCTGTCGTGGGATGACGAGGTGGCAATACTGAACCGCGAACTCGCGCGCGCCCACGCTTCGCTCAAGTTCGAGGAGCAGCGCAATCGCGATCTGCCACCCCTGACGGCCATCTCGAGCCCGGAGGAATACCAGCGCCGCGCCAACGACGCCGTCACCCGGTACATCGCATTCCTCGAGAAGAAGCAAATGGTGCCGATGCACGACTACATGGACCCTGCGCTGCGCGCGCAGATGGGCGAGTTCGTGCCTGAGGAGAAGCGCAACTTCTTCGTGATTGCGGAGCACTACGAGCCGTTGACGCTCTATACCCACTTCTACCACTGGTGGGATCTCGCGCAGATGCGCGAGACGCCGCACGAGAGCCCCATTCGCCGCGGGCCGTTGCTCTACAACATCTGGGACAGCCGCGCCGAAGGCATGGCGACCGCGATGGAAGAGATGATGCTGCACGCCGGGCTCTTCGACGATGAGCCGCGCGCACGAGAGATCATCTGGATCATGCTCGCCCAGCGCGCGGCGCGCGGCCTCGCCTCGCTCCACGCTCACGCGAATGAGTTCACGATGAGCCAGGCCAAGGAGTTCCAGGTCGCCTGGACGCCGCGCGGCTGGATGCGCCCGGATCTCGACCTGCTCGGCTTCGAGCAGCAACTCTATCTGCGCCAGCCCGGGTACGGCACAAGCTACATCACCGGGAAATACCTGATCGAGCAATTAATGATGGAGCGCGTCAAGCAACTGGGCGAGGGTTTCACGACCAAGCGCTTCTTCGAGGAATTCAATGCGGCGGGTCTGATCCCCGTCTCGCTCATCCGCTGGCAGCTCACCGGCAAGGATGATGCGATTCGCGCGATCGCCGGTGGCCAATGAGGCGCCGTACCATTGCGCGCGACGTTTTTTTGCAACACCAGCCATCTATTCCTTCAGTAATCAACTACCTTCGCTAGTCATTTCAATCACCTTTGACAGCCTGTCCGGGGCGATCGAAGATGTTGTAGTTCGATTACAATAGGTCTTTACGGCGCACAGACGTCGTAGACTTTTGCTTGCACTGGCCTGGGAGGGTCCATCCAAATGAAGGCGCAAATATTCCCGATGCGAGCGACATCGCTCGCCATTCTCGCGGCGACGGCGCTGGCATCAGCGCTCGGCGCGTCAGTCGCAGTGGCACAGGAAACACCGTCGATTCAGGAAGTCATCGTGACGGGTTCCCGAATCGCGCGCGCATCGGACTTCGACAGTCCGTCGCCGGTCATCACCGTCGATCGTGACGCCATTGCGAAGTCGGGCTACAGCAATCTGCAGCAACTCATGGAAAAGCTGCCCTCGAACGGCAATGGCGCGTTCTCGACCCGCGGCAACAACCAGGACTCGACCGCGAACGGGGCGGCCTCCATCAGTCTGCGGGGTCTCGGCGCCGACGCGACACTCGTGCTCGTCAACGGCCGGCGAGTCTCCATCAGCCCCTTCGCCGAGAGCATCACGACGAATTTCGTCGATATCAATTCGATCCCGGTTGCAGCGATCGAACGCGTCGAAATCCTCAAGGACGGGTCGTCCGCGATTTACGGCTCGGACGCAGTGGCCGGCGTGGTGAACGTCATCCTGCGCAAGAATTTCCAGGGCCTCGAGGTTTCTGCCGGCTATGGCGGCGTGACGAGTGGCCCGTATGACGAGACCACGGCCTCGGTTCTCTGGGGTCTCGGCGGCGACAATTCCAACGTAACGATGATTTTCGATTACTTCAAGAATTCAACGTTGGGAAACGCGGACCGCGGCCATCTGGGTAGCGCCAATCAGTCGGCGCTGGGCGGTGCGGACAATCGTTCCTCGCGCAGTTTCCCCGGGAACTTCATCGTTTCGGGGCTGGATCCCACCCCGACGATCAAGATCGACCCCGCCTGTCCTGCCGCGCGACGCTCGGGCCAGACCTGTCTGTTCGACTATGGTCCGTACAACCTGTTGATCCCGGCTGCGGAGCGCAGTGGTTTGACGCTCCTGGCCCACCAGGACCTGCACGGTGGCGTTGAATTGTTTGGCGAACTCGGCGTACAGCACAACAACTCGATCGCGCAAGGCGCGCCGACACCGCTTGACAATACGGCAGGTCTGACTGTCCCCGTCACTCATCCTAACAACCCGTTCGTCGGTGCCACGGCCATCACCATCAGGCGCCTGCGCACGGTCGATGCCGGGCCACGCCGATGGACGATCGGCTCCGACACGTTGCGTGGCCTCGTCGGGCTGCGCGGCAAGGTCCGTGACTGGGACTGGGAAGTCGCGATGCAGCGCGCCCGAGGGGAATCGGACCAGACCGGTGACCGTTCGCAGGGCTGGGTTCGCACCGATTTCCTGCAGCAGGAGATCAACGCGGGTCGCTACAACCCGTTCGGCGCGACATTCAACCCGCAATCTGAGATCAACGCCATCACGACGAGCCTGGTTCGTCGCGGAAACGCAAACCTGACCACTTACGACGCCGACATCACCGGCAAGCTGTTCAACATGCCGGCCGGCGACGTCAGGATGGCTGCCGGGGCCGAGTATCGCAAGGAAAGCGTTTCGGATATTCCGGACGATCAGTTCCAGCGCGGCCTGATCTTTGGGACGGAAGCGGTGTCCGCCGCGGCCTCTCGTCACAGCTCCGCAGCCTACGTCGAGTTCTCGGTGCCGCTCTACAAGGGCCTCGAGTTGAGCCTGGCGGGACGCTACGACGACTACAGTGATTTTGGCAGTACCACAAATCCCAAGGTGGCGCTGCGTTGGGCACCGATTGACACCCTGGCGTTGCGCGGCTCATGGAGCCGGGGCTTCCGTGCGCCATCACTCGCCCAGGTCGGCCTTGGGCCGTCGCAAGATTCACTGTTCATCACAGACACGTATGGCGCCGCGGTCAATCCGGCATACGGCACTCCGACCGATATCACCATCACCTTCGCAGGAAATCCCAACCTTAAGCCCGAGAAGTCTGACTCACTCAATATCGGTGCGGCGTGGCGGCCGGCCGGTGGCGCGGAGTTCACCGTGGACTACTGGGACATCAAGCAGAAGAACAAGATTGACCGTGTACCGGTGCAGTACTTGTATACAACCTTCTGTAACGACCAGAACAGCACCGTGTGCGTTCGCGGCGCACCGCTCCCGGGGCAGAGGCTCGGATCTTTGAACTCCATCAATTCGTCTTTCATCAATATCGGCGAGCAGAAGGCGAAGGGCGTGGACCTCGGCGGCTATTACTCGATGGAGGCCGGGCCCGGAAAACTCGCGCTCAACCTGAACTATTCGCGCCTGATCAAGTTCGAACGCGTGGAGTTGAACAACGCGGGCACGGCTCTCGTCACACACTCACTCGAAGGCAAGTATGAATACCCGCAGGATCGCGCGACGCTGACGGCCGACTGGGGTAACGATCGGTGGGGCGTGTACGGCGCCGTCAACTACATAGGATCGTTCGTTGATCAGGATGGCACAACTGATCTCGAAAGCCCAAAGACCCGCTCGGTGGCTTCGTTCACGACCCTTAACCTGCAATTCCGCTACACTGGAATCAAGCAGACCAGGATCGTGCTCGGCCTGGACAACGCCCTCGACCAGAAGGTGCCGTTCGCCATCGGCGACGGCGACACCGATCTCTATGGGTACGTGTCGAGCCAGCACAATCCCCGCGGCCGCTTCTGGAACGCGAAGGCGACGTTCTCGTTCTGAGAGCTGACGGCCGATCAGTTGAGC
>JBAVOB010000220.1:0-4372 GCA_049691655.1 Steroidobacteraceae bacterium | reverse complement strand
GCTCGGCGTCGACGGCGACGCGTTGCTCAAGGGCAACGTGCGGCTGCGCCAGGGAGCCAGCGAGCTGCGGGCCGACGAAATCGAGTACGTCGCCCGCGACAACGGTTTTCGCGTCCGGGGGAACGTCGAGTACCGCGACGCGAACCTGCTGGTGATCGGGCCCGGCGGCACCTATTCCCAGCAGCATGGCTCAACGTTTCATGGCGCCCGGTTCGAGTTCCCGCAACGTCAGGCGCGCGGCACCGCGGACGAGGTAGCGCTGCAACCGGACGGCCGCGTGGATCTGCAGGGAGTCACCTACACAACCTGTCCGATCAGCGCGCCCGACTGGAAGATCCGGGCACGCGCGATCACGCTCGATCCGCGCCGGCGCGCAGGCACCGGGCACAACGCCCGTGTCGATTTCAAAGGGGTGCCGCTTATCTACCTGCCATGGATTTCCTTTCCGCTCGGCTCGCAGCGCAAGAGCGGTTTTCTGTTTCCGGATCTCGGCAACACGACGCGCAGCGGCCTGCAGGTCGCCGTCCCTTACTACCTCAATCTCGCCCCGGCTCACGACCTGTCGCTCGAGCCTATGCTGTATCAACGCCGCGGCGTCAACCTGGGCGGCGAATTCCGCTACCTGACCGAGCGGAGCGACGGCTCGCTCGCAGCCGACTACCTGCCGCACGACGCGCTCGCCGGCGCGGACCCGCTCAATCCCCGACCTGCGCACCGCAGCTGGGTGCGCCTGCGCCATCAGTCGACGCTCGGCGCGGGCTGGCGAGTCGACCTGCACGCCGAGAACGTGAGCGATCCAGAGTACTTCGAGGATTTCGCGCAGGGACAGGACGGCACGAGTGTCGCCTCGATCGAACGCCTGCTGGCCGTCGCGTATCAGGGTCCGCACCTTGGCCTGCGCGCCGAGGCGCAGCAGTTCCAGACGCTCGACCGCAGCCTTGCGCTCGCCGATCGGCCCTACGCGTCGGTGCCGCGCCTGTTCGCGAGCGGCACCTGGAAGCTCGGACCGTCCTCGCCGCTCGTCTACGGATTCGACAGCGAAGCGGTGAATTTCGACCGCGCGACCGGCGTCACTGGCTGGCGGCTCGATGCGGCGCCGCGGCTCGCGCTCGACTGGAGCGGGCCGGGCTGGTTCCTGCGCCCCGGCACGGACTGGCGGTTGACGCACTACGCGCTCGATAACGTAACGCCCGGCGCGGCGCGATCGCTGTCGCGCGCGCTGCCGACCGTCACGCTCGACTCCGGCCTCAGCTTCGAGAAATTCTCCGGCGCGGCAGGGGAGCGCCGCGTGACGCTCGAGCCGCGCCTGCTCTATACCTATACGCCCTATCGCGACCAGAGCCAGTTGCCGCTGTTCGACACCACGCTTCCCGACCTCAACCTGGTGCAACTGTTTCGCACCAACCGCTACGTCGGTGCGGACCGCGTATCGGATGCGAACCAGGTGAGCGTCGGGATTACCAGCCGTGTGTTCGGCACGCGTGCGGGCAACCAGCTGCTCGCAGCGACGCTCGGCCAGATTTACTACCTGCAGGATCCTCGCGTCGCGCTGCCGGGAGAGCTGCCGAACCGCCGCGGCAGCTCGGATATCGTCGCGCAGTTCGCCTTGAGCGCTTACCGCGACTGGAACGTCAACCTCGGTCTGCAGTGGAACCCCGCGCAATCGCACGGCGAGCGCTCGCAGGTGCTGCTGCAGTACCGCCCGGCACCGGACCGCCTCGTCAATTTCGCATACCGCTTCGAGCGCGAGCGCCCCGCACAGGCGGAGCGTCTCGAGCAGGGCGAACTCTCCGCGGCCTGGCCGCTTGCGCAACGCTGGAACCTGTTTGCGAAGGCGGTGTACTCGGTGCCCGATCGCAAGCTCCTGGAACGCTTCGCCGGCTTCGAATACCGCTCCTGTTGCTGGAAGCTGCGCCTGATCGGCCGGCGCTACGTCAGCAGCCGGACCGGCGAGAGCGACACGGCCGTCCTGCTGCAGCTGGAACTGAACGGGCTGGCGAGTGTCGGAACACCGGCGGACGCTTTTCTGGCGGGGGCGATTCGGGGATACTCGCCGCCCCGGGCCGCTCGCTAGCGCCCGGGAACCGCTGATTCACACAGGATTCGCATCATGCGGCGCAGTCATTCCGGTCGCCTCGCCCCGCCACTCGCCGCGCTGCTCGCCTCGCTCGCGGCCTGGTCGCCACTCGCAGCGCTCGCCGAAGCGCGCAACCTGAGCGAGAAGGGGCAGCTGCTCGACCGGGTGGCAGCGGTGGTCAACGACGGCATCGTGCTGCAGAGCGAGCTCTCACAACAGGTCGCGCTGATCTCGCAGCGTCTGAAGCAGCAGAACCTCGAGCTGCCGGCGCCCGACGTGCTGCGCCAGCAGGTGCTCGAGCGGCTCGTGATGCAGGAGATCCAGATGCAGCGGGCAAAACGCGCCGGCATCCGCATTCCTGACGAAGCCGTCAACTCGGCGTTGCAGGAGGTTGCCGAGCGCAATCACCTCACGCTCGAGCAGCTGCCCGATACGCTCGCCGCGCAGGGCGTCGACTACGCGGCCTATCGCGACGGCGTGCGCCGCGAACTCACGCTCACGGTGCTGCGCCAGCGCGACGTCCTGCAGCGCATCAACGTGACGCCGCACGATCTGCAGCAGTTCATGGACCGGCAGAAGGCCGCGCCCGCGGAAACCAGCGAGTACAACGTCTCACACATCCTGATCGCAGTGCCGCAGGCCGCGACGCCGGAGCAGCTGGAGCAGGCCGGCAAGCGCGCGGACGACGTGTACGCGCGCGCCCGGCACGGCGAGGACTTCTCCAAGCTCGCGGTGGCCTACTCGAACAGCCAGAGCGCGCTCGAGGGCGGCTCGCTCGGCTGGCGCAAGGGCCCGGAGCTGCCGACGTTTCTGGCAGAAGTAGTCGCCCGCATGAAGCCAGGCGATGTCAGCGAGCCGCTGCGCACGCCGAGCGGTTATCACATCGTGCGACTCAACGAGCTGCGCAACGCGGAGGGCCCGAGCGTCGTCCAGCAGGTGCACGCGCGCCACATCCTGATGAAGACCACGGAGCTGCTCGACGACGCGACGGTGCAACAGAAACTCGGCGCGATCCGCGAGCGCATCGCCAAGGGCGAGGATTTCGCGACGCTCGCCAAGGCGGTTTCCGAGGATCCGGGATCGGCGGCCGAAGGGGGAGATCTCGGCTGGACGGGGCCCGGCACGTTCGTCCCGGAGTTCGAGGCCGCGCTCGGCAAATTGAGCGAGAACGAGATCAGCCAGCCGCTCCGCACGCAGTTCGGCTGGCATCTGCTGCAGCTGCTCGGCAAGCGTCAGTTCGACAACACCGACGAGCTGAAGCGCCAGCGCGCACTGGCGCAGCTGCGCGAGAGCAAGGCTGACGAGGAAACCGAACTGTGGCTGCGGCGGCTGCGCGACGAGGCGTACGTCGAATACAAGATGTGAGCCGCACCGGCCCTGTGCCTCGGATCGCGCTCACTGCCGGCGAGCCTGCCGGCATCGGCCCGGAATTGTGTCTCGCCGTCGCGCGCCGGGAGTGGGCCTGTGAACTGGTGTGTCTCGGCGACCGTGCGCTGTTCGAGGAACGCGCACGCATGGCCGGAATCGCGGTGCGCTGCACGCAGCGCGCCGCCGGCGCCGCCGCGCACCGGGCCGGCACGCTCCTCGTCGAACACCACCCGCTCGCGGTACCCGCGCGCGCAGGAGAACTCGATGCGCGCAATGCGCGCTCGGTCGTCGCGCTGCTCGATCGCGCCGTGGACGGTGCGCGCAGCGGGGAATTCGCCGCGCTCGTCACGGCGCCGGTGCAGAAGAGCATCATCAATGATGCCGGCATTCCCTTCACCGGTCACACGGAATACCTGGCGACGCGCACCGGTAGCGCGCATCCGGTGATGCTGCTGGTCGCCGGATCCCTGCGCGTCGCGCTCGCGACGACGCACCTGCCACTGAGGCGCGTGAGCGAAGCCATCGACCGCGCATCGCTCGGCGCCACCCTCGACGTGCTGCACCGCGACCTGCAGCGGCTGTGGGGACTGCGCGCCCCGCGAATCGCCGTCTGTGGCCTCAATCCGCACGCGGGCGAAAGCGGCCACCTCGGCGACGAGGAGATCACGGTCATCGGTCCGGCAATCGAAGCCGCGCGGCAGCGCGGGATCGACGCGAGCGGCCCGCATCCGGCTGACACCGTATTCGTTCCGGCCCGGCTCGCCGGCTACGACGCCGTGCTCGCCATGTACCACGACCAGGGGTTGCCGGTGCTCAAGCACGCAGGCTTCGGGCACGCGGTGAACGTGACCCTCGGATTGCCGCTCGTGCGCACCTCGGTGGACCACGGCACGGCGCTCGATCTGGCCGGCACCGGCCGCGCCGATC
>JBAVOB010000219.1:0-2901 GCA_049691655.1 Steroidobacteraceae bacterium | reverse complement strand
CGCGTGCATGGGCCGAGCGACTCAACCAGTCAGGCGCGGCCTATCTCACGCCCGCCACGCTCGACGGCCGATGGATGGTGCGCGTGAGTTTCGGTTCCGCAGCCACCGAGCGCGAGCATGTGGTGGCATTGTGGGCGGCCATGCGGCGCGAGGCCGAGCGCGGCGCCTGACCGAACCCGCCCGCGGGCGGCGTCAGTCATCCAGCGCATGCCTCGATCGCAGGCGCTTGGTGGTGCCGCGATGTACTTTACCCGTGAGCCGCCGCTCCTTCGACGCTCGCGTCGGCCGGGTCGCCCGGCGCAGCTTCGGCTCGACGAGCGCGCGACGGATCAGATCGCGGAGGCGCTCGCACGCTTCACGCCGGTTCTGTTCCTGCGAGCGCTGTCGGCGCGCGACGATGAGGATCGCGCCCTCGTCGGTGCAGCGGTGACCGGCCAGCACGCGCAGTCGTGCCTTCACACGCTCATCGAGCGCGGCGCTGCCGGCCAGGTCGAAGCGCAGCTGCACGGCGGAGGCGACCTTGTTGACGTTTTGTCCGCCGGGACCCGAGGCGCGAATGAATTCGAGCGTGACGTCGCCGTCGGGAATCGTCACCCGCGGTGACACGAAAATCGGCACGACTCCTCAGCGGGCGCCCGGCGGCGCCTGACCCGAAGGGCCGGGCAGGGCGTGCGCGGCGGCGTCCGCGACGATGCGGATCTCGCGCTGCGCCACCGGCATCTTGATGCCGTGCTTCTTGAACAACCGCCAGATCGTGCGGTTGACGTCCGAGCGCACGTTGTTGACACCGTTCATCGGGTCCGAAATCCAGAACCGGACTTCGAGCCGCATGCCGTAGTCCTCGAACGCCATCAGGCGCGTGACCGGCCCGGGATCCTTCAGGATGCGCGGATGATCGCGTGCCGCCTCGAGCAGCACCTCGAGCGCGAGCTCGGGATCGTCGGCGTAGCTGATGTTCACCGGGAGTTTCAGCCGCACGCGCTGGTCGGAATAGCTCCAGTTGATCACCGAGCTGGTGATGAGGTTCTGGTTCGGAACCAGTGTCTCGACGCCATCGCGGTCGCGCACCACGACGTAGCGGCCGCGCAGCTCTTGCACCCAGCCGAAATTCTCGGTGCTGGTGCCCGTGTGGCCGGTGAAGCTGATCACGTCGCCGGGCTTGATGGACTTGTCCATCAGCAGCACGAAGCCGCTGACGAAATTGCTTGCGATCGCCTGCAGGCCGAAACCGAGCCCCAGTCCGATCGCGCCGGTGAGGACCGTGAGGGCCGTCAGGTCGACGCCGGCCGCATTAACGCCGAGCAGGATGCCGAGGCCCACCAGGAAGAAATAGGTGAACTTCGAGATGCCGATGCGCGTCGACATGGCGAGGCCCGTGAGCGTCATCACGCGCCGCTCGATCGCGCGCCCGGCGATCGTGGTCGCGATGACGAAGGCGGTCACGACGATCAGGCCCTTGAGCAGCGCCCAGAGGCTGAACCGCGCCGGGCCGGGCAGCAGGTCGAGGGAATCGAGCGTGCGCTGCATTGCATCGAACCAGCCGACGAGCTGGAAACCGATCAGGAGCCACAGCAGGAGCGTCAGCCGGTTCTCCCAGTTGCGGATCCAGGAATCCGGCCCCATCAGCAGGCGCAGCAGGTACACGGCGAGCCGCACGAGGACCAGCGCGGTGGCCAGCTGCAGCGCGATGTCGGGCAGCGTGTGATCGGCATGCAGCAGGCCGGCCACGCCGCGCACACCGAGCAGCAGGACGAGCGCGGTCACGAGCGGCGCGAGGATCGCGCTGCCCTCGACGACAGGCTGCTGCCAGGGAGGGAGTGCCGCCGCCGAACCGTCGCGGCGCAGCCAGCTGCGCACCAGGTGTCCGGCAAAGTAGGCGCCCCCGACCACGGCCAGGATGGCGAGCAGCTCGGCGAGGATCTCGGGACTCGCCATGCGTGCCAGCAGCCCGCCGTAATCGGCACTCGCCGCGCTGGCGTCGCTCATGCGTTCATGTCCGGGATCAGTTCGCTTTCGAGCTTGGTGATCTGGTCCTTGATATTGAGCTTGCGCTTCTTCAGGCGCTTCAACTGCAGCTCGTCGATGCGCGCATCGAGCGACAGGCGCGTGATGACGTCATCGAGGTCGCGGTGCTCGATGCGCAGCGCCCGCAGCTTCTCGATGTTCCTGAACAGCTCGCGGTCGACGTTGTCTTCGGTTCCGCTCATGCCTCAAGCGCCGTGCGTCCGTCCGGCCAGGCCCGCGTGCAGGCGCTCGGCGAGGGGTGCGATTCCATCCGCTAGCTTAAGCCAGCGGCCGAGGGGATTCCAAGGCACGGCCGGGTCGTGGAAGTCCGACCCGGCGGATCCCGCGAGCGCGTGCGAGCGCGCGAGGCGGCCGATGCGATCCATGTCGCCGGGGCTCATGCCGGCGAGACTTACCTCGAGCGCCGTGCCGCCGAGCGTTGCGAATTCGGTCACCAGATTGCGCAGCGCTCCGGCGGACAGGCGGTAGCGATGCGGATGCGCGATAACGATCTCGCGGCAGCCTGCGCGCAGGACCGCGAGCGTCGCCTCGAGCGCAGGCCATGCTGCGGGCACGTAGCCGTGGCACCCGCGCCCGAGGAGCCTGTCGAACGCATCCCGGGTGTTCGCCGCCAGGCGCCGCTCCACCAGTTCGCGGGCGAGGTGCTGCCGGGTCGGCACCGGCCAGCGTTCGAGGACGAGCTGCGCAATCTCGCTTCCCGGCAGGCGCGCACGCCGCTCCAGGCGCTCGCCGATCTCCGCGACGCGTTCGCGGCGCTGCGCAACGATCCGCGTCGCATGCGCGGTCAGCGTCTCGCAGCGCAGGTCCGCCGCCAGTCCGATCACGTGCACGGCCTGCCCGCGCCAGGTGGCCGAGAGTTCGATACCCGGCACGAAC
>JBAVOB010000218.1:0-8754 GCA_049691655.1 Steroidobacteraceae bacterium | reverse complement strand
CCTCGACTCCGTATAGTTCGCTGCACAGGCATTTTACCCGGATGCGGCATATTGGCCCTAAGCGCTTGACGGACTTGTGAGCCAGCTCGCGGATTTGACATAGCCGCGCCGCGAATTCGGGCGGGTTTATGGTCAATCGCCGCCGCAGGCCTCCCTGGGCCCGCCGACCGGGCTGCCGCTGCCCGCCCCATCGCGCCGCCGCGCTCAGCGGCCGAGGAATTCCCGGGCGAGCGCAGCAACCCGCTCCGGCGCCGCCTCGAACAGCCCGCTCCCGCAGTCTGCGAAATCCTCGAACTTCCCGCCCCGCAGCGTCTCTCGTGCGCGCGCAGTCGCTTCCCAGAGTTCATCGCGGGGCCGCAGGACCAGCACCGGCTGCTGCACCTGCGACAGACGCTCGCGCATTGGATAGGCGGCTACGGCGCGCCGCCCCCACGAACCGGCGGTATCCGCGGCAGAAGCCGGCGTGGGCTCGCGCGCGTATGCCGCCTGCTGCTCAGGCGCAAGGATCGGCACGCCGACCAGGACGAGCCGTCGCACCACGTTCGCTCGCGACACGGCGAGCTCCGCTGCGATCGCGGCACCAACATGAAATCCGAGCAGGTCTACCTGGCGGAATCGCAGATCGGCCAGGAAGTCCGCCAGGGCGCCGGCATAGTCGGCGATGGAGGGCGGCGCTGGCGGTGCGTCGGACTCACCGTCGCCCGGCAGGTCGGGCGCATAGACCGAGCGATCCGTTCCCATCAGGGGGAGAAACTTCTGGAAGAGACGACCCGCCAGCGGACCCTGGTGCAGGCACAACAGCGTCGTTCCCTCGTCGAAGCCGCCGCCGGCGGACATCGCATCGCGCACGTGCAGCTGTCCGTAACGGCATTCGAAATATGCGCGCCGCAGTCGCGACGGCCTGTCCACCGGCTGTGGATCCCGCGACTTCGCTTTCAATCTGAGGCTCTCCGCAAAGCAGCTGCTGCAGGGTAGACTCGGTCGCCCACCGCTGAGGATACCGAATGAAGCTGTACGGGACACTGGCTTCCCCCTACGTGGCCCGGGTGCTGCTCGTCGCTCGCGCGAAGGGTATCGAGCTGCCGCTCGAGATGCCGGCCGGCGGACTGCAGTCACCGGAGTACCTGGCCCTGAATCCGCTCGGCAAGATGCCGACGCTGGAGGTGGACGGCAAGAGCCTTCCGGAGTCCACCGTGGTGTGCGAATACCTGGAGGACGCCTACCCGAGAAAGCCCCTGCTGCCGAAGGATCCGTACGAGCGCGCGCGGGTGCGCCTGCTCGCTCGGCTGACCGACATCTACGTCATGTCGCAGACGGGCGCCATTTTCCGCAACATGAATCCGGCGGGCCGCAACCAGGCGGAGTTCGACGCCGCGACGGGGAGCCTGCGCAGCGGGTGCGAACACATCGAGCATTTCATGGCATCGGGTCCGTACGCCACAGGCAAGTCGCTCACGCTGGCCGACTGCGTGATGCTGCCGTCTTTCGAGGCGATCTACAGCCTCTACGGCATGCTCGGCCGGGACCCGGTGTTCGACGAACTGCCGCGCCTTACGAAATGGTGGCGTGCACTGCATTCCGACGCGATGCTCGCGGAGTTCGCGCAGCAGTACGTGGTGGCATTCCAGAAATTCGTTGATTCGCGGCGTCACTGACCCGCGCGCAGGCACCCAGTCTCGGGCTCGCGACCGATCGGACCATGCACGCCTACCAGGTAACAGAGTTTGGAGGGGCCGAGGGGCCGCGCTGGACCTCGCTCCCGGACCCGCAACCGGGGCCGCGGCAAGTGCTGGTGCGCGTGCGCGCGAGCGGCGTCAATTTCACCGAGACGCGCATGCGTTCCGGCGCGTATCCAGGGCTGGCGCTGCCATTCGTGATCGGCATGGAAGCCGCTGGCGAGATCGAGGAGCTCGGACCCGGGGTAACGGGGTTCCAGCGCGGCGACCGGGTGTTCGGGCGCGCGGCGGGCACGCACGCCGAGAAGGTCGTTTTCGACGTCGATCAGCTGTTGCCACTGCCCGCGGCACTCGACTTCGTCCAGGGCGCCGCGATTGCGGTCGGCTGGCAGACCGCCTGGCACGCGCTGATGACGCTCGCCGATGCGCGGCCGGGCGAACGGGTGCTAATTGAGGCAGCGGGCGGGAGCGTGGCGAGCGCCGCGTTGCAGATCGCCCGCTGGCGCGGCTGCTGGGTGGCGGCGACGGCCAGCATCGATTTCAAGGTCGCCCGCGCGCTCGAAGCCGGCGCGAATGTCGCCTACAACTACAGGCGCGGCAATCTCGCGGAGCGCGTGCTCGCCGACACCGGCGGGCGCGGCATGCAGATAGCGCTGATGACGATCGGCGAGGAGACGGCGACCGCGCTGGTCAACTCGATGGCGCCCGAGGGCCGCATCGTCATGTATGGCAGCACCGCCGGCCGCCAGGTGTGCTTCAACGTCAATATCGGCCTGCGCAATCTGCAGTTGCAGACCATGAACATCGCGACCAGCGCGCGCTTCCTGCCGGAGACCCTGCGGACCTTCCGCGAAGTGGCGCTGCCGCTGTTCGAGCAAGGCGTATTCAAGCCCGCCGTCGACGTGGTGCTGCCCATCGCCGATCTCGCAGCCGCTCACCGTAAGCTGCTCGAGCGGCAACACTTTGGAAAGATCGTGCTCGCCCTCGACTGACCGAGCGCCGCGCGGGCTGCTTGCCCCGGACGAGACGTTCCCTCGCTGGCAATCCCCCGCCGGTCGCCGCATCATTCGCTTCCCTGAAGAGGTGCAGGATGTCGGCGATGACCCGCAACGCGATCGGCCCGGGCGATGGACAGGCACGCACCGTCGTGCGCACGGTCAAGGGCATGGCCACCTCGGATGGCGCCGGCGTGCGGCTCACGCGCGTCATCGGGCAGCCGCGACTCGATACACTGGATCCGTTCCTGCTGCTGGACGAGTTCGGCACCGACCGGCCCGAGGATTACATCGGCGGTTTTCCGAGTCATCCGCATCGCGGCTTCGAGACCGTGACGTACATGCTGGACGGCCGCATGCGCCACAGGGACAACCACGGCCACGAGGGCGTGCTCGTGCCCGGCGCCGTGCAGTGGATGACCGCGGGGCGCGGCATCGTGCACAGCGAAATGCCCGAGCAGGAACAGGGCCGCATGCGCGGTTTCCAGCTGTGGCTGAATCTGCCGGCGCGCGACAAGATGACGGCGCCGAAGTACCAGGAATTCGGTCCTGAGCGACTACCGACCGTGCAACCGGCGACGGGCGTCGGCGTGAAGGTGATCGCGGGTCGCGTCGGCGACAGCCAGGGACCGATCGTGCAACCCGCGACCGATCCGGTCTATCTCGATGTCATGGTCGATGCCGGCGCGCGTTTCGAGCAGCCGCTGCCAATCGATCACTCCGCGTTCGTCTATGTATACGAGGGCGAGCTGCGCGTGGGCAGTGACGCATCCGCCGCAACGATCGCCTCTGCCGAACTTGCGGTGCTGAGCCCGGGCACCAGCGTCGCGCTGGAAGGCCGCGCTGCGCGCAGCCGCGCTATCGTCGTCGCGGGTCGCCCGCTGCGCGAACCGGTAGCCCGTCATGGCCCTTTCGTGATGAACACTCGCGAGGAAATCGTGCAGGCATTTGCGGATTACAACGCGGGACGGCTTTGACTGCCGGTGACCTCGCGGTAGCCGAGCAGCCGCCTGATGCGCTAGGCTGTTGCCGGTGCGGCGCCCCGGAAACCCAGCCGCCGCGGCGACCACCGGCCGGCGCGCAGTATACTAACTACAAACAAACGGGGAGCGAAGCATGGAAAGTTACCTGCCTCTGATCTTTCAGCTCATTAGCGGAGCCGTGGGCGGCAACGTCGCGGGTTCCTTGATGAAGAATTCGTCGCTCGGAACGGTCGGCAATTCCATTGCCGGCATCCTGGGTGGCGGACTTGGGGGCCAGCTTCTCAGCATGGCAGGCCTCGGCGTTGGCACCGGCGGCATGGACCTCGGCAGCATCATCGGCAGCGTGGCTGGCGGTGGCGTTGGGGGCGGCGTCGTGATGGCGGTCGTCGGCCTCATCAAGAAGGCGATGGCGAAGTAAGTCGCTCGGGTGCCGTCTAGCGACTGCCGGGTGCGGCTGGACGCGACCGCTCGGCGGAGCCCGGCAGTCGTCTTGCGTACGCGACGCGGCACCGCTGGGCACCCTCACCGCTTGCGCCAGTCGGGAGGTCGGAGTTGAGCGCGCGGTCGCTTGCGGAGCATGCGTTCAATATTCTCACCCGCGG
This sequence comes from Steroidobacteraceae bacterium, assembly GCA_049691655.1. GTDB lineage: Bacteria > Pseudomonadota > Gammaproteobacteria > Steroidobacterales > Steroidobacteraceae > JBAVOB01. Next base: position 4,498 of record JBAVOB010000218.1, on the reverse strand, counting down.
TTGCGCGGGGGACAGCCAGGCGCTACTCGCGTTCGCGAGCAGCTTCACCGAGGACGGCACGCTCTGGCTACCGCCGCTGCCGCGCGCCACCAGCCCCTTCGTCGGGCGGGCGGCTATCAAGGATGTGCTGCTGGACGTGGTGGCGCCCGCCTACGCGGACGGATTGAAGCTGACGCTATTCCACTCCCTCGAAGGCGCAGGTCGTATTGCGTTTCAGGTACAGGAGCAAGGCAGGTCGCGCGACGGCAGCAGCTATCTCGGCAGTCCGATCATCAGCTTTGCCCTGCGCGGCGACGCAATATCGAGCTGCTGGAAATTTGCGGGCGGGCCACGCTATTTCGAGAGTGCGATGAACGCCAGTGCGGGGCGGGACGGGTTCGACCCGGTGGCGCGCGCTGCCGCTGCACGTGCGTTGACGGATCTGCGCCAGGCGCTGGCTCGGGACTCGCGCGCGCTCACGCGCTTACTGGCAGCGCTCACCGACGACGTGCACCTCTGGCTGCCGCCGGATGCGCGCTTGCCATCGCCGCTCGTCGGGCGCGCGGCCGCCGGACGGCTGCTCAGCGATGTTCTGCTGCGGCTGTATCCGGGTGGCCTCGCAATCCGTGCGCTTCGCGCCCTGAGCGGTGGCACGCGCACGGCGTTCGAGCTGCAGAGCGTCGGCGTCGACACGGGCGGCGCCGAGCACGTCGTCAATCTCATGCTGTCGATGGAGCTCTGCGAAGGGCGTCTCGCGCGCGCGTGGGTGCACTGGGGCGGACCGGGGTTCTTCGACGCCTGGACCCCTGACCATGGCACCGGTGAAGCGGTTTCGCCGGGGGTTCCACGAGCCGCCACATGACGGCGGTAGCATCTCTTCTCAAGAGGGTTCGCGCCTGCACACTCTGCGAGGCGCATCTGCCGCTCGGACCCAGGCCGGTGCTGCAGCTGCATCCGCAAGCGAGAATTCTGATCGCCGCGCAGGCACCGGGCCGCAAGGTGCATGAATCAGGGCGGCCGTTCGACGATGCGAGCGGCATGCGGCTGCGCGAGTGGCTCGGAATCGGCCGCGATATTTTCTACGACCCGCAGCGCATCGCCATCGTGCCGATGGGCTTCTGCTTTCCCGGAACGGGCCGCTCGGGCGACCTGCCGCCACGGCCGGAATGCGCGCCCGCGTGGCGCAAACAGCTCCTCGCCCAGCTGCGCGATCTCGAGCTCACGCTCGTCCTCGGGCAGTACGCTCAGGCGTATCATTTTTCCAGCTCGCGAGCATCGCTCACCGAGCTGGTAAGGTCCTGGCGCGACTACTGGCCGCACACCGTTCCACTGCCACACCCCAGCCCGAGAAACAATATCTGGTTACGGCGCAATCCGTGGTTCGAGAGGGACCTGGTCCCGCTGCTGCGCGAACGCGTCGCGCAGTTGCTCGCCTGAACCGGCGAGGCCGCCAGCCGTCCCGACGCGCCGCGGTCCACGAGGGAGATCAACGATGCCGATAATCGAAAAGCGCTTGCAGGTGCTGGGACTCGGACTTCCGCCCCCGCTGCGGCCGCCGCCGGGAGTCGTCCTGCCGTTCCAATTCGTACGCGTCGTGGGCACGCGCGCCCTGATATCCGGTCACGCGCCGCAGCAGGCGGACGGGTCGCTGGCGCAGCCACTGGGAAAGCTAGGCAGGGAACTCACTGTGGAGCAGGGATATCTTGCGGCGCGCCTGACCGCGCTCGCGATCCTGGGCAGCCTGCAGCGGACGCTGGGCGATCTCGATCGCATCGCAGCCTGGACGCGGGTCTTCGGCATGGTGAACTCGGCGCCGGGTTTCATTCACCAGCCGAACGTCATCAACGGTTTTTCCGATCTCATCCTGCAGCTCTTCGGCCCCGAGATCGGTGCGCACAGTCGCAGTGCGGTCGGACTGGCGGAACTGCCATTCGCCATTCCCGTCGAGATCGAAGGCGAAGTGGAACTGGCGTCGCCCTGAGCGCAGCCGATGCGATACGGGACCTTCACAAGCCCCGACGAGAGAACGGTGCGGGAACACGCCAAGAAAGGCGGATGCCCGGCGAATCAGGTAGCGCAGGTGAAATCGGTCATCGGCCCGACGACCGCCGAGTGAACGGCCGCGCAGGGCGCGCCGCCGGCAAATTACCGCCCGCGCTTGCGATCGCCGGGGTCGGCGTGCAGGTAGTGCAGAAAGCGGTGCACGATCGGCGCGAAGATCACGCCGGCGATGGCGAGCACGGCAAAGCCGCTGAAGAGCGCGTACGTGCCGCTGAAGACTTTGGCCCAGAAGCTTGCCCCGCGATCGAGCGGCCCCATGCCCGAGAGGATCATCGCGGCGTTTTCGTACGCGTCGGTCCAGGAGAGATCGAGCAGGTAGCGATATCCGGCGACGCCGATTCCGAGTGACGCAGCGATGAGCAGGACGCCAATCGTGAAGCTGCGGGCGAGCCGCTGCAGGAAAACCTCGCGCGGCGCGAGCGGTTCGCGGTGGTGCTCGTAAAGCATGGGAGCTACTTTCGCCCCGCCCTCAGTGCTTGACCATCACGTGGCGCACGACGGTGTAGTCCTCGAGTGCGTACATCGACAGGTCCTTGCCATACCCCGAGCGCTTGAGGCCTCCGTGCGGCATCTCTGACACCATCATGAAGTGAGTATTGATCCAGGTGCACCCATACTGCAGGCGCGCCGCCACCTGCATTGCCCTGCCAACGTCCTTCGTCCAGACCGAGGAGGCGAGCCCATAGTCGGAATCATTCGCCCAGGCGATTGCCTGTTCCGTATCGCTGAAGCGCGTCACCGAGATGACGGGACCAAAAACCTCGCGGCGCACGATCTCGTCCTCCTGCCTGGCACCGGCGATGACGGTGGGCTCGTAGAAGAAACCCGCGCCCGCGCGCACCTTGCCGCCGGTTGCCACCTCGATGTGCTTGACCTGCGTGGCCCGCTCGACAAAGCCCGCCACGCGCGCCTGCTGTTTCGCGCTGATCAGTGGTCCCATTTCGACGCCCGCCTCGCGCTGCGCGCCGACCTTCAAGGTCGAAGCGGCGCTCGCGAGATCCGCGACGAGCCGCTCGTAGATCTTGGCGCCCGCGTAGAGCCGGCAGGCCGCCGTGCAATCCTGCCCCGCGTTGTAGAAACCAAAACTGCGCACGCCGCTCACCACCGATTCGAGATCTGCGTCGTCGAACACGATCACCGGCGCCTTGCCGCCGAGCTCGAGGTGCGTGCGCTTGGTGCCCTTCGAGGCAGCGTTCAGGATCTTCTCCCCGGTGCCGACATCGCCCGTGAGCGAAATCATGGCGATGTCGGGATGCGACGTGAGCGGCGCGCCCACCGAGAGGCCTCGGCCTGTGATCACGTTGACGACCCCGGGCGGAAAGATCTCCGCCGCGATCACTGCCAGTCGCAGCGCCGTGAGCGGCGTCTGCTCGGAGGACTTGAGGACCACCGTGTTGCCCGCGGCAAGCGCCGGCGCCAGCTTCCAGGCGGCCATCATGAGCGGGTAGTTCCAGGGCGCGATCGACGCGATGACACCCACCGGATCGCGGCGGATCATGCTCGTGTACCCGGCGAGGTACTCGCCGGCGACGGCGCCATGCATCGCGCGCGCGGCTCCGGCGAAGAAGCGGAACACGTCCACGATCGCCGGAATCTCGTCCGCGAGCATCGCCGCCAGCGGCTTGCCGCAGTTCTGCGACTCGAGGTCGGCAAATGACTGTGCCTCGGCTGCGATGCGATCGGCGAGTTTCAGCAGCATCGCCGCGCGGTCCTTCGGGACCGTCTGCGACCACGCAGCAAACGCTCGGCGCGCCGCCTGCACGGCGGCGTCGATCTGCTCCTCTGACGCCTCCGCGACCTTGGCGAGCGTCTTACCGGTGGCGGGATCGAGCACGTTCTCCTCCGCGCCCTGGCCCGCAACGAACTTTCCGTCGATCAGCAGTTTCGTATCCATGGTTACCTCGGCTCGGCCGCCGCACTGTTGGTTGTTGTCCGCACCGGCGCGCCAGTGTCCGCGATCATTGTCGTTCGTCGTCCGCCGGCTTGGTCAGATAATACGCGAGCAGGATCGGCCCGAGTGTCACGGCAATGACGATCACCGCGACGACGTTCGTCACCGGCCGGTCCCGCGGGCGAAACAACTCGCTGTAGAACCAGATCGGCAGCGTCGCCTGGTGCCCGGCCGTGAAAATCGTCACGATGATCTCGTCGAACGACAGGGCGAATGCCAGCATACCGCCTGCGAGCAGCGCCGTGGCGAGCTGCGGCAGGACGACGTGACGAAAGGTCTGCAGCGCGGTCGCCCCCAGGTCCATCGACGCCTCGATCCAGCTCGGCGGCAGGCGGCGCAGTCGTGCAACCGCGTTGTTGTACACGATCACGAGGCAGAACGTGGCATGGCCCGCGACGATGGTCCAGAAGGACGGATCGATCGCCAGCGTCTTCATGGCGGCGAGCAGCGCGAGCCCGGTGAGGATCCCCGGCAGCGCGATCGGCAGGACGAACAGCAGCGTGATCG
>JBAVOB010000217.1:0-5043 GCA_049691655.1 Steroidobacteraceae bacterium | reverse complement strand
CTGCAGCAGAGCTCGGCAGCGGGCCGCGTCGGCCTGCACAATTGCAAGTTCCGCAAGCTCGCACAGGTAATGCGCGGCGATCCGGGAACGCTCCGCCTGCAAAGGTGCGGGCAGCTCGCTGAAAACCCGCAGGGCGTCCGCCCAGTCCCGCTGCTGCTCGTGCACGCGCAGCAGTTGGTCCAGAGCCGCGGCGCGGTAAGGCCCGCGCGCGGCGACCTCGTGAAACAGCTGCTCGGCGCGGTCCATCAGCCCGGCAGACAGGTAGTCGAGCGCGAGCGCGTAGGTCGCCTGGTCGACAAAGGGTCCGTCGCTTTCCTCGCGCAACCGCGCATGGATGCGAATCGCCCGCTCTACTTCGCCGCGGCGCCTGAACAGGCTCCCGAGCGCGAACTGGATCTCGGCCGAGTCGCCGTCGGTTTCCGCCATGCGCGCGAAAACTTCCGTCGCATGGTCGAAGCGGTCATTGATGAGGTGGTCGAGGCCGATGAAGTAGTCGCGCGGCATGCGCAATCGCCGCACGGTGGAACGCCGGCCGAGCAGCCAGGCGGCGAGTCCGACCGCGGAGAACGCCAGCAGCAACAGCAATGGCGACAGACCCGGCACGGCGGTCAGAATACACCTTAATGCCGGACGGCGTTTCCCGGCGCGGCGCGCCGCGCCGCTCAGTCGCGGATCGGCTTGTGCGCGCCATCGTTGACGCGCTCGCGCAGGTCCTTGCCCGGCTTGAAATGCGGCACGTACTTGCCGGAGAGCGCCACGGCTTCACCGGTCTTCGGGTTGCGCCCCTGCCGCGGCGGGCGGAAGTGCAGGGAAAAGCTGCCGAAACCGCGGATCTCGATGCGCTCTCCAGTCGCCAGCGCGTCGCTCATGATCTCGAGGATCTGCTTGAGCGCAAGCTCCACGTCCTTCGCGGGCAGGTGCTTCTGCTTGGCGGTGATGATCTCGATCAGTTCCGACTTCGTCATGCGTCGCCCCTCGGATCGCTCCCGCGCATCCGCCTGTCCGGCTACTCGCGGTCGCCCGATTCAATCTGCTCCTTCAGCAGATCCCCGAGACTCGTGCCAGACGACGGCTGCTCCGAGCGGTAGCTGTGCACCGCCTCCGCCTCGTCGTGCATTTCCTTCGCCCTGATCGAAAGCGAAATCGTGCGCGTCTTGCGGTCGACGCCGGTGAATTTGGCTTCGACCGGATCACCTACCTTGAGAATCTGGCGCGCATCCTCTACCCGGTCACGCCCCAGCTCGGAGGCGCGCAGCTGTCCTTCGATGCCGTTGCCGAGGTCGATCGTCGCGCCGCGCGCGTCGACGTCCTTGACGGTGCCGTGCACGATCGTCCCCTTCGGGTTCTCGGCGATCCACCCGGAAAACGGGTCCTTGGCGAGCTGCTTGATGCCGAGGGAGATGCGCTCGCGATCCGGGTCGATTGACAGGACCATCGCCTCGACCTGCTGGCCTTTCTGGTAATTGCGCACCGCTTCCTCGCCGGGAACGTCCCAGGAGATGTCGGAAAGGTGCACGAGGCCGTCGATGTTGCCCGCGAGGCCGATGAAGATGCCGAAGTCGGTGATTGACTTGATCTGCCCCGCCACGCGATCGCCCCGATTGTAGTTCTCGGCGAATTCCTTCCAGGGATTCGCCTGGCACTGTTTGAGTCCGAGCGAAATGCGCCGCCGCTCCTCGTCCACGTCGAGCACCATGACCTCGACTTCCTGCCCCGTCTGCACCACTTTCGCCGGATTGACGTTCTTATTGGTCCAGTCCATCTCGGAGACGTGCACCAATCCTTCGACGCCGTCCTCGATCTCGACGAACGCGCCGTAGTCGGCGATGTTGGTGACCTTGCCGAACACGCGCGTGTTCGGCGGGTAGCGCCGCGCAATGTTTTCCCACGGATCGGGCCCGAGCTGCTTCAGGCCGAGCGACACGCGCGAACGCTCGCGGTCGAACTTGAGGATGCGCACCTCGATCTCATCGCCCACCTTGACGACTTCCGACGGATGCTTGACGCGCTTCCACGCCATGTCGGTGATGTGCAGCAGCCCGTCGATTCCGCCGAGATCGACGAAAGCGCCGTAGTCGGTGAGGTTCTTGACCGCGCCGCGGATCACGGCGCCTTCCTGCAGGTTATCCATCAGCGCGCTGCGCTCGGCGGAGAATTCCTGCTCGACGACCGCGCGCCGGGAAACGACCACGTTGTTGCGCTTCTGGTCGAGCTTGATGACCTTGAATTCGAGCGGCTTGCCTTCGAGGTACGAGGTGTCGCGCACCGGGCGTACGTCCACGAGCGAACCCGGGAGGAAAGCCCGGACGTTGTCGATCTCCACCGTGAATCCGCCCTTGACGCGGCCGGTGATCACTCCGGTGACGATCTCCGAATCGTTGAATGCCTTCTCGAGCCGCGTCCAGGTGCGCGCCCGCTTCGCCTTGTCGCGCGACAGGCGCGTCTCGCCCGTGCCATCTTCGACGGAATCGAGCGCGACCTCGACCTCGTCCCCCGCCTTGACCTCGACCTCCCCCCGTTCATTCTTGAACTGGTTGATGTCGATGACGGCTTCGGATTTGAGGCCAACGTTGACGACCACCACGTCCTCGGTCACGTTGATGACGAGGCCGTTCAGGATCATTCCGGGCCGGATGCGCTGGTTGGCGAGGCTATTCTCGAATAGCTCGGCGAAACTCTCGGTCATGTTTTCTCGATGGCGCGGTTTGCACCGCGCTGCTGTCTCGAAGCCGGCGTTCCCTGCCGCCCGAGGTTGTTGATTCCTGCCACCGCGTTCCTGCCGGGGGCGCCATGCTTCACACCGGCGCGCGAGCGCCGCTGCACTCCTGATTCAATCCCGCTCAAACAAACCGCGCGCTTCAGGCCCAGAGTCCCCGCTCCCGCCCGTAGCGCATCACCAGCGCGACGACTGCCTCGATACCGAGATGCGATGAGTCGATCGTCACGGCATCGGGCGCGGCTCTCAGCGGCGCAACCGCCCGGGTCGAATCCCGCGCGTCACGCTCGGCGATCTCGCGCAAAAGGGCGGCAAGGCTAACACCGGATTCCTTGTCTTTCAACTGCTTATAGCGGCGCAGGGCCCGTTCCTCCGGGCTGGCCGTGAGGTAGATCTTCAGGGGGGCCTCGGTAAAGACCACGGTCCCCATGTCCCGGCCATCCGCCACGAGTCCCGGCGGGCGGGCAAAGCCCCGCTGGCGGTTGAGCAGCGCGTCCCGGACCGCAGGCCAGGCCGCGACCCGCGACGCCCCCTGCCCGCACGCCTGCGACCGGATCGCGCCAGTGACGTCCTGCCCGTCGAGCAGAACCTGCTCCGCGCCATCCGGACGGCCGTGGAACTGAATCTGCATCGCACGGGCCAGCCGGACGTGCGCCCGGACGTCCGCCGGGCCCACCCCGGCCCGCTCCCCCACGAGTGCGACGAGGCGGTACAGCGCCCCGGAATCGAGAAGGTGCCAGCCGACCCGCTCGGCCACCAGGCGACTGATCGTGCCCTTGCCCGATCCGCTCGGGCCGTCGATGGTCACGACGGGAACTGGCGGCGCGCGGTTCCTCGCCACGCGTGCGGGCAGATCGCGGGCAAGCGGAGTCCGGCTGGCGGATTTGCGCTGCACCGATCGCTTGTCCGGTTTGCGCGGCTTCGCCCTGCGCCGTGCGTTCACGTCGCCCGCTCCTCGAGCGCAAAGCCGATCGACCGCGCCAGCTCGACGAACCCGGGAAACGAAGTCGCGACGTTGCCAACATCCTCGATTTCGATCGGCCCGCTCGCCGCAACACTCGCAACAGCGAAGGCCATCGCGACGCGGTGATCGCCATGACTGTCGACTACCCCACCGGTGAGTCGCCCTCCGCGGATGCGCATGCCGTCGGGCAACAGCTCGTGCTCGACTCCGAGCCTCTCGAGTCCCTCCGACATGACTGCCAGGCGATCGCTCTCCTTGACGCGCAGCTCCGCGGCGCCACGCACGCTCGATTCACCGGTCGCGCAGGCCGCGGCGATGAAAAACACCGGGAACTCGTCGATCGCCAGCGGCACCAGCGCCGCAGGCACTTCGATGCCGCGCAGCCGGCTCGCACGCACTTCGATATCGGCCACCGGCTCGGCTCCGCCCGCGTGCGCGTCGATGCGCAAGTCCGCGCCCATGCGCCGCAGAATCTCGAGCAAGCCGATGCGCGTGGGATTCACGCCGACGTTGCGCAGCACGAGCGGCCGTTGCGCGGCGAGCGCGCCGGCCACCAAGAAGAACGCGGCGGATGAAAAATCTCCCGGCACCTCGATACTCGTCGCCCGCAGCGGCTGGCCGCCGGCGACGCTGACCGCGCCGCCGTCGCGCACAACCTGGACTGCGAAGCTCTCGAGCATGCGCTCGGTGTGGTCCCGCGATGGGGCGGGCTCGGCAACGCGGGTGCGCCCGCGTGCATACAGGCCGGCGAGCAGCAGCGCGGACTTGACCTGAGCGCTGGCGACGGGCATGGCGTAATCGATTCCATGGAGCGGCTGGCCGCCATGAATTACGACTGGAGGGCGCCCGCCGCTCGTCACGATGTCTGCCCCCATCGCCCGCAGCGGCTCGGCCACCCGCTCCATCGGCCGCCGCATCAGCGAGGCGTCGCCGCACAGCGTCGAATCGAACGCCTGCGGTGCGAGCAGCCCCATGAACAAGCGCATCGCGGTGCCGGCATTCCCGAGGTCCAGGGGCGTGGTTGCGCCGCGCAATCCGCCCGCGCCGTTGCCGTGCACGCGCACCTCCGCGGCCGACTGATCGATTCGCACGCCGAGCAGGCGCAGCGCGCCCAGGGTCGCGAGGCAGTCGCCGCCCGCGAGAAAGCCGCGAATGGACGTCGCGCCGTCGGCGATCGCGCCGAGCAGGAGTGCGCGGTGCGAGATCGACTTGTCGCCCGGCACGCTGACCGAGCCCGTCACCTCGCGCACCGGCTGGGCGAGGTAACGTCGCCGGGCGCCCGCGCCCGGACTCACCCCGCGGGCCCCGAAATCTCGCGCACTGCCGCGATCAGTCGCGTGATCTGCGCGTCGGTCCCGATGGT
>JBAVOB010000216.1:0-14842 GCA_049691655.1 Steroidobacteraceae bacterium | reverse complement strand
GCTCGACTGTGGTGACGGCGTGCGCCTGCTCGGCCTGCAGGCGTTGCCGGCGGTGCAACGCACGCCGGCGTCGGTGATCGTACTGTTGCACGGCTGGGAGGGGAGCGGGGATTCACTCTACGTGCTCTCGCTTGCCCAGGAGCTGTTCGCGCGCGGCCACGCGGTCGTGCGACTGAACCTGCGCGATCACGGGTCGACCCATCATCTGAACCCCGAGATCTTCCATTCCTGCCGGCTGCCGGAAGTTGTGGGAGCGGTGGCGGCCGTGCAGCGGCAGTTCCCCGCCGCGCGCCTGAGCCTCGGTGGCTTCTCGCTCGGCGGGAATTTCGCACTGCGCGTCGCCGCGGACGCGGCACGCGCACACCTCAGGCTCGCGCGCGTCGTCGCGATTTCGCCGGTGCTCGATCCCGCGGCAACGCTGCTCGCGATGGAGCGCGGGCCGCCGGTCTACGAGCGCTACTTCATCGTGAAGTGGCGGCGGTCGTTGCGCAAGAAGCAGGCCGCATGGCCGGATCGTTACGATTTTTCCGCCGTGCGCAGGCGGATGAACGTGCGATGCATGACCGATGAGCTGGTGCGGCGTCATACCGGCTACGAGACACTCGAGACCTATCTGGCCGGCTACGCGATTACCGGCGAGCGGCTCGCCGGCCTGGACGTGCCCAGCACGATCATCACGGCGCTCGACGATCCGATCATTCCGGCCGGCGATCTGGCGCGGCTGGCGAGGCCGGCGGCCTTGAAAGTTATCGTGACCCGCTATGGGGGGCACTGCGGTTTTGTCGAGGGTGTCGCCGGACCGAGTTACGCCGACCGTCTCGCGGTGAAGGAATTCGCCGCATCGCTCGAGCACTGACGGCGCCAGGGCCGGACTGCTCAGTCCTCGATCCGCTGTTCCTCGAAACGCACGACCGGATCGCCGCTCGTTACCGACACGTCGCTCTCGATGACCGCGCCATTGGCGATTGCGAGCGATTTTGCCGCGACGCGTCCCGAGATCACGGCGCTCGCGCCGATCTCGAGGCTGCCCTCGATCGAGAGATCACCGAGTACCCGCCCGGCGATGACCGCCTGTTTCGCCTCGATGTCCCCGTGCCACTCGGCGCCGCGGGCGAGGCTGACCGCCCCGCCGATGCGGCCGTTCCCACGCACCTTGCCGCAGACGACGAGCGCGCCGCTGGTCTCGATGTCGCCGGCGAAGCTCGTGCCCTCGGCGATGAACGTCGGGGAGGCGGCAAACTGGTCCTTGAGGCGGCGATTCAGGGGGTTATTCATGCGGGCTGCCTGGGAAACGCCGTGCATTATTGCGCCTGTCAGGCGCCCGATTCCGCGACCTGTGTCGCGACCCGGCGCCGGATCGATGGCCTCGATGCCGCGGTGGCGCTTGCCGGCGGGATGCAAGGACGGGCCACGGGCCCCTAGAATGCGCACTCCTGCACAGAAAGGGCACGCATGAATCACGTGGCGCGCGTCGTAATGGTCTTGGCCGTGCTGCTTGCGAGCGCGAGTTGCGGCCGCGAACAGTCGGACTGGCGATCGGCACGCGAGGCCGACACGATCGAGGCCTATGACCAGTTCGTCGGCAAGCATCCCGAGGGCGAACTGGCGACCCAGGCGCGCACGCGCCTGGCGGAGCTCACGGAGGAGCGCGACTGGCAGCGGATCTCGACCGCCGACACGCTCGAAGGCTACCAGCAATTCGTCGCGCAGCACCCGAACGGGAAGTGGGCGCGCGAGGCCCAGATTCGCATCGAGAATTTTTCGCTGAGCGCGCAGTCGCCCGCGGCCGGCCCCGCAGCTGCGGCGCCTGCCGGCGGCACGGGGGCCGGTATAACCAAGGGGCCGGCCGCGAAAAGCGAACCAGTGGGGGCTGGTACGAAGACGGCAAAACCGGCAGCCAAACCGACAGCATTGCCCGCGGCGCCGGCCGCGACTGCGCACGTGCGTCCGCCGGTCAAGACCGTGTCCAGTCACAGCGCCAAGACCGCGCATTCGGGCCGCTTGATCCAGCTGGGGGCGTTCGGATCCCGTGCCAGAGCGGATGCCGAGTGGTCGCGGCTGACCAAAGCGTTTCCGCAGCAGCTCGCTGCCCGGAAACCGCGCGTCACGATGACCAGGACCTCGACCGGGACGCTGTATCGCCTGCAGGCTCCTGCGGCGGATCTCGCCCAGGCACGTGGCGTCTGCGCGCGACTCAAGGCGCGTGGCCACGCCTGCATCGTGATCGGCCTTTGATCGCGCACGCCCGGTGGCTCGCATGCGGCTCCCGGTGAAATCAGTGCAGCCACTGGTCGCGGTGGCAATCTGCGCGCTCGCCGGAACCTGCAACGCTGCGCCCGCCGCCGCTGCAACGTCCGCACCGGTCACGTTCACGGCTGCGGCCGTGGTGTCGATGACTCTCGACAACGGCATGAAGATCCTCGTCTGGCCGGACCACGACATCCCCAGCGTCGCCTTCTACAACTTCGTGCGCGTCGGCAGCCGCAACGAGGTCAGCGGTGCCACGGGGCTCGCCCATTTCTTCGAGCACATGATGTTCAACGGCACCGCGCGCCGCGCGCCCGGGGAGTTCGACCGGCAGATGGAGGCGCGCGGCGGCAGCAACAACGCTTCCACCGGGGGCGATCTCACTATCTACTCGGACTGGTTTCCGCGCAGCGCGCTCGATCTGGTGTTCGAGCTCGAGGCGGATCGACTGGCGAACCTCGGCTTCGTGCCGAAGATCGTCGAGAGCGAGCGCGCAGTGGTGTACTCGGAGCGACGCCTGCGGGTCGAAGACAACAACGAGGGCTTGCTCGCCGAACAGGTGCAGGCGACGGCGTTTGTCGCGCATCCGTACCAGATTCCGACCATCGGCTGGCCGTCCGACATCCAGGCGTGGCGCGTCGAGGACCTGCAGCGGTTTTTCAGGACTAACTACGCGCCGAACAACTGCACCGTGGTGATCACTGGAGATGTGACGCCGGAGCAGGCGTTCGCGCTGGCACGGCGCTATCTCGGGCCGCTCAGGCGCCAGCCGCCGCCTCCGGCGGTGCGCACGCGCGAGCCCGAGCAGCTCGGCGAGCGGCGTGTTGTTGTCGAGCGGCGGGCGCAGACGCCGCTCCTGCAGTTCGCCTACAAGGCGCCGGCGGCGACCGATGCGCATGCAGCGGCCGTGGATCTGCTGGCAACCGTGCTCACTGGCGGCGAGGCGTCGATCCTGCATCGACGACTGGTCGAGGAGCAGAAGATCGCGGTGGATGTTGCGGCCTACTGGTCGGAGAGCATCGATCCCGGGCTCTTCTGGATCACGCTGACGCTGCCGGCCGGCGCATCGCCGGCGCGCGCGGAAGCCGCGCTGGATGCGCAGGTCGCCGAGCTGCTGCGCGACGGCGTGACGGACGTGCAACTGCAGCGCGCGAAGAACGTCACGGCCGCGGGTTTCTGGCGCGCGCTGTCGACGATCGATGGCCGGGCGTCGCTCCTCGGACAGTACGAGACTCTCGATGGCGACTGGCGCCGGCTGTTTGCGGTGCCGCAACTCGTCGACCGTGTGACCGGGGCCGAGCTCGCGGCCGTTGCGCGCGAGATCCTGCAGCGACGGCACCGCACCGTGGGCGTGCTCGTGCCGACCGCGGACGGCGCCGCGGGCGCTCAGTCTGCCGCAAGCGCGGCTGACGGAGGCTGACCGTGCGCGCAATGGTCACGCGGGTTGTCGGGGCGAACCTGCTCGCCGCTTTCGCGCCATTTGCCGCAATCGCTGCTACGCCCGTGACTTCACAGGCCGTCACCGCAGCGTCCGTGCGCGTGCCTCCCTACGAACGGATCGTGCTCGAGAACGGGCTGACGCTCGTCGTCATGCCCCGCCGGGAAATACCGCTGGTTGCGTTCAACGCGGTGCTGCGCGGCGGCGGCGCGAGTGATCCGCGCGGCAAGGCTGGCATCGCCTCGATCGCCGCCGCGCTCCTCGAGAAAGGGGCGGGCACGCGCGACGCGTTCGCTTTCGCGGACGCGGTCGAGGGAGCAGGCGGACGATTCAGTCCCGGAGCCGGCGCGGAGGCGATCACCGTGAGCGGCGAGTTCCTGGCGCAGAACCGCGACCTGATGATCGAGCTGCTCGCGGACGCGTTGCAGCGGCCGCATCTGTCCGCGACCGAATTCGAGACCCTGCGCGCACGGCACATCGAATTCATCCGCGCGGCCAAGGATTCCGATCCATCGGAACTGCTCGGCCGATACGGTCGCGCACTGCTCTTCGGAGAGCATCCCTTCGGTGCGCCGCTCTCGGGGAGCGAACAATCGCTCGCCGCCATCACGCACGAGGATATCGTGCGCTGTGCGCGCGACAATTTCGGGCCGGAGCGCACGACGATCGTGCTCAGCGGCGACCTGGATGCCGCTTGGGCGAGAGGCGCCGTGATCCGTGCCTTCGGAGATTGGAAGCGCGGGCCGGCGCCAGCGCCTGCCATCGCGCCCGCGTCGCGCGTGCAGGGGCGCCGCGTCCTGCTGGTGGATGCCCCGGGATCGGTGCAGACCTACTTCTGGATCGGCAACGTCGGGGTGGCGAAGAAGTATCCGCGGCGCGCGGCGCTCGAAGTCGTGAACACCGTCTTCGGTGGGCGTTTTACCTCCATCCTGAACACCAAGCTGCGCATCGAGTCGGGGCTTACGTACGGCGCGGGCTCAGCGTTCGTGCGCGCGACCGTGCCGGGGGAGTTCTCGATCCGGTCGTTCACGCAAACCGAGACGACCGGCAAGGCGCTCGACCTGGCGCTCGCCACCCTGGACCAGCTCCATGCCCAGGGCATTCCCGCTGCGGCGCTCGCCTCCGGCCGGGACTACGTGATCGGTCAGTATCCGACGCGGTTCGAGACCGCGGGCCACTGGGCCGCAGCGCTCGGCGAACTCGAGTTCTATGGTCTCGACCGCAGCTGGATCGAGGGTTATGGAGCGGCGCTCGCGCAGGTCTCTGCGGATGATGCGCGCGCCGTCATCGCCGACGCGTTTCCCTCCGCCGGCAACGTCGCCATCGTATTGATCGGCGACGCGGCGAAAATCCGCGACGTGGCCGCCAAGCTCGGACCGGTGACCGAAATGCCATTCACTGCGCCGCGCTTCCAGCCCTGAGCGCGCGATGTCGGACCAGGGATCCCCGGCTCGCGCGATTCTCTACGCCTTTCTCGCGAATCTCGGCATCGCCATCGCGAAACTGGCCGCCGCGGTCTTCACGGGATCAGGGAGCATGCTCGCCGAAGCGATTCACTCGATCGCGGATTGTGGCAACCAGGTGCTGCTGTACGTCGGCTTGCGCCAGGCGCAGCGCCCGCCGGATGCGCAGCATCCGCTTGGGTACGGGATGGCCAGCTATTTCTGGAGTTTCGTCGTGGCGCTGTTGCTGTTCAGCGTCGGCGGGCTGTTCTCCATTTATGAAGGCTGGCACAAGCTCGAGGCATCCGTGTCGCTGAAGCTTCCCTGGGTCGCCGTCATCGTGCTCGGCGTTTCGATCGTGCTCGAAACCGCGTCGCTCCTCGGGTGCCTGCGCGAGATCCGCCGCGTGCGCCGCGGCCGCTCGCTCCTCGCATGGCTGCGCGTGACGCGCAACGCGGAGCTGGTCGTCGTGCTCGGCGAGGATTGCGCGGCGCTGGCCGGCCTGGTGTGCGCGCTTGCGTTCATCTCGATCGCGGCGCTGACGGGCGATACGCGCTTCGACGCGGCCGGCTCTATCCTGATCGGCGTCATGCTGGTGGGCGTGTCGTACTTCATTGCCGTGCGCATGAAGAGCATGCTAGTCGGCCGCTCCGCCGAGCCCGATCTGCTCGACGGGATCCGGGCGGAAATCGGGCGACAGCCTCTCATCGAGCGTCTGTTTCATGCCATCACGCTGCAGGTAGGGCCGAGCGTGATGCTCGCCATCAAGATCCGCATGCAGTCCGGGCTGACGATCGACGCGGCGGCCGAGGCCATCAACGGCCTCGAGCGGCATCTGAAGGTGCGTTTTCCGGAAATCACGTGGTGTTTCGTCGAACCGGATACCCAGGAATGAACTCGCAACGCGGCAGCAGCCGGGCGAGCTGCGGTCCCGCAGGTCGAACACGCGCAGCCGTGCCGGCGATGTCGCGGCTGCGCGCTGCGGCGCTCATCACGCTGCTGCTCTCGTGTGCCACGCCCGCTCATGCCGCCTGGTTGCGGCGCGAGGAAGCGATCATGGGCACGCGGATTTACGTGGAGCTCTGGTCGGACGACACCCGGCGCGGCGCCGAGGCGATCGATGCGGTCATGGCCGAGATGCGGCACGTCGATGCGCTCATGAGTCACTACAAGCCCGAGAGCCAGCTGTCGCGCATCAACGCGCGCGCGGCCTCCGGGCCAGTGCAGGTGGATGCGGAACTCTTCGACGTGATTCGCGAGGCCGTGCATTATTCCGAGATTACCGCGGGCGCGTTCGACATCACGTACGCGAGCGTCGGTTATCTCTACGACTACCGCCGGCATTTGCGACCGACCGAGCAGCAGATCCGCGCAGCGCTGCCGGCGGTGGACTACCGGAGCCTCGGGCTCGATGCCGCGCATCACACGGTGCGCTTCGAGCGGCCTGGCATGCGCATCGATCTCGGCGGCATCGGCAAGGGCTACGCCGTCGACCGCGGCATCGAGCTGCTGCGCGCGCGCGGCATCGAACACGCGATCGTCACGGCGGGTGGCGACAGCCGCATCCTCGGCGATCGGCGTGGCCGGCCGTGGGTGATCGGCATCCGCGATCCCGACGACAAGAACAAGGTGGTGACGCGCATTCCACTCGTCGTCACCGCGGTGTCGACATCGGGTGTCTACGAGCGCTACTTCGACGTGAACGGCGTGCGCTATCATCACATCATCGATCCGCGGACCGGACACTCGGCGAGCAAGGTGCGCAGCGCGACACTACTTGGCCCGACCGCCATGCAGACGGATGGGCTGTCGAAGACCGCTTTCGTGCTTGGGCCGGAAAAGACGCTTGAGATCCTCGAGCGTATTCCCGACATCGACGCCGTGTTCGTCACCCCGGACGGGCGCGTGCTCTATTCGAAAGGCTTGCAGGGCGGCCGCTGAGCGCTGCTCGCGTCGGGCGGTGCGCGTCCGCCGGCGCGCGGCCGCGACCCTCAGGTGCGCAACGAGAACGGCGTGAAATCGGTATCGCGGTCGTAGAAGTCTTCGTGCTCGGCGCGCTTGAGGAAGGCCACGACCCTGTAAGTGACCGGCGTAACGATTGCTTCCCACGCGCTCTTCAGGACGTACTGCGTCGCCATCACCTGCAGCAACAGGTGGTTCTGCCACAGGCCGTAGAAGGCTATGGAATAGAAGAGCGCAGAGTCCACGGCTTCGCCGCAGAGCGTCGAACCGATGGTGCGCGTCCAGAGCCAACGTCCGCTCGTCCAGATCTTCATCTTCGCGAGCACGTACGAGTTCACGAACGAGCCGCTCCAGAACGCGATCATCGATGCGGTGACGATGCGCGGCGTGTTGCCGAAGATCGTCTCGACCGCGGGCTGTTTGTCGACCCACTCGGCCGCCGGGGGGAGCCTGACGATGACCGCGGACATGAATGACGCGAACACGAGGGCGGCGAATCCCGCCCACACGACGCGCCGGTCGCGCGCGTAGCCGTAGACCTCGGTGAGGATGTCGCCGAAGATATATGAAAGGGGAAAGAACAGCACCCCGGCCATGAACGTGACCCCGCCCAGCCACGGCACCTGCACCGTGGAGACCTTTGCCGGACCGATCAGGTTCGCGCACAGCAGGATGCACACATACGCCGCCATCACCAGGTCGTAATAGCGGTAGTTGCGCGGTGGCGTGTCCGGGGTGCCGATAGAAGGAGTGGCGCTCGAAGTCATCCCGTCATCGTCTCGCGGGCCGCAGGAGCGAGTCGAGCCCCGTCCGTTGTCGACGGCTCGACGCGTCACTGCCCGAATCCGTGGGGGTTCGCCTTGAGCCACGCGATTTCGTCCGCAGTCGCCGCCCGGGCGAGAGCCGCATTCCGGTGCGGGAAGCGGCCGAAGCGGTCGATGATCGAGCGGTGCTGCTCGGCCGAACGCAGCGCCGCTTCGAAAGTGGACCGTAGCGGCACCGGGGCCTCGCCGAGCAGCCGGCGATAGGCGGCGACGGATTCCTCCTGCACGTCGCGCGACTCGGCGTGCTGCAGCGGCATGTAAAAGAACAGGCGCTCGACCGGGTCGAGAGCCGCATCGGCGCCAGATTGCACGCCCTCCAGCGCGAGCGACAGCGCCGCCGCGTCCTGTGCGAACGCGGCGGCCGTGCCGCGATGCACATTGCGCGGGATCTGGTCGAGCAGCAGGATGAGTGCGAGCCGCTGCCGCGGGCTCGCCGCCCAGCTTGCCAGCTTCCCCGAGGCGGCCCGCTCGAGCAGGGCGTCGAACCGCCGTTGCATCTCGCGGTCGCGGACGGCGCGTACCTCCGCCGGCTCGCGGCCACCGAACCAGAACAGCATCCGCCCGTTGAGCGCCTGGGGCGCAAGCGGGAGCTTGCCGAACCAGAACTCGAGCACCGTGTAGGCGTGATCCATGCTGCGCCGATGTTAGACCAACGGGCGGGGCCGCGGCGCCGCTCGCGCTGCCGCCGAGCCCGGGATCCACGAGCGGCGAGCGGTGAAAAAAAAGGGACGGTCGCCTGCGGCCGTCCCTTCACATGAAGCCCGCTGCTACTGCTGTCAGCTTCGAATTACTCGCAGAGGCTCTCGAGATAACCCTGGGCCACGGGCGAGAGGCGCTTCCTGGCGAGCGCTCGCGCTTTCGGGGCGTCCACGATGTGCTCCAGCGGCCCTGAAACCAGCATCCGGCGCACGGCCGGATTGCGTGCCGAGAGACGAGCCATCTTGTTCAAAACGGTGAACCCGCGGTTGATCTTCTCGCGGGGCGCCCGGTTCTGCTCGATGGATCGGGCAAGGTACTCGCCGAAGCGCGCGTACAGGAAATAATCATCGTCCCCTACCTGAAACCGGGCTTCGGCGAAGAAGTCCGGGAAATTGCGCTGCAGGTATTCGTTTACTCGTTGAAGGCGGGGCCCAGGGTCGCTGTCAGTCGACGCTTTGCGCTGCTTCATCTCGGTTGCTTCGTCTCATTCATGTCGTCGGCGGGTGCGAAAGCCAGCGCACGTTACGGCACATGATTCCCGAGTACAAGGGCCCGCAGCGGCGGTCCGCCGCAGGTCGCCGACCCTGCGGACCCGGCGCGCATGCGCCGGCGATTGACGGTCGGTCCTCAGCCGGTATGATCGGGACCATAGTAGAGGTGAAGATCGACGTCCGAATCGCGGGCCGCCTTGCGCGTCCGCCGCGGCCCGAGAGCGCCGCAACACGGCGCGGCTTCCACCGCTCCGACCGATTTTTTCTTGATGCCCCGTCGCTGGCTGGCACCGGCGGCGTCGTGACCTGCGCGCGGCCTGGCAGGGCGCGCAGCCGGAGGAGATTGGTTGGCAAGCTCGCACATGCAGAAACTCGGCAAACCACGCAGGCGGGAGCGGCGTCTCGGGCCGCCCGTGAAGCAGGGGCTCTACGATCCGCGCTTCGAGCATGACGCGTGTGGCGTCGGCTTCGTCGTTGACATCCGGGGCCGCAAGTCGCACGCGATCCTGCGCCAGGCCCTCGAGGTTCTGAAGAATCTCGACCATCGCGGCGCCTGCGGCTGCGAGGCCAACACGGGGGACGGCGCAGGGGTGCTCGTGCAGATGCCCCATGCCCTGCTCGCCGAGGCCTGCCGCAAACTGCGGTTCACCCTGCCCGCGCCCGGCCAGTACGGCTGCGGGCTGGTGTTCCTGCCGAAGAATCCCACTAGGCGCCGTCGCCTCGAGGAGCGCTTCGAGCAGATCGTCCGTGCCGAGGGCCAGCACCTGCTCGGCTGGCGCACCGTGCCGACCAACAACGCCTCGCTCGGCGAGACGGCGAAGGCGGCCGAGCCTTTCATCCGGCAGGTTTTCATCGCGCGCGATCCGGCGCTCGCGGACGATTCGGCCTTCGAGCGCAAGCTCTACGTCATCCGCAAGCACGCTTACAGCGAGATTCGCACCTCGACCCTCGACGGGGCCGAATACTGGTACCTGCCGAGCCTTTCCTACAAGACGCTGGTCTACAAAGGCATGCTGCTTACCGAGCAGCTGCCGGTGTATTTTCCCGACCTGACCAATCCCGCCCTGATCACGTCCCTGGCGCTGCTGCATTCGCGCTTCAGCACCAACACGTTTCCGAGCTGGGACCGCGCCCATCCCTATCGCTATCTCGCGCACAACGGCGAGATCAACACGCTGCGCGGCAACATCAACTGGATGAAGGCACGCGAGGCGCTGTTCGAATCCGAAGTCTTCGGCGAGGACATCAAGAAGATCATTCCGATCGTGAACCCGAACGGATCGGATTCTGCGATGTTCGACAACGTGCTCGAGCTGCTGGTGCTCGCCGGCCGGCCGCTCGCGCACGCCATGATGATGATGATTCCCGAGCCCTGGTCCAATCACCCGAACATGGACGACGCCCGGCGCGCTTTCTACCAGTTCCACTCCAGCCTGATGGAGCCGTGGGACGGACCCGCCGCGATCGCGTTCTCGGACGGCAGGCAGATCGGCGCCGTGCTCGATCGCAACGGGCTGCGCCCGCTGCGGTACTACGTCACCCGGGACGAGACCGTGATCATGGCCTCCGAGGCGGGCGTACTCGACATTCCGCCGGAGCAGATCGTCACCAAGGGCCGGTTGCAACCGGGCCGCATGTTCCTCGTCGACACCGAGCAGGGCCGCATCATCGATGACGAGGAGATCAAGCGCGCGATCGTGAGCGAGCGGCCGTATCGCCAGTGGCTCGGCGAGCACCTCGTGCATTTGCGGGACCTGCCCGCCGCCCCGGAAGTGCCGGCTCCGGAACACGACCTGCTGACACAGCGCCAGATCGCCTTCGGTTATTCGTTCGAGGACCAGCGCATCCTGCTCGACCCGATGGCCCGCAGCGGCGTCGAAGCCGTGGGCTCGATGGGCAACGACACGCCGCTGGCTGCGCTGTCGGCGAAGCCGCGACTGCTCTACGACTACTTCAAGCAGCTGTTTGCGCAGGTGACAAATCCGCCGATCGACTGCATCCGCGAGGAGATCATCACTTCGTCCGAGGTCTGGCTCGGCTCCGAAGGCAATCTGCTGCAGCCGCGTGCGGGCGACTGCCGCCGGCTCGAGCTTGGCGGTCCGGTCCTCACCAACGAAGAGTTCGCGCAGATCCGCCGCATCGACCTGCCGGGAATCAAGGTGGGCGTGCTGCCAACGCTGTTCCGCGCGACCCGTGGCGAGAAGGGCCTCGTCAAGTCCATGGAGGAACTGCGGCTTGCGGCGCGCCGCATGATCGAGGACGAGGAGGTGAACGTCCTTGTGCTGAGCGACCGCGGCGTCAATCGCGAATTCGCCGCGGTGCCGGCCCTGCTCGCCGTGTCGGGCCTGCATCACTATCTTATCCGCGAGGGCCTGCGGCTGCGCGTCAGCCTCCTGCTCGAGACGGGCGAAGCGCGCGAGGTCCACCACTTCGCGCTCCTGATCGGCTACGGGGTGAGCGCGATCAATCCCTACCTCGCCTTCGAGACGCTCGACGGCATGATCCGCGACGGGCTGCTCACGCACGTCGACCACCGGACGGCATGTCGCAATTTCGCGAAGGCCGCGACCAAGGGCGTCGTGAAGGTCATGTCGAAGATGGGCATCTCCGCCATCCAGAGTTACCAGGGCGCGCAGGTGTTCGAGGCGGTCGGCCTCGGCCAGGAGGTCATCGACGAGTACTTCACGGGTACGGCGTCCCGCATCGGCGGAGTCGGCCTCGACGTGATCGCGCAGGAAGTGCTGATGCGTCACCGCGCAGCGTTTCCCGATCGCGCGGTCGACGGTCACGTGCTGCCCGCGGGCGGGCTGTACCAGTGGCGCGCCGACGGCGAGCTGCACCTGTTCAACCCGGAGTCGATCCATCGCCTGCAGAAGGCGGTGCGGACGGGGAGCTACGCGACCTACAAGTCGTACGCGGCGCTGATCAACGACCAGTCGAGGAATCTCTACACGCTGCGGGGACTGCTGGATTTCAAGCCCGCCGAGCCGCTGCCACTCGCCGAGGTTGAGCCGGTCGAGAGCATCGTGCAGCGCTTCAAGTCCGGCGCGATGTCCTACGGCTCGATCAGCCAGGAAGCCCACGAGACGCTCGCGATCGCGATGAACCGGCTGGGCGGCAAGAGCAACACCGGCGAGGGGGGCGAAGATCCCGCGCGTTACCGGCCGCTCGCGAATGGTGACTCGAAGAACTCTGCCATCAAGCAGGTCGCTTCCGGCCGCTTCGGCGTCACCAGCGAGTACCTCGTCAACGCGCGCGAGCTGCAGATCAAGATGGCGCAGGGCGCGAAACCGGGGGAGGGCGGCCAGCTTCCCGGCACCAAAGTGTATCCGTGGATCGCGAAGACGCGACACACCACCGCGGGCGTCGGACTGATCTCGCCCCCGCCGCACCACGACATCTATTCCATCGAGGATCTCGCCGAGCTGATTCACGACCTCAAGAACGCCAACCGCGACGCGCGCATCAGCGTGAAGCTCGTCGCCGAGGTCGGCGTCGGCACGGTCGCGGCGGGCGTCGCCAAGGCGCACGCGGACGTCGTGCTCATCAGCGGCTACGACGGCGGTACCGGCGCCTCGCCCCAGACCTCGATCGCGCATGCGGGCCTGCCGTGGGAACTCGGGCTCGCCGAGACGCACCAGACGCTGGTGCTCAACAACCTCCGCAGCCGCATCGCCGTGGAAACCGACGGACAGCTGAAGACCGGCCGCGATGTCGTCATAGCCGCGCTGCTCGGCGCCGAGGAGTTCGGCTTCGCGACGGCGCCGCTCGTGTCCCTCGGCTGCATCATGATGCGCGTGTGCCACCTCAACACCTGCCCGGTGGGCGTTGCCACGCAGGATCCGAAGCTGCGCGAGCGCTTTGCCGGCAAGCCCGAGCACGTCCTGAACTTCATGCGCTTCATTGCCGAGGACATGCGCGAGCTGATGGCGCAGCTCGGTTTCCGCACGGTAGAGGAAATGGTCGGTCGCGCCGATCGTCTCGAGGCGCGGAGCGCCGTCGATCACTGGAAGGCGCAAGGCTTTGACTTCAGCAACATCCTCTACCAGCCGGACGTCGGGAGCGACGTCGGCCGGTTCAGGCAGATCGCCCAGGATCATGGGCTCGAGAAATCGCTCGACGTGACGACGCTGCTCGAGCTCTGCCGCCCGGCCATCGAGCACGGCACGCCGGTGAGCGCGGAATTGCCGGTGCGTAACGTCAACCGGGTGGTCGGAACGATCACCGGCGCCGAGGTGACGAAGAAGTGGGGCGCGCAGGGACTGCCGGCGGACACGATCCGCATCACGTTCACCGGTTCGGCAGGCCAGAGCTTCGGCGCGTTCCTGCCACCCGGGATGACCTTCACGCTCGAGGGCGATGCCAACGATTACGTCGCCAAGGGGCTCTCTGGCGGCAAGCTCATCATCTATCCGCCGCGGGCGGCCACGTTTGCGGCCGAAGACAACATGATCGTCGGCAACGTGACGCTGTATGGCGCGACGAGCGGCGAGGCCTATATCCGCGGCATGGCAGGCGAGCGCTTCGCCGTACGCAACAGCGGCGTCAATGCGGTCGTGGAGGGCGTGGGCGACCACGCCTGCGAGTACATGACGGGCGGCCATGTCGTCGTGCTTGGCAGCACCGGGCGAAACTTCGGCGCGGGCATGTCGGGCGGGATCGCTTACGTGCTCGACCTCGCCGGCGACTTCGCGACGCGTGTCAACAAGCAGATGGTCGAGGTCGAAGCGCTGGCCGATCCCGGGGAAATCGCCACCGTGCGCGCCATGATCCGCACGCATCTCGAGCTCACGGGCAGCGCCCGGGCGCGGCAGGTGCTCGATGCCTGGGAGCGATACCTTCCGAGGTTCGCGAAAGTGATGCCGCGGGACTACAAACGCGTGCTCGCCTGCATCGGTCGCGCCCACGAACAGGGGCTCACGGGCGAGGAGGCGATCATGGCCGCCTTCGAGGAGAACGCTCGCGACCTCGCCCGGGTCGGCGGCAACTGACCCGGTTCGCCATGGGCAAGCCAACAGGTTTCATCGAATATCTGCGGGAACTGCCCGTCGACCGGCCACCGCACGAACGGGTGGCCGACTGGCAGGAATTCCATTTCCACATGGAGGAGAAGCACCTGCGCCAGCAGGGCGCCCGCTGCATGGATTGCGGCGTGCCGTTCTGCCAGACGGGAAAACTCATCGGCGGCATGGCGTCCGGGTGCCCGGTGTACAACCTGATTCCCGAGTGGAACGACCTCGTCTATCGGGGACTGTGGCGCGAGGCGCTCGAGCGCCTGCACTCGACCAACAACTTTCCCGAGTTCACCGGCCGCGTGTGCCCGGCGCCGTGCGAAGGCTCGTGCGTACTCGGGTTGAGCAGCCCGCCCGTCACCATCAAGAACATCGAGAACGCGATCGTCGACCGGGGGTGGGAGGAGGGCTGGATCCACGCCGAGCCGCCCGCGGTACGCACCGGCCGGAAGGTCGCGGTGATCGGATCCGGCCCGGCAGGTCTCGCCGCCGCAGCGCAGCTGAACCGCGCGGGCCACAGCGTCACGGTTCTCGAGCGGGAGGATCGCCCGGGTGGCCTGCTCACCTATGGCATCCCGAACATGAAGCTCGACAAGCGCGTCGTGGTGGAGCGGCGCCTGCAGCTCATGGAGCAGGAAGGTATCAAGTTCGTCTGCAATGCGCACGTGGGCGACAACGTCGAGGCGCAACTGTTGCTGCGCGATTTCCAGGCGCTCGTGCTGTGCAC
>JBAVOB010000215.1:0-6214 GCA_049691655.1 Steroidobacteraceae bacterium | reverse complement strand
GAGCCGCACCTGGCCGCGCGCCTCGCCGGGCGGTCGCAGGATGAGGAACCGGTCGGCTGCACTGGCGGTCTCGATACTCCAGAGTGATTCGAGTTCGCGGTCGATCGGCCCGGACGCGGTGATCGTCCAGCCCAAGCCGCTTTCGAACAGCGCCGCGGCCGCATCCACCTGCGATGCCGCGATCGTCAGCAGGTCGATGGCGGTGACGAGCGGGCGGGGCGCAGCCATCCGTGGACTCGCGGGTCGGTTGAGGCGAGAGAGTCTCGGTCAGCGGGCTGCCGTTGTCCATGTCGCGTCGCCGCCGGGCAATGTCTTATACAATACGTGTCCCAACGAGCGCTGCCGGCTGCCACCATGACCGAATCGGCCAACACTTTCGACTCCGCATTCACCAAGGCAGTGGATCTCGGAAACCGCCTCGCCGACAAGCACAAGGACGCGGACCTTTGGGATATCGCTGACGGCATTCTCGCCGGCGCGATCCAGTACTGGCTCTACTCGCGCCAGCCCTGCGGCGATCCGCGCTGCCGTGACTGCATGCCGATCAGCACCGCCCAGGGGCGCATGGCCGAGCTAAAGCGGCTGATGGACGAACTCGCGGCCGAAAGCGAGTACTTTCACACCGCCGCGGATGCCAACGCCGGCCGCGCCTGACGCCGGCGATTCTCTCGCGTCGGTCAGCCGTCCGTGGCGGGCGTCGCGTACCGCGGCCTCACTGGATCAGGCGCGATCGGCGGGCCGGGCAGGCGGACTGGCCTGGCCGGCGGCGGCCTCCGTGAGCGCCGCGTCCAGCATCCCGAAGCCTTCCTCGAGATGTGACTGCGGGATCGTGAGCGGCGCGAGCAGGCGGATGACATTCCCGTAGACACCACAGGATAGGATCACGAGCCCGCGCCGCGCCGCGCCCTGCACCAGCGCCTTGGTAAGCTCGGCATCCGGCGCATCCGCGCGGCGATTCTTCACGATTTCGATCGCGACCATTGCGCCGAGCCCGCGGACGTCGCCCATGCAGGCATGACGGGCCTGCATTTCCCTGAGCCGTGCGACCATCCAGCGCCCCGTCGATTCGGCGCGCTCGAGAAGCTTCTCATCACGCAGCACCTCGAGCACGGCCAGGCCGGCGGCGCAGGCGAGCGGTGAACCCGCATAGGTGCCGCCGAGCCCGCCGGGGAGCGGAGCGTCCATGATGTCCGCGCGGCCGATCACGGCCGAGAGCGGTACGCCGCCCGCAACGCTCTTGGCGATGGTCATGAGATCCGGTTCGATGCCCGCGTGCTCGATCGCGAACATGCGCCCCGTGCGGCCGAAGCCCGACTGGATCTCATCGACGATCAGCACGATGCCGTGCGCATCGCAGATCGCGCGCAGACGTTTCAGGAACTCGGGCGGCGCGATGTAGAACCCGCCTTCTCCAAGAACCGGCTCGATGATAATTGCCGCCACGCGCGCGGGATCGACATCGGCCTTGAACAGCTGTTCGATGGCACGGAGCGAGTCCTCGGCGGTGACACCGTGGTAGGGCATCGGGAACGGCGCATGGAAGACGTCCGGGAGCATCGGCCCGAACCCGGCCTTGTAAGGCTGCACCTTTCCCGTGAGCGTCATGCACGCGAGCGTGCGACCGTGAAAGCTGCCGCCGAAAGCGATGACGCCCGAGCGCCGGGTGTGATAGCGCGCGATCTTCAGCGCGTTCTCGACCGCCTCGGCGCCTGTCGTGAGGAAAATCGTCTTCTTCACTGCCGGGCCGGGTGCGAGCGCGTTCAGCCGTTCGGCCAGCGCGACATAACCGGCATAAGGCGTGACCTGGAAGCAGGTGTGCGAGAACTTCTCGAGTTGCGCCGCGATCGCCGCCTTCACTTTCGGATGCCCGTGGCCCACGTTGAGCACGGCAATGCCGCTCGCGAAGTCGATGTAGCGGTGGCCCTCGACGTCCCAGATCTCCGCGTTCAGCGCTCGCTCGGCGTAGACCGCCAGCGAATTGGACACGCCCCGTGGAACCGCGGCCACGCGCCGCTGCTGCAAAGTCGCGTTATCAGTCATGAGTGCTCCTGTGCGCCACCGGGGGTGGCCGATGACGCGGGTTCAGGCCAGCTGGTGCCGCGCGAGCGGGAGCGACCGCAGGCGCTTGCCGGTCGCAGCAAAAACAGCGTTGCAGACAGCCGGGGCCACGAGCGCGGTTGCGGGCTCGCCGATGCCGCCCGGCGCCTCGGCGCTGTCGATGATGAACGTGTCGACCCGCGGCATCTCGTTGTGGCGCAGCACGCGGTAGTTATCGAAGTTCGACTGCTGCACGCGGCCGCCGAGCACGTTGACCTCGCCCCAGAGCGCTGCCGACAGGCCGAACACGACCCCGCTTTCGACCTGCGAGACCACGATGTCCGGATTTACCACCTGGCCGCAGTCGAGCGCGCACACGATCCTGTGCACGCGTACTTTGCCGTCCTCGATCGCGATCTCGGCCACCTGCGCCATGTACGTTCCGTAGCCTTCCATGACCGCAACGCCGTGAAAACGACCCTGGGGAGCTGCGCCATAGCGGGCTTCGGCCTTGGCGAGCTTCAGCGCCCGTGCGTAACGCGGCTGTTTCGTCAGCAGCTGCAGGCGAAATTCCAGCGGGTCCTGTCGCGCCGCGACCGCGAGTTCATCCATGAAACTCTCGGCCACGAAGCAGTTGAGGGAGTGGCTCACCGAGCGCCAGTAACCGACGTTGATACCGATCTCGTGCTGTCGGTAATCGACCAGTACATTAGGCACATCGTACGGGTAGTTAGCGGCAGCCTCGACTGCGAACGGGTCGACGTCCTTCTCGACCACCGACGGGAACATCCGCGCCGTGACGGACGGGCCGACGAGATGCAGCCGCCACGCGATGAGCTTGCCGTCCTGGTCGAAGGCGCCGGTGGCCACGTCGAACGCCGGCGGACGGTACGCGTCGTGCGTCATGTCGTCCTCCCGCGTCCACAGGAGCTTGACGGGCTTGCCCACCGCTTTCGAGGCCTCGACGGCGGCTGGGATGAAATCCACTTCGAGCCTGCGCCCGAAACCACCACCGAGGAAAGTGGTGTGCACGTTAACCTGTTCGGGCTTCAGTCCCGCGGCGCGCGCCGCGGTAGCGCGCGCGACCATCTGGATCTGCGTCGGCACGTGGATATCGCAGGCGTCGGCACGCACGTCGGCCGTGCAGTTCTGCGGTTCGAGCGTGGCATGCGCGAGCAGCGGCAGCTGATACTCCGCGCGAACGACGCGCGCCGCCGTCTGGATGGCGGCCCCGGTGTCGCCTACGGTGCGCGCAACCTTGCCCGCGTCGGAAGCGGCGGCGTGCAGGCCGCGCAGGATGGCACCGTCATTGAGACCGGCGTTCGGACCCGCGTCCCAGGCGATCGCCAGCGCGTCGCGTGCCTTGCGCGCCTGCCACCAACTGTCGGCGACGACCGCGACGCCGCTCGACGTCTGCACCACGGCTTTCACGCCCGGCATCGCCCTGGCCTTGGCATCGTCGAAACTGCGGACCTTGCCGCCAAGCACCGGCGGCTGCGCGAGCGCCGCGTACAGCATGCCGGGCAGGCGCACGTCGATGCCATAACGGGCGCTGCCATCGATCTTGGCCGGTGTATCGAGGCGGGTGCGGCCCTTGCCGATTACCGTAAATGCGCTGCTTGCCTTGAGCTTCACATCCTTCGGCACGGGCAGTTTTCCGGCCGCCTCGGCCAGCTCGCCAAAGGCGAGATGCTTGCCGAAAGGGGAGATCACCGCGCCGTTCTCGACGCGGCATCCGGCGGCCGAAATACCCCATTGCCGGCCGGCAGCCGCAATCAGCAGCTCGCGCGCCTGGGCCCCCGCGAGCCGCAGCTTCGGCCAGGCCTCGCGGACGCTGGTGCTGCCGCCGGTGATCTGTGTACCGAGCAGGGTGTTCACGAAGGCATCGCCGGCCGGAGCGAATTCAACTTTGATCTTCTCGACTTCCACGCCGAGTTCCTCGGCGATCAGCATCGGCAAGGCCGTGTATACGCCCTGGCCCATCTCAGAGCGGTCGCAGTAGAAGGTGACGGAGTTGTCGGTGCCCACGCGCAGCCACGCATTCGGGGTCAAGTACGCGGGCGGGCCGCTGCGTACCGGCGCGCGCTTCGCGCAGCCAGGCAGCGCAATCGCAATGACGAGGCCGCCGGAGGCCAACGCGCTCGTCTTCAGGAAATCCCGTCTGGAGACGCCGGCATCGGGTTCAACTGCTTCGATGCTCATGGTTCCCCCTTGTGCACGTCGGCCGGCTGGACGGACAGACGCATGGCAGACGCGTAGCTCAGGGTTGCGTGCCCTTTTTCAGGTCCGCCGCGCGATGAATCGCAGCGCGAATGCGCTGGTAAGTGCCGCAGCGGCACAGATTGCCGGACATCGCCGCGTCGATGTCGGTGTCGCTCGGTTGAGCGTTCTGGGCGAGCAATGCCGCGGCGGACATGATCTGCCCCGACTGGCAGTAGCCGCACTGCGGCACGTCGAGCTCGAGCCAGGCCCGCTGCACAGGGTGGCTGCGGTCCTTCGAGAGACCTTCAATCGTGGTCAGTGCACGATTGCCGACTGCGCTCAAGGGCGTGACGCACGATCGGATCGGCTGACCGTCGAGGTGAACCGTGCAGGCACCGCAGAGCGCGATGCCGCAGCCGTACTTGGTACCGGTGAGTCCGACCGTGTCCCGCAACACCCACAGGAGAGGCGTCTCGGGATCGACATCCACATCGATCGCAGCGCCGTTCACATTGAGTTTCATCGCGCGGATCTCCGGGTACTGAACAGGCAGACCGCGCCATTGTATGGCCGGCGCGGGGGAGTCGGCGAGAGGGCGCGCTGAGCGCGTCGCGCGGGCCACGGCCGGAGCTTGTCTCACCGGCGTCCCCCCGCTACGATCGCGGGCCGTTTTGTGCATTGCCGCCCGCAGGCGGGCCCGATCGAGGACCGTGCACCGGTCCGTGGGAGATTGTTTGACCGCCCCAGCCGCTCCTACCGCTGGCGATCCCATCAGGACCGAAGTGCTCATCATCGGCGCGGGCCCCTGCGGCCTGTTCCAGGTGTTCGAGCTCGGGCTGCTCGGAATTCAGGCGCACGTGGTGGATTCGCTCGCAAACGCCGGCGGGCAGTGCACGGAGCTCTATCCGGACAAGCCGATCTATGACATTCCGGCGCTGCCGGTGTGCGGGGCGCAGGAACTCATCGATCGGCTGATGCAGCAGGCGAAGCCGTTCCATCCGCAATTCCACCTCGGCCAGGAGGTGAGCGAGCTGCGCAAGCTCCCCGATGGACGCTTCCACCTGTGCACCGCGCTCGGAGCGACTTTCGACGCGGGCGCCGTCGTGATCGCCGCGGGTCTCGGGTCGTTCCAGCCGCGACGGCTCGGGCTCGAGGGGGCCGAGGCCTTCGAGGGTACGGCGATCGGGTACCGGGTGCGCAACGCCGCCCAGCTCCACGGCAAACGCCTGGCGATCTTCGGCGGCGGCGATTCGGCGCTCGACTGGACGCTCGATCTTGCCGGCAAGGCGGCCGCGCTCACCCTCGTGCATCGCCGCGCCGAATTTCGCGCCGCGCCCGCCTCGGTCGCCCGCATGCGGGAGCTGGCCGCGACCGGGCGCATTCGCTACATCGAGGGGCTGGCGCAATCGCTCGTGACGGTGAACGGCCGGCTGACGGGCGTCGTCGTCAAGGCGAGCGACGGCGCGCTGCACACGCTCGAAGCCGACCGGTTGTTGGCGTTCTTCGGCTTGCATCCGAAGCTCGGGCCGGTGGCGGAATGGGGGATGGAGCTTGAGAAGAAAGCGCTCCGGGTAGACACTGAAAAATTCGCGACGAGCATCGCGGGAATTTTTGCCATCGGGGACATCAACACCTATCCGGGCAAGAAGAAACTGATCCTCTCAGGATTCCACGAGGCCGCGCTCGCCGCGTTCGCGATCCAGCATTATCTCTATCCGCAGAAGAAGCAGTTCTTGCAGTACACAACCACCAGCCCGGTGATCCAGAAGCGCCTCGGCGTAACAGGCTGATGGCGGCGGGTCAAGTGACTGTAACCGAGCGCAGCGGCGAGGAACGGGTAAGCTCAGCGGCTGTCCAATGTGGACGACCGGCTTAGACCATGCAGCTTCGAAGGAGCAAGACGATGCATACGATGGGCAAGACAATTCTGCTGGCGGCGCTGCTGGCCGCGTCCGCGGTGGCGGCGGCCGACACC
>JBAVOB010000214.1:0-1777 GCA_049691655.1 Steroidobacteraceae bacterium | reverse complement strand
GCGCTGCGCAGCGCGCTGCTGCGTCGCGCGGACGCCTGGAAACAAGCGCGGTCGCGCGCCGAACGGCTCGGGACTGGCGCGGCGGCCGATGCCGACGAGGCATTCGCCGCCATCGATGACTACCGCGCGCTCGCCCGCGACCTGGGCGCCGCGCGCAAACTCCTGCCGGCGAGCCGTGCGCGCGAGTTTCTCGAGGCCGCCTACGCGCAGAGCCACGGCGCCCTGCATCGCCCGGCTACGCATGCAGGCTACGCGCTGTGGAGCCTGTTCCGCGATCAGATCCCCGCCGTCGTGACGCGCCTGCGACCGCACATCGCCTGGGTGACGGCGCTGTTCGTCGCCTGCTCCCTCGCCGGCGCCTGGCTGGTGCGGGCCTACCCGGAGCTCATCGGCCTGTTCGCATCACCCGACATGATCGCCACGGTCGAACGCGGCGATCTGTGGACGGACAGCATCCTGACGGTGGTGCCTGCAGCGGCACTATCGCTGCAGATCCTCACTAACAACATCGTCGTCAGCCTGTTCGCGTTCTGCGCCGGGTGCCTGTTCGGCCTCGGGACGTTCTACATCATCGGACTGAACGCGCTGACGCTCGGGGCGATGTTCGAGTTCACGGCCCAGCACGGACTGCAGGGGCGCCTGTTCGAGTTCGTCGCGGCGCACGGCTTCGTCGAGCTTGCCTGCGTTTGCCTCGCCGGTGCCGCCGGCGCGGCGGTGGGCGAGGCGCTGGTGCGCCCCGGCGCGGCGACGCGTGGCGAGTCGTTCCGTCGGACGGCGCTCGAGTGCGGAAAACTACTGGTCGAGATCGTCATCCTGCTGCTCGGCTGCGGCGTGATCGAGGGCTTCGTCTCCCCGGACCCGGACATCCCGCTCTGGGTGCGCCTCGTCATCGGCATCGGCTATTTTGTGCTGATGATCGCCGCGCTGCGCGGCTGGCTGTTCGGTCGCAGCCGCGATCCGCGGCCAATCGCGTACTGAAGCCGCCGCGAGGCGCGGAGCACCCTCAGATCCGGCGTCGCCGCCGCAGCATCTCGTACTCGTCGATGACCGCGCGCTCGAGCAGATCCGCGCGCGTCGCCACGGCCGGCACGCCCGCGGCGTGCAACCGCCCGATGCGCGCGCGGGTGCGCGCTTCGTGCTCGGCCGACGCCAGCGACACCCAGGGATCACGCCACCCGCGCGCCGGCGCGAACGCGACCCGCGCGATCTCCGGATCCCGGACGCCGCCGACCAGGGCGAGATGTGGCGGCGAGAGCACGCGCAGCATGCGCGCAAGCGGCTCCTCCTGGGCGGCCTCCTCGAAGTCGGTGAGCAGTACGATGAGGCTGCGACGCCTGAGCAGGCCGCGAATGCGCGC
Source organism: Steroidobacteraceae bacterium (assembly GCA_049691655.1). Lineage (GTDB taxonomy): Bacteria > Pseudomonadota > Gammaproteobacteria > Steroidobacterales > Steroidobacteraceae > JBAVOB01. The sequence goes on along the minus strand of JBAVOB010000214.1, from coordinate 420 downwards.
GGCAGCGCCGACCAGATCCGACTCGGCCGGCGTCACGGCGAGCCGCTCGAGCGCGCCGCGCAGTCGCATCACGGCGGCAATGCCGCGATCGGGCGCGACGACTGACAGCACCCGGTCGGAAAACACGCACAGACCGACCTGATCGTCGTGGCGCACCGCGTGCTCGGCGAAGCGCGCGGCGATGTTGGCATACAGTCCGAGGCGATCGAGCAGGCCGGCGCGCGCGCGACTCGCCCTGCCCGCATCAATCGCAACCAGGATGTCGAGATGCTGGTCCTCGCTGAACTCGCGGGTAATCAGCGCGCGGGCGCGCGCGGTTGCCTTCCAGTCGATGCGCGACAACGGATCACCCGCCTGGTACTCACGCAATTGCAGCAGCTCGGACCCGGCCCCCGCGCTGCGGCGCGCGCGCTGCCCGGC
>JBAVOB010000213.1:0-13612 GCA_049691655.1 Steroidobacteraceae bacterium | reverse complement strand
GGCCGGCATCGATCTGGCGACGGTCGCGGGATCGGGACCTGGTGGCCGTATCGAGAAGCACGACCTCGAGCGCGCGGCGCTGCAGCCCGTGGCCGCGCTGCGAGCGGACACGGAAGAGATCAAGGTCATCGGCGTACGCCGCGTCATCGCGCAGCGCATGAGCGAGGCGAAGCGCACCATCCCGCATTTTTCCTACGTCGAGGAAGTCGACGTGACGGAGCTCGAGTCGCTTCGCCAGCACCTGAATGCCACGCGGCCGTCGCAGGACAAGCTGTCCCTGCTGCCGTTCGTGATCGCCGCGCTCACGCGGGTGCTTGGGGATTTTCCGCAGTGCAATGCCCACTACGACAGTGCCCGTGAAACGATCGTCAGGTATCGTGCCGTGCACGTCGGGATCGCCACGCAGACCCAGGACGGCCTCAAGGTGCCGGTGGTGCGCGATGCCGGGTCGTTGCCGCTGGATCGGCTTGCGGCGGAGATCCGGAGCATGGCGGAAGCGGCGCGCACCAACCGCGCGACGCGCGAGATGCTGAGCGGCTCGACCATCACGGTCACGAGCCTCGGCAAGCTCGGCGGGATCGCCTCGACGCCGGTAATCAACGCGCCCGAAGTGGCGATCATCGGTGTGAACCGCATGGTGGAGCGCCCGGTCGTGCGACAAGGCGCAGTTGCGGTGCGATGGATGATGAACCTGTCGTCGTCGTTCGATCACCGATTCGTGGATGGATTCGATGCTGCCGCGATGATCCAGGCGCTGCGCGACCGGCTCGAGCATCCTGCGACCATTTTCCTGGCGAGCGACCACGCGTTATCCCGCTAGCGGCCGGCCGCGGCGCTCCCTATACTCGCCCGGCCCTCTGTTGTCGCAGCGCCGGCGACCGCAATGTCACGTCAATGGAGGTTGCATGAAACAGCTCATTCCCCTGGCGGCTTTCTTCCTGCTCTCCGGCTGCGGGCTCGCCGAGACCGGGGTCAGCGCCGCGGCGGGTGCGAAATCGGCCGCCGAGGAGGCCAAGCAGGCCCAGCAGATCGAGCAGCGCTACCAGCAGAAGCTCGATCAGGCGCAGCAGGCGGCGCGTGAACAGCGCGATGCGGCCGAAGACCAGTCCAGGTAGCACGATTCGCGCGTTGCCGCACCGAGGCCCCATTCGTTGATGACCGCTCCGCCCGCGGCGTCGCGGCGCCGACCGTTCCTCGCACCGCTGTGGATCGCGTTGATTGCCGCGATCGCGGCCGTCGCACTCGCGGTAGCCATCTGGCGCAACGCGCGCGTGACGACTTTCGTCGTGGCGCGGCAAGCCGAGAAGCCGCTCGGCACCATCGAGGACGCCCCGCTCGCGCCGCCCGGGGAGCTGCGTGCGCAGCGACTCGCGCAGCTGCTGAGCGCGCGGGGTCCCGGCCGCATCGCGGCGATTTACGCGGTGGATCCACAGCGCACCCGGCAGACGGTATCCGCCGTGGAGTCGAGGCTCGGGCTGCTCGCGAGCGTCGAGAACGCGCCGGACCCGGCGGAACTTGCCGCGCGCATCGAACGCGCGCATGCCGGCGGCTCGGTATTGATCGTCGCGCCGCCGCCGTTCGTCACAGCACTAGTGCGAGCATTGTCGCAGGATCCGAGCGTTCCGGTCGTCGGCGAGAGCGACTACGACGTGGTCTACGTGGTCAGCGTTCCGGCCTTTGGGCATCCGAGCCTGCTTCGCCTGTCATACTGAGCGGAGCGGTCTTCAGGACTTGGCCGCGAGCGCTTTGCGGATGAACTCCTCGTGTTCCGCGATGCGAAAGTCCGCACTCACCACGCCACGGATGACGCGGCCCGGATCGATCAGGTAGGTCACCCGCCGCACGCCGAGGCCGAGCGGGCCGTTCGCCCCGTAGCTCTTGATCATGGTCTTGTCCGTGTCGGACAACAACGTGAACGGCAGCTTGTACTGCTCACGGAAGCGGCGGTGACTTTCGGTCGTCTGCGGACTGACGCCGGCGACCGAAAGTCCCGCGCGCGCCAATTCGCCGTGCAGGTCGCGGATCGAGCAGGCCTCCCGCGTGCAGCCGGGCGTGAAGTCGGCAGGGTAGAAATAGAGGATGAGGGGCCCGCGCTTCAGGAGCGACGCGAGCGAAACGCTGCGATCGTCCTGGTCCGGGAGCGTGAATTCCGGGGCGTTCTTGCCGATCTTGAGCATGCGAGTCTTCCGGGCGCTGCGACGTCGCGGCAGACCGCGAGTCTCTGAGCGTTAATGTTATTGACTGCCGCGCGAACTGTCAGTTCCGGGGCGCCGATTTGCCACCCGGGGCGGCGATGCTAGAATCGCGCGCCGTTCGTGGGGCGGTAGCTCAGCTGGGAGAGCGTCGCGTTCGCAATGCGAAGGTCGAGGGTTCGATCCCCTTCCGCTCCACCATTTTCTCACGTCGAGGACCACGCCCCCGTAGCTCAGTGGATAGAGCGACCGCCTCCTAAGCGGTAGGTCGTCGGTTCAACTCCGGCCGGGGGCGCCAGAATCGTGTTTTTCGACGCCCCGTGTTCTCTTGGCTCGTTGCATAACGTACTGATGCCGCTCATGAAACCGGAGAAATCTCCGGGCGCAGCCGTTCTTGTTCGCAGCACAAGAAAAAAAGTGGCGCCAAGCAAGCGCTGGCCGAAATCTAGTGCATCGGCCGAAACCTGAACCAGCTGGTGCGAGCCAGGCACCGGGCCGCGCGCGCCGGTCTCCTCATGGGACGAGGGCGATCTTTCCGACATGCGTCTTCGAGAGGAACGCCGTCTGGGCGGCCACGATTTCACTCAAGGGGTAGGTGGCGCTGATCACGGGCCGTATTTCCCCACGCTCGATGTAACCGACGAGATTGCCGAATACCTCCGGCTCGGGAATCGTGCAACCGAGCAGTCGCAGGTCCTTGAGGTACAGCGTGCGCAGGTCGAGTTCGACGACCGGCCCCGCGATCGCGCCGGCGACGGCGTAACGGCCACCGCTTCGCAGCACCTCGAGTAATCGCGGAAACCCGGGTCCGCCGACGACATCGATCACGACGTCCACGGATCCTCGTCCGAGCTGCGCGACCAGATCCGCATCGCGCGGCAGGACGCGGCTGGCTCCGAGGGCCGTGACGGCGGCGGCTTTCGGCGGATCAGCCAGTGCGATGACAGCCGCGCCGCGCCGCTTCGCGAGTTGCACGGCCGCGGAGCCCACTCCACCCGAGGCACCCGTCACGAGCACCGCGTCGCCGGCGCGAACTCCGGCGCGCGCCATCATGTTTTCCGCCGCCAGGCAGGAGCATGGGAACGATGCGAGCTCGACGTCAGAGAGTCGACTCGAGATCCTGCGGGCATTTGCGGCGGGCACTGCCGTGAATTGCGCGAAGGCACCGTCCCGGTCAGCGCCGAAATACGCCGCGGGCGCCGCCGATTCGCGCGCCGGGCGCAGCACGGGATCCACGATCACGCGTTCACCCACTCGAGCCGGGTCGACACCCGCGCCGACCGCAACAATGCGGCCACAGGCATCTGCACCCTGAACGCGCGGGAACTTGAGCGCTGTGCCGGTCCAGCCGGCGTCTTCGGTGACCGATCGCGCCGGTGCTCGGCTCGAGCTTGTATCGCTCCCGACGGACTTCGAGTACCAGCCCGTGCGCGTATTGATGTCGGTGTTGTTGACCGCGGCCGCGGCAACGGCAATCAACACCTCGTCCGCGGCCGGCTGGGGCACGGGCACATCTTCGCGGTACTCGAGCTGCTCGAAGCCGCCGTGGCCTCTCAGCAGCACCGCTCTCATCGTCTTGGGTTGCATCGCTCGCCCTCGCGGCCGCGCGTCTGTCGCAATCGAACCTCAGGCCCACTGCTCGAAACGGTAGCCCTCATCGGGAATCGCGTAGTAGTCGCCCTTGTCGGCGCAGAAGATATGGCCTTCGATGACGAGTCCCGTCGGCCCGTCGATCGAGCCGGCGGTGATCGAGATTTCGTCCCTCCCGTCCGTCTTCCAGAACAGGATCGAACCGCAGCGGCCGCAGAAGCCGCGCTCAGCGGATGCGGAAGACCGGTACCAGCGCAGCTGATCCGCACGCACGAGCCGCAGGCTCCCAAGGTCCACACTGGTCGCCGCCATGAAATGCCCCGTCTGCTTGCGGCATTGTGTGCAGTGACAGGCGACCACGTTGCGCAGCGGCCCGCGCACCTCGTAAGAAGTGTCGCCGCACAGGCACGAACCGCGATGCAGATTCCCGGTCATGATGTTCATCCTGGCCGCGGGAGGGGGTGCGACGACCCCGGGAGCCGCCCCGGGCCGATCGGCGCTGGGGGTCACGAGCCGGCGGGCCCGCCGGAGTCCTCGACCGCACTCGATCGACTCACGCTAACGAGAGCGCTGTGCGACGTCAAGGCGCGTTAGGGCGTGTGCGCGTGACGCGCCCGTCCGCGCGCCGCCCCACGCGAGCGCGGGGGACATTGAAAATGTGCGGAGCAGCACTTCCATGATGGATAATCGGCGGCGCCGATGAACTTCACGGGAGTGCTGAATGACCGACAACCCCGCATCCCGCCGTCCCTCAGGGCGTGACGCCCGACGGGCACAACGCGCGGCTCCGCTGCCGGATCACCTGCGTCCAGTGCGGCCCGGCATGCCGAGCGGCCGCTATCGGCCATTGACGGAAGGTGACATCGACCAGATTCACTGTACGGCCTTGCGGCTGCTCGCCGAGGTGGGGCTGGCGGACGCGCCCGAGTCCGGTGTGGAAGTCCTCACCCGGGCCGGCTGCCAGGTGAGCGATCACGGCCGATTGCTGTTTCCACGGGCGCTGGTCGAGGACACGGTGGCCAAGGCCGCCCGCCATTTCGTGCTGCACGCGCAGGATGCCCGCTACGACATGGAGCCGTGGGGCAAACGCTCGTATTTCGGTACCGCCGGCGCAGCCGTGAACATTGTCGACCCGCGTACCGGTTACCGGCACTCGACGATCAAGGATCTCTACGACATTGGCCGCATCGTCGATGCCATGGAGCATATTCACTTCTTCCAGCGGACGGTGGTGCCTCGCGACATACCCGATCCGTTCGAGATGGATTTCAATACCTGTTACGCATCGGTGTCGAGCACGACCAAGCACGTTGGCAGCAGCTGGGTGCAGCCGCAGCACGTCGAGGCATCGCTCGAGATGCTGCACGCGATCGCCGGAGGCGAGAAGCAGTGGCGCGACCGCCCTTTCGTGAGCCAGTCAAACTGCTTCGTCGTGCCGCCCATGAAGTTCGCGACGGATGCGTGCCGTTGTCTCGAGGTCGCCGTCGCGGGTGGCATGCCGGTGCTGCTGCTCTCGGCCGGGCAGGCGGGCGCCACGGCTCCCGCGGCGCTGGCTGGCGCGCTCGCGCAGGAAGTGGCCGAAGTACTCGCCGGCCTCGTGTACGTGAATGCGCTCAAGCCGGGCCATCCGGCAATTTTCGGGACCTGGTGCTTCGTGTCGGATCTGCGCACGGGCGCGATGTCGGGAGGCAGCCCCGAACAGGCGCTGCTGTCGGCCGCTGCAGCCCAGATGGCTCACTATTACGACCTCACCGGCGGCACGGCGTCGGGTATGACCGACTCGAAGGTCTCGGACGGCCAGGCCGGCGCGGAGAAGGCCCTCAATCACGCGCTGGTCGGCAATGCGGGCGCGAATCTCATCTACGAGTCGGCCGGCATGCATGCGAGCCTCCTCGGTTTCTCCCTCGAGAGCGTCGTCATCGACAACGACATCATCGGCGCTGCCCAGCGCACGATCAAAGGCATCGAGGTCGACGAGGAGCGCCTCTCGTTCGAGACGATCAAGGACGTCTGCCTCAACGGGCCCGGGCACTTCCTCGGCTGCGATCAGACGCTGCAGCTCATGCAGACCGAGTACGTGTACCCGGCGGTCGGCGATCGGCGCAGCCCGAACGAGTGGACCGAGCAGGGCGCGCTCGATGTGACCGCACGCGCGGCAAAGAAAGTGGACGAGATCCTGGCGAGCCACTTTCCCGCGCACGTCGCCGAAGCGGTCGATACGGAGATTCGCCAGCGATTCCCCGTGCGGCTGCCACGCGAGGCGATGCGGCCCGGCGCTGAAGCCGGTCGGAAGAAAACGGCTGCGTAGCGCGGGACGGGCTGCCGTCGCGATCCGGCTTGCTGCGGGCCGTGATGCGCGGCCGGACGCGGTTCCCGCTGGGTGAGACAGAATAAGAAATCCGGATGGCACTACCCAGTCATGCAGGCGTTGTGATCGTCGGCGGCGGCATCGCCGGTTGCTCGATTGCGTACCACCTGACGAAGATCGGTGTGGCCGATGTCGTGCTGCTCGAGCGCCGGCAGCTCACCTGCGGCACGACGTGGCATGCGGCGGGGCTGGTCGGGCAGCTGCGTGCGACGCGCAACCTGACGGAACTCGCCAGGTACACGGCCGATCTGTACCGCTCGCTCGAAGCGGAGACCGGGCAGGCGACCGGGTTCCGGCAGAACGGCTCGATCAGCGTCGCGAAGACCGAGTCGCGCCTGGAGGAATTGAAGCGCGGCGCGTCGATGGGCAAGACCTTTGGACTCGAGATCGACGTGCTGTCCACGGGTGCGCTGCGCGAGCGCTGGCCGTTGCTCGCCACCGACGACCTCGTCGGCGGGATCTTCATTCCGAAGGACGGCCAGACCAATCCGATCGACACGACCCAGGCGCTCGCGAAGGGCGCGCGGATGCGCGGCGCGCGCATCTTCGAAAATACGCGCGTCGTTCGGATTCGGGTCGAGCGGGGCCGGGCCGTCGGCGTCGCAACGGAAGCCGGCGACATTCGTGCCGAGACAGTCGTGCTGTGCGCGGGCATGTGGTCGCATCGGCTCGCGGCCGATTGTGGCGTCGCCGTGCCGCTGCACGCCGCAGAACACTTCTACATCGTCACGGAACCGATCCGGGGGCTGCCGGGGGATTTGCCGGTGCTGCGCGTGCAGGACGAATGCGCTTATTACAAGGAGGATGCCGGCAAGCTGCTCATGGGATGCTTCGAGCCGGTGGCCAAGCCCTGGGGCATGCAGGGCATTCCCGATGACTATTGTTTCGATACGCTGCCCGAAGACCACGAGCATTTTGAACCGATCCTGAACGCGGCGGTGCGGCGCGTGCCCGCGCTCGCGGACGCCGGCATTCAGCTCTTCTTCAATGGCCCCGAGAGCTTTACGCCCGATGACCGCTATTACATCGGCGAAACGCCCGAGGTGCGCGACCTGTTCGTGGCGACCGGATTCAACTCGGTCGGCATCGCCGCCAGTGGCGGCGCGGGCAAAGTCGTCGCGCAGTGGATCCTCGATCGCCGGCCGCCGATGGACCTGAGCGACGTGGACATTCGGCGCGTGCAGCCGTTTCAGCGCAACCGCCGCTACCTGCACGATCGCACGGTCGAAACCCTCGGACTCCTCTACGCCATGCACTGGCCGTACTATCAGTACGAGTCGGCGCGTGGCGCCCGGTGTACGCCCCTGCACGATCGCCTGATCGCGGCCGGCGCCTGCATGGGCGAGACGGCGGGGTGGGAGCGGCCTAACTGGTTTGCCGCGCCGGGGTCCGCGCCGCGCTACCAGTATTCCTACGGCCGGCAGAATTGGTTCGACGCGTGCCGCGAGGAATGCCGCGCGGTGCGCGACCAGGTGGCCCTGTTCGATCAGACCTCGTTCGCCAAGTTTCTGGTGCAGGGCGAGGACGCGTGCAAGGTGCTCAATCACTTGTCGACCGCCAACGTCGATGTGGAGCCGGGGCGTATCGTCTACACGCAGTGGCTCAACGAGCGGGGAGGAATCGAAGCGGACTTGACGGTGACCCGCCTCGCCGAGCCGGAGTTCATGGTCGTGACGTCGGCCGTCTGCCAGACCCGCGACCTCGCGTGGCTGCGACGTGCGGTCAGCACGCGCGATGCGGTCCGCTGCTCGATCACGGATGTCACCGCGGGCGTCGCCATGCTCGGCGTGATGGGCCCGCGCAGCCGCGAACTGTTGCAGCGCTTGTCCGGTGCAGACCTATCGAATGCCTCGCATCCCTTTGGATATTCGCGGGAGATCGAGATCGGTTATGCGCGTTCGCGCGCGAGCCGCATTACCTATGTCGGCGAACTCGGCTGGGAACTCTACGTTCCCGCGGAGCATTGCCTAGATGTCTACGAACGACTGCTCGAGGCCGGCTCTACGCACGGGCTGAGGCACGCGGGCTATCACGCAATGGCTGCGTGTCGCCTCGAGAAGGGATACCGGCACTGGGGCCACGACATCGCGGACGAGGACACGCCACTCGAGGCGGGGCTTGGATTTACCGTCGCGTGGGAGAAGCCCGGCGGTTTTCTCGGCCGTGAAGCGCTGCTCGCGCAACGCGAGCGGGGCATGCTGCCGAAGCGGCTCGTACAGGTGAGCGTGACCGAGACGTCCGCCGCCGCGCCGCTCCTGTACCACGAGGAGCCGATCATGCGCGATGGGGTCATCGTCGGCTCGATCAAGTCCGGCGCATGGGGGCATCGTGTGGAACGCTCGCTCGGCATGGGCTACGTCGCCTGCGAGGCCGGCGTGACCCGCGAGTGGCTCGAGTCCGGCCGCTGGGAGGTCGAGGTCGCCTGCGACCGGCATCCGGCGCAAGTGCAGCTGCAGCCCTGGTACGATCCGACGAACGCGCGCATCAAGAGCTGACTAGGCATGAAATCCCACGCTCGAGTCGTTGTCATCGGTGGCGGCGCGGTCGGCTGCAGCGCTCTGTATCACCTGACGCAACTTGGCATCACGGATTCCGTGCTGCTCGAGCGCGATGAACTGACCGCCGGCTCCACCTGGCATGCCGCGGGAAACTGCCCCAACTTCTCGACGTCGTGGAACCTGATCAAGCTGCAGCGCCACAGCACGCGGCTGTACGCCGAGCTCGCGAAGCGTGTCGGTTATGACATCAACTACCACGTCACGGGCAGCATTCGGCTGGCGCACACTCCTGACCGGGTCGACGAATTCAGGCACGTCGTGTCGCAGGCGCGCGCGCAGGGAATCGAATTCGAGATGCTGACGCCCGCGCAGATCGCCGAGCGACATCCGTTTCTGCAGACCGAGGACATTGTTGCGGGGCTTTGGGATCCGCACGATGGTGACATCGACCCGGCGCAGCTCACGCAGGCGCTCGCCAAGGGCGCGCGGGATGCTGGCGCGCAGATCTATCGCAACACTCGCGTCACCGGGCTTGAGCGCGCACCGTCCGGTGAGTGGCGGGTCATCACGAACAAGGGCGATGTTCGCGCCGAGAGCGTCATCAACGCGGCGGGCTATCGGGGCGGGGAGGTGGCCGCGATGGTCGGCGAGTACCTCCCGATCGTCACCCTCGCGCATCAGTATCTCGTGACCGAGGATATTCCCGAGCTGGTCGCGCGGGGATCTGCGCGATTGCCCCTGCTGCGCGACCCCGACGTCAGTTACTACATGCGCCAGGAGCGGCAGGGGTTGATCCTCGGGCCGTACGAGTGGCAGGCGACCGCGCACTGGCTGAGCGGCATCCCGGAAGACTTTGCACTTCAGTTGTTCGATGACGATACCGGACGGCTCGAGAAGTACATCGAGGCGGCCTGCGCGCGGGTACCGATTCTTGGCTCGGTCGGTGTCAAGACCGTCATCAACGGTCCGATTCCCTACGCACCCGATGGCAACCCGCTGATCGGACCGGCGCCCGGGAAGCCGGGGCTGTTTCATTGTTGTGCGTTCACGTTTGGCATCGCGCAGGCGGGCGGCGCCGGCAAGGTCATCGCCGAGTGGATCGCGCACGGCCAGCCCGAGTGGGACATGTGGCCGCTCGATGCACGGCGTTACCTCGAATTTGCGAATCACAAGTTCACGCTGGCGAAGGCCATCGAGACCTACCAGAACGAGTACGGCGTTGGGTTTCCGGTCGAGGAGCGGCCAGCCGGGCGGCCGGCCAAGAGTTCTCCCGTCTACCAACGACTGAAGGACAAACGCGCGAAATTCGGCGCGCGCGGCGGCTGGGAGCGGGCAGTGTATTTCCCGCGCGAGGGAGATCCGCGCGATCGTCCCGAGCTGTCGTTTCGACGCCCGGGCTGGCACGCGGCAGTCGCCCGCGAATGTCGGGCCGTTCAGGAGCGCGTCGCCGTGCTCGATCTGCCCGGGTTCACCAAGTTCGAGGTCACTGGGCCGCGGGCGGCGGCCTGGCTCGATTACATGGTCGCGGGAACCGTGCCGCGTCCGGGCCGTACGGCCCTGAATTATTTTTGCGCGCCGAGCGGAGGTATCGTCACGGAGATGACGGTTACCGCGTTCGCCCACGATCGCTATTGGCTGATCAGTGCGGCGGCGGGCGAGCGGCACGATGAACATTGGTTGCGCGCGCACTTACCCGCCGATCGCGATGCCGTGTGCATAGAAAACCAGTCGGCGCGATACGGCTCGCTGATCGTGGTCGGGCCGCAGTCGCGCGCGGTGCTTGCGACCCTGACGGCGGCAGATTTGTCGAATGCAGCGTTTCCTTGGCTCGCGATGCGCACCATCGACATCGCTTACACGCGGGCGATCGCGCTCAGGGTCAACTACGTCGGGGAGCTTGGCTGGGAGCTGCATCTGCCGGTCGAACACCTGCTGTCGGTCTACGATCTCTTGTGGGAAGCGGGCACGCGTTTCGGTATCACGGACTACGGGTTGTATGCGATGGACAGCCTCCGCCTCGAGAAATGCTATCGCGCCTGGAAAGGCGATCTGACGACCGAGTACACGCCGTTCATGGCCTCGCTCGATCGCTTCGTGAAACTCGGCAAGCCCGGCGGGTTCATCGGCGAGGAAGCGCTGCGCCGTGAGGCGGCGAGCGGCCCGCGCGAGCGCTTCGTGCCGCTCGTCGTGGACGCCGTGGATGCGGACGCGGCGGCCGTGTCCATCGTGTTCCAGGGGAAGACGCCCGTAGGCCTCGTGACTTCGGGCGGATACGGTTATCGCCTGAACCAGAGCATCGCGCTCGCCTACGTGCGCACGGATCTCGCTGCTCCGGGCACGGAACTCGAAGTGGAGATTCTCGGTTCGCGACGGCGTGCGGTCGTCGGCCGCGAACCACTCTACGACCCTGAGAACGCGCGGCTGCGCGCATAGTGGGCGGACGTACGCGATGGGCTCGTTCCGCTCAACTCAGTCAGGAAGTTCCCGCGCGATCTCGTCGAGCAGGCCCGTGACGTAGCGGGTGAACGAGCGCCACACTTCCACGTGGAAACCATCCGTCGCGGTGCGCCACAACACGATCTCGGCCTTGCCGAACACCGTGCGCGTGCACATGCCGACCGGGAAGGCCGACGGATCGAGATCGAGCGGGCAGGCTCCGTTCAGCAACCACGCGGCCTGTGCGCCGTGCAGTTCCAGCGCGACTTGCCGGTGGCCGGTATCCACAAGCGAATGTGGAACAGCGGATAGCGCGGCAGCGAACTGGGCGGGAATCGCGGGAGCGTCGGCTGCCGGCGCGATCAGCAGCTGCTCGTCGGGGCCGAGCCAGAGCGCCGCGCGCGCGCCGGCTGTCACGGCCCGGCAGGCGACGGTTGAGAACGTCACGCCGAATACCGTGCCAGCAGCACTCTGCGCTGCCGCATCGCCACGGAAGATGAATCGCGCCGCGGATGGCAGCCGCTGCAACCAGGGCCGGGCATCGACCTGTGGCGGGCGGGCGAGAGCTTGATCAACCATTGAGGCGCGCTCCCTCGCGATCGTAAAAGACCGGCGGGACCACCTTGACCGCGATGTCGCCCTGCGGCATCGGCACGAACAACGTTTCGCCCATCCGCGCGCGGCCGTCGACCACCATGGCGAGCGCAATCGAGTGACCGAGCACTGCACTCGCATACGAGGACGTGACGTGGCCGATCATCTGCATCGGCGGCCGCCGGCCGGCGCTGGCGACGACCTGCGCGCCTTCCTCCAGCACGACGGCCGGATCCTGGGTCAGCAGACCGACTAACTGCTTGCGGCCGGCGGCTCGCATGGCCGGCCGCTCGAGCGAGCGTTTGCCGACGAAGTCGGTCTTGTTCTTGCCGATGGCCCAGCTGAGGCCGACGTCATCCGGTGTCACGGTGCCATCGGTCTCCTGGCCGACGATGATGTAGCCCTTCTCGGCGCGCAGGACGTGCATCGCTTCGGTGCCGTACGGCGTAATCTCGTGCGCCTGGCCGGCGGCGTACACCGCCTCCCATACCGCAGCGCCGTAATCGGCCGGCACGTTGATCTCAAAACCGAGCTCGCCGCTGAAGCTCACCCTGAAAAGCAGCATCGGCACTGCGCAGATGTGACCCCGAACGACACCCATGTGCGGCAGGGCGACCGGCGACAGATCCACGTCGGTCACGAGCTGTGCAATCACATCGCGGGAGCGGGGACCCTGCACGGCGATGACCGCCCATTGTTCCGTCGTCGAGGTCAGCCAGACCTTAAGATCCGGCCATTCGGTCTGCAGGTAGTCTTCCATCATCTCGAAAACTCGCGCAGCGCCCCCCGTCGTCGTCGTGACGTGAAAGCGGTCATCCGTCAGGCGCGCAACGACGCCATCGTCGTACACGAAGCCGTCATCGCGCAGCAGCACGCCGTAGCGGGAGCGTCCGACCGCGAGATTCGTCCAGTTATTCACGTACAGCCGGTTCATGAGCGTGGCCGCGTCGGCTCCGACCACTTCGATCTTGCCGAGCGTCGAAGCATCGAACATGCCGCAACTCGATCTAACCGCGCGGCACTCGCGCGCCACGGCGGCATGCATGTCTTCGCCAGCGCGCGGAAAATAGCGGGCACGTTTCCACAGTCCAACGTCCTCGAACACCGCGCCGTGCTCGCGCGCCCAGTCATCGGTGGCCGTCGTGCGCACCGGGTCAAAAAGATCACCGCGCTCATAGCCGGCGAAGCTTCCAAAGGTCACCGGCGTATAGGGCATCCGGAAAGTCGTCAGGCCGACCTCTGGCACCGGACGCGAGAACCCGGCGGCGACGAAGCCGAGTGCATTCATGCCGGAGGTCTTGCCCTGGTCGGTGGCCATGCCGGTCGTCGTATAGCGCTTGATGTGCTCGATCGACTCAAAGCCTTCGCGCGTGGCGAGCGCGAGATCTTTCGTCGTGACGTCATTCTGGAAATCGACGAAAGCCCTGGCGGGTGGACTCTCCCCCGTCTGGCGCAGGGCACCGGGCGTCCCAAAGATGCTCCAGTCGCGGGCGACGGCGCGAAATCGCGGCGCAGTGCCCTCATAGCCGGCGGCAATCGCGGCAGCGGTTCCGCCGCGTGCGCCGTCGTCCAACACGGCGTCCAGGCCGTCCATGCCACGGCAGGCGCCGACCGAGCGCTCGCGCTCGGCGGAGGCGGCCGGTACGAAGGCCTGGCAGCGAGCATCCCAGGCGAGACGGCCGCGTGACTGCGAGAACAGGTGCACGCTCGGCGTGTACCCGCCGGACATCAGCAGCGCATCACAAGCGAGCGTGTCGCCCCGCGTGATCAAGCCGCCCTCAGCGCACTGTCCGAGCGTGACGCTGCGGATCCGGTTTCGGCCCGCCATACCGAGCACGGTCGCACGCGAGACAACCGGGAGTCCGGCCGCGCGCGCTGCGGCTGCGGCGGCGCCTTCGGCGGAGTCGCGCACATCGGCGACCGCCGCGATTTGC
>JBAVOB010000212.1:0-2361 GCA_049691655.1 Steroidobacteraceae bacterium | reverse complement strand
CCGCAGCCGCGCCCGTGAGATCGTCCCCCTCGACCGCCGCGCCCGCAAGCAGCCTCTTCAGTCGTGCGGCGGCCTCGAGTGCCTTGTCGCGCGTACGCGAGCCGATCGTGACCGCATAACCGCTCGTGGCCCAGGCTTTCGCGAGCGCGGAGCCGAGTGCGCCGGTGCCGCCGAGCACAGCGAGCCTCGGCCGAGTGCCGGGCCTGCTGTCCGTGTTCGCAGCGCTGTTCTGCATGGTTGATGGCGATTTCCGGCCGGGGACGCGCAAACGGGCGGGGAGCGCGCGAATTTCCGCAACCCGATACTACACGAGCGCTGCCAACCCGATGCGCAAGCGCGGCAACGGACCTCGTGGGTTCGACACTGTTCCATGATCGCGAAAACAAACGCCCCGGTTGTGAGCCGGGGCGTTCGCCGGGACGTTGCGCCCGGCCGTGCGGATCACTGCATGATGCGCAGTGCGACGCGGCGATTCTGCTGCCGGCCCGCCTCGGTCGAGTTGGTTGCGACCGGCTGGTCCTTGCCGTATCCCTTCGCGCTCAGCTTGTTCGTCGCGCCGTGATCCTTGAGGTATTGCACGACCGATTCGGCACGCGCTTGCGAGAGCTTGCGATTATGAGCGTCGTCGCCGCGGCTGTCGGTATGGCCCGCCACCTCGATCACCAGCTCGGGATAGCGCTGCAGCGTCTTCACGGCGTACTCGAGCGTCGCCTGGCTGTCCGGCCGCAGATCGGCCTTGTTTGTATCGAAGTACACGCCCTCGAGCTGGATCTCTTTCGCGAACGGGCAGCCGTTCGCGTCCACGCGCTCTCCCTTCGGTGTGTCCGGGCACTTGTCCTGGCTGTCGGCGACGCCATCGCCGTCGGAGTCAAGTTCGCAGCCGCTCGCATCGACTTTCGCGCCGGCGGGCGTATTCGGGCACTTGTCCTGGCTGTCGACGACGCCATCGCCATCGCCATCGCCGTCGGTGTCTACGGGACCCTTGGCAGGTGCGGCGGGTGCGCCGCCCCACGCATACTGCAGTCCGAGCCCAAAGTAGTAATCGCTCAGCTGAGTCCCTTGGTTCGAGGTGCGGCGTCCCCCGACCTCCGTGCGCAGCTGCAGAACCTCGCCCTGATCGGCACGCTTCGCAAGATCAACGAGCAGGCCGGCCCCATACTTCAACGCAAACTCCTTGCGCGAAGCGAGACCGGTGAACTTGTCCTCGAGAAGGCCCAGGCCGGCCACCAGGTAGGGACTCGCGCGCTGGTCCCGATAGAGAACCCGATGCACGTCGAGACCGTAACCGACGAGCGACAATTTCTGCGTGCCAGGCTTGGACGCGTGACTGCTTCTCGTCAGGGTGAGCTCGAGGTCCCAATGCTCGGCGACCGCCTTGCCGATCGCGAAACCGATTCCGTAGTCGTCGTCGGCCTTGCGATTGTTGTCGAGCCATAGCGACTCGGCCTGCGGCGCGACGTACCAGCTGCCGACATCGGCGCCTGCGAGTGCGGGTTGCATCCCGAGCGAGAAGCCGCACGCCATGAGCGACAGACCGAAGACCTTCTTCATTGCCTCAACTCCCGCGTTCCGGTTCTGAATGTTGCACGACGGCCGAGCGGCCGTTGCAGAGCACCCGCCGCGCACAGCAACGACGTCGCGCGCGATCATAGCCCACACCTGATGCGCCCTGATAGCCGGGACTTTCCGAAGGCCGCGCTCAGTCTTCGTTGGTTCTGCGCATTGTCGGGCGCGCCGCGGCATCGCGGCGTGAAGAGACTGCGCCGAATGCTGGATGGATGACCAGATCGCCTACCCTGATCCCGCGCCGCTTGCATTCGCCGCCGCGCAACTCGAGAACGCCCTTCACCGCCATGCCCGCGCTGATCGTCTCGAGCGAGTGCGGGACCGTGCGCGCGAAGATCGCCGCGATGCGGCCATCCACGCGAATGAAGACCATGTCGAGCTCGATGTAGGTGTTCTTCATCCACATGGCCGCGACCCGCGGCTCGGCTTCGAGAAACAGCATGCCGGCACTCGCCGGCAGGTCTCGCACGAACATGAGTCCCTGCTCCTGTCGGGCAGGTGTATCGGCCACCCAGACGTCGAACGGATCTTTCCTCGCCCCGGAACGGATTTCGATCGACGCTCTGGGGAACTTCGCCAGATCCTCGAGCGGCGGGCCGTCACCCGGCCGCTGCGCCGCGCCGCTCGCACTCGCGCCAAGCAGGATCCCGGCCAGCAGGAGCGTGAACGCGCGCGGATGCGTCGTGCGTTCGGCGATCGGCGAGACGAAGATCCGGGCCAACATCGAGAATGCACCTGCTCGACCGCGGCACGATCACCGCCGGTGCCGACAGCATACCTTCGGCGCGATTCTCG
>JBAVOB010000211.1:0-1765 GCA_049691655.1 Steroidobacteraceae bacterium | reverse complement strand
GAACTACGCTATGAGTATCCCCGCGAGATCGTCCCCGAGGGCGAGACGCCGACCAGCTGGTTGCGCCGCCTGACGGAGGAGGGCGCGCGCCGCCGCTGGCCCGACGGCGCGGATGCACACGTGCGTTCGCTCATCGAGCACGAGCTCGCGCTCATTGCCGAGCTTGGTTACGAGCCGTATTTCCTCACGGTGCACGATGTCGTCGCTTTCGCCCGCAACCGCGGCATTCTCTGCCAGGGGCGCGGTTCGGCCGCGAACTCGGTGGTGTGCTTCTGTCTCGGCGTCACCGAGGTCGATCCAGCGCGCCTCGCCACGCTCTTCGAGCGCTTCATCTCGAGGGAGCGCAACGAGCCGCCCGATATCGACATCGATTTCGAGCACGAGCGGCGCGAAGAGGTCATCCAGTACGTGTACGCGAAATACGGCCGCGAGCGCGCCGCGCTGACCGCGACGGTCATCAGTTACCGCCCGCGCAGTGCGTTCCGCGACCTCGGCAAGGCGTTCGGGCTCGATCCGGCGCAGACCGAGAAGCTCTCGCGCGCGATGCAATGGTGGGATGGTAACCGCATCGACCCTGAACGGGTGCGCGAGGCGGGGTTCGATCCGGCGAATCCCGTCCTCGCGCGGCTCCTCGATCTCGCGCGTGAGCTGGTGGGATTCCCGCGGCACCTGTCGCAGCACGCCGGCGGGTTCGTGATCGCGGCAGGGCCGCTCGAGGAACTCGTGCCGATCGAGAACGCGGCGATGCCGGAGCGCACGGTGATCCAGTGGGACAAGAACGACCTCGATGATCTCGGTCTCATCAAGGTGGATCTCCTCGGGCTCGGCATGCTGGCCGCGATCCGCCGCGCGCTCGCGCTCGTCGCGGACTTTCGCGGCCGGCCGTTCGGCCTCGCCGACGTGCCGGCCGAGGATCCGCGCGTCTACGACATGATTGCGCGCGGCGACACCGTCGGCGTCTTCCAGATCGAGTCGCGCGCGCAGATGGCGATGCTGCCGCGCCTGAAGCCGCGCTGCTTCTATGATCTCGTCGTCGAGGTCGCGATCGTGCGGCCCGGGCCCATCCAGGGCGACATGGTGCATCCGTACCTGCGTCGCCGCGCGGGCGCGGAACCCGTCACCTATCCGAGCCAGGCCGTGGAAAGCGTGCTCGAGCGCACGCTCGGCGTGCCGATCTTCCAGGAGCAGGTGATGCAGCTCGCGATCGTCGCCGCCGGATTCTCGCCCGGCGAAGCGGATCGTTTGCGCCGCGCGATGGCCGCGTGGAAGCGGCGCGGCGGGCTCGGGCCATTCGAGGAGCGTCTGATCACGGGCATGCGCGAGCGCGGTTACAGCGAGGCGTTCGCGCGGCAGATCTTCCAGCAGATCCTGGGATTCGGCGAATACGGCTTTCCGGAGTCACACGCGGCAAGCTTTGCGCTGCTCGTCTATGCCTCATCCTGGCTGAAGCGCCACGAGCCCGCGGCGTTCACCTGCGCGCTCCTCAACAGCCAGCCGATGGGTTTCTACGCGCCGGCGCAGCTCGTGCGCGATGCCCGCCTGCACGGGATCGAGGTTCGCGCCGTCGACGTGCGGGCGAGCGCGTGGGAGTGCGCGCTCGAGCGCCGCGAGGACGGTGAGGCGGCGCTGCGGCTCGGGTTCAGGCTCGTGAAGTCGCTCTCGCGCGCCGGCGTGGACCGATTGGTTGCCGCGCGCGCCGCACGGGCATTTCGCGACGTGCAGGATCTCACCGAGCGGGCCACGCTCGACCGCGGCGATCTCGAGG
>JBAVOB010000210.1:0-2395 GCA_049691655.1 Steroidobacteraceae bacterium | reverse complement strand
CGCGCTGTTCGTGTGCCTCGTCTCACCAGCGAGCCGGGCGGTCGATGCGATCGTCCTTGAGGCTGCCGAGGTCCGATCCGGCGCCGCGCGCGCCACCGGCGTCTCTTTGCGCCTTGACTTGCTCGCGGGGGCGCGCACCGTCGGGCGGCTGCGCGCGTCGCGACTGCTCGTGAGCGATGCAGTCGGGACACTGAGCGGTGTCGACCTGGTCTGCCGCGATCCGGTCCTGCGCGGGCCGCGCTATGCCTGCCCGCGAGCACTCGTGAGCGTGGCGCGGAGCCCCCTCGGGCCGCTCGCGATGGCGGCCGCCGGCGAGTATCTGAGCGACCGGAGTGCCTGGGCCGCGAGCGGTTCGGGCATTCGCATCGCGAACGGCACCGCCCGCCTCTCGGTGCGCGCGGATGCGCAGCGGTGGTCCGCTGATGGGGCGCTCGAGAACGCCGACGTCGCGGCGTTGCGCAGGCTCGCGGACAAGCGTGTGCCGTTACCTGCCGACTATGCAATGGGTGGGACGGCTTCGGTGCGCGCGCAGCTGGGCGGGCGCAGCGCGATCGATGTGCTGGCCGTCACTGCGCACCTGGCGCCGTTCGAGCTGTCGAATCTGGCCGGCACGGTGGTAGCCGAAAAGTTGGCGGCGGATCTGGCGCTGACGCTGCGTGCAGCCGGCTCCGGTTACGCGGTCGAACTCGGCGCGACCAGTGCTGCGGGCCAGGCGCTCGCGGGGCCGGTATTGCTCGACCTGAAGGCGAATCCGGTGCGGTTCGCGGCAACGGGGCAATTCGCGGCCGGCGCGCTCGAACTGCGCGACCTCAACGTGCATTGCAGCCGGCTGCTCGATGCGCGCGGCAGCGCAACGCTCAGCCTGCGCGCCGCGCCCAGCGTGCGCCACGCCCGCCTCACGATCGATGCCTTCGAGTTTCCGGCGGCGTACACGAGCTTCCTGCAGATCGCGCTCGCGGCAACCGACTTCAGCTCGCTGGCCACCACCGGCCGCGTGACGGGCGATGTGGAGCTGGCCGACGATGCGCCCCGCCGTTTCACGCTGCGCAGCGACGGGCTCGACCTGGTCGATACCAAGGAGCGCGTGCACGTGCGCGGGCTCGCGGGCGAAGTGAACTGGGTCGCGGATCCGGACGCGGCGGTACTGCCCTCGCGGCTCGCGTGGAAATCCGGGGGCGCTTATGGCCTGAGCGGCGGCGAGGCCCACATCGAATTCGTCAGCCGCGCGCTCGCGGCCGCTCTGTCACGACCGGCACGCATACCCATCTTCGATGGTGCGCTCGCCGTTCGCTCGCTGCAGGTGCACGACCTCGGGAAACCTTCCCTGACACTTGCCTTCGATGCCGGCCTCGAGCCGATCAGCATGCCGCTGCTGTCGCGCGCTTTTCACTGGCCGGAACTCTCGGGCACCGTCAGCGGGCACATTCCCGCACTCGCTTACCGCGACAGGACACTTACATTTGGCGGCGACGTGGTCGCGAACGTATTCGACGGGACCATTCGCGGGAGCAACATCCGGCTGCAGGATCCGCTCGGCCCTTGGCCGCGGCTGTTCGCCAGTCTCGCAGCGCGCAACCTCGATCTCGAGCTCGTCACGCGCACCTTCGCAGTCGGCACGATTACCGGGCGGCTCGAGGGCGACATCCGTAACCTGGAGCTATTCCGCTGGTCACCGGTCGCCTTCGACGCACGGCTCGCCACGCCACGCAACGACCCCGGGCCGCACCGTATCAGCGCGAAGGCCGTGGGCAATCTCTCCAATATCGGCGGCGGCGGCGGCAAGGTCATCTCGGCGCTGCAGTCGGGGATGCTGCGATATTTCCAGGAGTTCGGCTACGACCAGCTCGGCATCCAGTGCCGCCTGCGCAACGACGTGTGCCTGATGTCGGGCGTGCAGCGCGCCGGGATCGGCTACTACATCGTCAAGGGCAAAGGGCTGCCGCGCGTGGACATCGTCGGCAACCAGGGCCGGGTGAACTGGCGCCAGCTCGTGTCGCAGATCGTCGCGGGCATGACGACGGAAGGCATCACGGTGCGCTGAGCCCTGAGTTAACATTAAGGCAACAGGATGGTGCCGAGAGCGGGTTCAGCCCGCGTTCAGGGCACTCTTGAGTAAATGCCCGTGTGTGCGGCCTGCGCCTCGCGCAAGGAGACGATGATGCGACGTTTGCTGCCGATCAATCTCGCGCTCTCGGCCCTGATGTTTGCGGCCTGCGTGACGATCAACGTCTATTTCCCGGCGGCCGCCGCCGAGAAGGCGGCTGACCGGATCATCGACACGGTAACCGGCCAGTCGGTGCCGGCGACGGCGCCGCAGCCCGAACCGGCGAAGCCCCCGACCGGCAGCCAGCGCCGCAATGACGCAGCGCCGTCGATCGTCGTGGCGGCCGTCGGC
>JBAVOB010000209.1:0-5953 GCA_049691655.1 Steroidobacteraceae bacterium | reverse complement strand
GCGCTGCGCCACGCGGGCGCATGGTTCGTCGGCGCGGTGGTCATGCCGCTCGTGGATTTTTTCGCGCGCTACGGCCTGCCGCTCGGGCTGCTGATTTTCGCCTTCATCTGCAGTTACCGGCTCACGGACTTCACCATGGGCGTGATGGCGAATAATTTCTATCTTTCCGTCGGCTTTACGCTCAAGCAGGTGGCGGTGATCGTCAAGGGCTATGGCCTGGTGATGTCGCTTCTCGGCGTGTTCGTCGGCGGCATCGCGGTGGCGAAACTCGGCCGCGTGCGCGCACTCGTGCTCGGGAGTATCCTCGTCATCTGCTCGAATCTCGCGTATGCGACCTTCGCCTCGCTCGGGGCGCCGAGCGTCGGCGGACTCTCGCTCATCATCAGCCTGGACAACCTCGCGCTCGGCCTGCACGGCACGGCGCTCATCGCCTTCATGTCGAGCCTCACGAGCGCGAGCTACACCGCGACGCAGTATGCGGTGCTCTCCTCGCTCTATGCGTTGCCGGGGAAGTTGCTGGAAGGCACGTCCGGGTTCGCCGTGGATGCGCTCGGCTATCCGAGCTTCTTTGTCTACACGGCCTCGCTCAGCGTGCCGGGCCTGCTGCTGCTCTACTGGCTGGTGCGCCGCGATGACGGGCCGCTCCGTTCTTGACCTCGAGCGCGTGCTGTGCGCCGTCGAGGAGATTCCGGACGGTGGCGCGCGCGGCTTCACGATCGGGGAGGGTGACTGGCCGCTGCGCGGCCTGCTCGTGCGGCAGCGCGACGCCGTGCGGGCCTATGTCAATCGCTGTCCCCATGCCGGTCACCAGTTGAACCTGATGCCGCACCGGTTCCTCACGCCGGACAACGTCGCGATCCTGTGCACCTCACACGGCGCGATCTTCGACAAGCTGACGGGGCTGTGCCTCGCCGGACCCTGCGCCGGCCGTTCCCTCGTGCCGGTCGCGGTCAAGCTCGAAGCGGGGTACGTACTGCTCGCGGACGGTGTCGATCCGGCGGCGCTCGACCGGGCGGCGGACTGACCGTTCGCGGGGGTCCCCTAGTCGAACGTGTCGAGGGCATCGAGGGTGCGCGCGCCGAGGCGCCGATTGGGATCGAGCTCGTCGGAGGAGCTGCTGCTCTCCTCGTCGGCTTCCACGTCCACCGAGCCGCTCCAGTCCTCGGGCGCCTCCGCCTCTTCGAGCTCGTTCTGCTCCCAGTGGGCGTCCCAGTCCTCGAGGTCCATCTCTTCGATCGTGCCGTCGAAGTGCTGGATTTCAATGGTGCCGTCGTCGGCGTCGAAGGCGACGATTTCGAAGAAATCCCCGCTGGTGAGGCGATACCAGTTGCCGACGGTCGGTTGTAGGGGCGTGGCCATCGTCGCAATACTCCCGGTGAGCTATGCTCCCCGCGGTCCCGGGCCGGGCCGCAGGCGCCGTCAGGGAAACAAGCTCGACGATCCGAATTCATGGTGCGCCCTCGCACCCGCGCTTTCAAGCAGGATTTTTCCCGCAGAGCACCATGTTCGAGCAGGCGATCAAGTTTTTCTTCGTATTCTTCGTCGTGGTCGAGCCGATCTCGCTGATTCCGCTCTACTCCGGACTGACGGAGGGTGCGACCGAGGCCTACAAGCACAAGATGGCCCTCAAGGCCGTGCTGATCGCGGCCGGGATCATCTTCATCTTCGCGCTCGCCGGCGCCCGCTTCCTGCAACTGGTCGGCATCAGTCTCGAAGCCTTTCGTATCTTCGGGGGGCTGCTGCTCTTTCTCATTGCGCTCGAGATGGTGTTTGCCCGCGAGTCCGGCACGCGCACCTCGAGCGGCGAGCAGCTCGAAAGCCGCCGGCGGGCGGATATCTCGGTTTTCCCTCTTGCGTTTCCGCTGATTGCCGGCCCGGGGGCGCTCGCGACCGTGCTGCTGTGGTTCGGCCCGGTGCCGATCGCGCAACGGCCGGTCGAATTCCTCGTCCTGTTCGCCTGCGCCCTGGCGGTGCTCGCGCTCACGCTGGTCACGATGTGGGTGTCGGGTCGCCTGATGCGCTTCGTGGGCGTGACCGGCGCGAACGTCGCCAATCGCCTGTTCGGCGTGGTTCTCGGCGCGCTGGCCGTGCAGTTCGTCATCGACGGATTGCGCGGTAGTTTCCCGCTCGGCTGAACTCCGCGCGCGGGCGGCGCCGGGGCTCAGGACCGGCGGCGGAAGGCGAGATCGCGCACGCCGTGGCCGAGCCGCTCGCCGCGCTGCTCGAAGCGCGTCGCGAGCCGCCATGCGGGCCGCGGGACGAAGCCGCCGCCGGGCGCGAGGTTCTCGAGTGCCGCGCAGGCTTCCAGCACTTCGAGCATGTGCAGCGCATAAGGCTCCCAATCCGTGGCGAGGTGCAGCACCCCGCCCGGCCGCAGACGGTCGGCGACGCATGCGACGAAGAGCGCCTGGATGAGCCGCCGCTTGTGATGGCGTTTCTTCGGCCAGGGGTCGGGAAAGAGCACCAGCACCTCCTCGAGCGATCCCGATGGAATCAGCCGCGCGAATACCTCCACGGCGTCGTCGCAGAGGACGCGCAGGTTTTCGAGCCGCGCGGCCTGCGCGCCGAGCAGCAGACGTCCGACGCCCGGCCGATGCACTTCGATGCCGAGGTAATCGCTTTCCGGGTGCGCCCTGGCGAGCGCCAGCAGGTTCTCGCCATTGCCGAAGCCGACTTCGACCACGCGCGGTGCGCGGCGCCCGTACAAGGCATCGAAATCGAGCGGCGTTAGAGTCGATGGTGCGGCGCCGCGCGCCGGCGGCTCGACACCGAAGCGCGGCCAGAGTTCCACCAGCGCGCGTTCTTGCGCGGTGGTGATTCGCCCGGCGCGCAGTACGAAGCTGCGGATGCGGCGCGGATGCTCGGGCGGCGTGGGCATGCCCGCCGATCATACGCCGCAAGCTACTCGTCGAAGCGCAGGTGCTTGACGCTCTTGCCGTGGCGGCGAATGAGGCGCAGCGCCTCGATGCCGATGCGCACGTGCCGTTCGGCGAAGTTATTGGTGACGCGGGCGTCGGAGGCCTCCGTCTTGACGCCCTCCGGAATCATCGGCTGGTCGCTCACGAGCAGCAGAGCACCCGAGGGAATCGAGTTTGCGAATCCGGCTGCAAAGATCGTCGCGGTTTCCATGTCGATCGCCATGCAACGCGTCTTCTTGAGGTAGTCCTTGAATTCCTCGTCGTGCTCCCAGACGCGGCGATTCGTCGTGTAGACGGTGCCCGTCCAGTAGTCGCACTCGAGATCGCGGATCATCGTCGAGACCGCGCGCTGCAGGCTGAACGCGGGCAGGGCCGGCACTTCCGCGGGCAGGTAGTCATTCGAGGTGCCGTCGCCGCGAATCGCCGCGATCGGCAGGATCAGGTCGCCGATCTGGTTCTTCTTCTTCAGGCCGCCGCACTTGCCGAGGAACAGCGCGGCCTGCGGCCGCACGGCCGAGAGCAGGTCCATGACGGTGGCGGCGTTCGCGCTCCCCATGCCGAAGTTGATCATGGTGATGCCGTCCGCCGTCGCGTTCGGCATCGGCCGGTCGCGGCCCGCTACCTGCGCGCCGGTGAGCCGCGCGAACAGCTCGACGTACTGCCCGAAATTCGTCAGCAGGACATAGGCGCCGAAGTCCGCGAGCGCCGTGCCCGTGTAGCGCGGCAGCCAGTTGTCGACAATTTCCTTCTTGGTTTTCATGGCGCGGCGCCCACGGGACAGTGCGCGCCAGTTTAGCGGCTCCGCGCTTGCCCGGCCCGTGACCCGCCTAATAAACTGGACGGGCGAAGCGGGTGTAGTTCAATGGCAGAACTGCAGCTTCCCAAGCTGCTAACGTGGGTTCGATTCCCATCACCCGCTCCACCCGCTCGACCCGCCCGACTCGCGATCGCCGCGCCAGCTAGGGCTTCTGCCTGTTCGGGCGGTTGATGCGCGCGCCCTGCCGGTCATGCTTCTGCTTCGCGATCCGCGCGCTGTCCACATCGGCTTCGCGGTGCAGGCGCCGGCGCTCGCGTGCGGTGACTTTGCCGTCCGCCTTCGCCTTCGCTTCGTCGGCCTCGAGCCGGCCCTCGGCGTGCTCGAGACGCGCGGCCTCCCGCTGGTTGAGCTGGCCCGATTCGACGCCCCGCTC
The DNA here is from genome assembly GCA_049691655.1 of Steroidobacteraceae bacterium. Lineage (GTDB taxonomy): Bacteria > Pseudomonadota > Gammaproteobacteria > Steroidobacterales > Steroidobacteraceae > JBAVOB01. The sequence goes on along the minus strand of JBAVOB010000209.1, from coordinate 1,845 downwards.
GATGCGCTTTTCCTGGTTCTCCTGCCGCTTGTCGAGGCCGGGCGTCTCGTCTCCTGCCCACGCTGTCGTGGCTACGACGCTGGCCGCCAGCGCCAGCATGACTCTCCTGATCATGTGTCGACTCCGTTGCTGAACCGGCTGCAGACATTGCCGCGTCGCGCTGCGCGGCGTCAAGCCGCCCGCCCGCGCAAACACGGCTGGGCAGGGTCTCGGCTATGCTCCGCACCTCCACTCGCCCGGGAAGACCCAGTTGAAGTACATCGGCCGCATCCTCCTGAAAGGTCTCGTCACGATCCTGCCGATCGGGATCACGGCCTACCTGGTTTACTGGCTCGCGAGGACGATGGAAACGTTGGTCGCGCCAGTCCTGAAGTTGTTCCTGCCGACCGGCCGGTACGTGCCCGGCATCGGTCTCATCACGGGGCTCGCGCTGCTGTTCCTGATCGGGCTGTTCGTCAACGCCTACGTGGTCCGGCGCGTGATCGGATTCGGCGAATCGATGCTGTTGCGCATACCGGTCGTGAAGACCGTGTACTCATCGGTCCGCGACATGACGAAACTCGTCAACACCGAGGGCCGCAAGCGCGAGCTCGAGCGAGTGGTGATGGTGCGGTTCGGGCCGGGCCGCATGATCGGTTTCGTCACGCAGGAAAATGCGACGCTGCCCGGCGTCACCAGTGACCAGGAACTGGTCGCGGTGTACTTTCCCCTGAGCTACCAGATCGGCGGCCACACCTTTTATCTGCCCCGCGACCGCATCGAGCATACGGACCTCACCGTCGAGGCCGCGATGCGCATCGTGCTCACCGGCGGTCTGCAGGGTAGGTGAGGCGGCGTTGCGGCGCGGCTGAGGCGCGTCGCGGTTCAAACCATTGAGGGCGCCGGCGCATCCAACCGGATGACGAGGGAGAACCCGATGCCTGATAGCGGGTCCAGCATGCCGATGTCCTCGGCCGATACGGCCACCGTGATGGACTTCGACGAGGCCCTGGCGCGCCGGGCCGGCCGGGGCGACGCGCGGGCGTTCGAGCGTCTGTATCGCGAGCACGTGGGGCGCGTACACGGCCTGTGCCTGCGGATGGCGCGCGACGCGGCGGCCGCCGAGGACTGCACGCAGGAAGCCTTCATCCGGGCTTGGCGCGCCTTGCCGCGGTTCGAAGCGCGCAGCAGCTTCGGTACCTGGCTGCATCGTATTGCGGTGAACGTCGTGCTCGAGCGCCGCCGCGTGCCGACGCGCGAGGAACCGCTGCCGCCCGATCCCGATGCGCTCGGCGAGCTGTCATGGGTCTTCGACACGCCGGTCGAGCTGGCCGAGATCGAAACTGCGGTCGCAGCGCTTCCCGACGGGGCGCGCGATGCGCTCGTGCTGTGCGCCCTCTATGGGTACACGAGCGTCGAGGCGGGCGAGATGCTCGGGCTTGCGGCGGGCACGTGCAAGGCGCAGCTGCACCGCGCGCGGCAACTGCTGGCGTCCAGGCTGAATCGAGGCATTGTATGAACGACACAGGAATCCGGACCATCGGCGAGCTGCCGGTCGAAGTGCCACCGGGGCGCGACCTGTGGCCCGCCATCGCAGCGGGGATCGTCGCGGAGCGCGCGGCGTCGGATGCATCTCCTACGCTCGCGCCCGCAGGGATCGCGCGACCCCTCCGCAGTGCTCGCGCGCCGCTTGCCCTGTTTGCAGTCACCGCATCCGTGGCGCTGGTCGGCCTTGGCATGTGGCTCGGCCGGGCATCGCTCCCCGGTCTCAATGCCGCAGGCGCGGGTGCGGCCACCGGCTCGACGCTCCTCGTGGCCTATCAACCGGGCGGCCGCTTCGTTGCCGAGCGGGCAGCACTGCGGCGC